>JAGNYO010000058.1 GCA_017984895.1 Sphingobium sp. | reverse complement strand
TCGGATCAAAAGTGCTGTTGTGCATGATGCTCTTTCAGACGGTGTGTTGTGCTTCGCCTACATCGTGCCAAAACGAGGCAGGTTCAAGGGGATTTCCCACGCCTCACACTAATGTGCACCCGTTAATGCAGGATTATTGCCGGCTCGATAAATCTGCGGGGGCGGCATGGCCGAGATAGGCGAGGCGTTTCACCTCGCGCCGCCCACGCACTACAGTGTCGAGGATGAGGCCGCACATAAAGCTCAGCACCGCGATAATCATCATGCCCGTAACGAGGATCGCGGTTGGAAAGCGCGGCACGAGGCCGGTTTCCAGGTAAGTGAGCAGCAAGGGCACGGAAAGCCCCAGCGCCACGCCTGCAAACAGCCCGCCGATAAAGCCGAAGAACCAGATTGGCCGCTCGACCCGATAGAGCGTGATGATCGTCCGCATGATGCGCCAGCCGTCGCGGTAAGTCGAAAGTTTGCTGACCGATCCTTCCGGCCGCGCGGCATAGGCGGTGATTTTTTCCGCGACCGGCATCGCCAGTTCGAGCGCGTGCACGCTCATCTCCGTCTCGATCTCGAAACCGGCGGACAGCACCGGAAAGCTCTTGACGAAGCGGCGGGAGAACACGCGATAGCCTGACAGGATATCGGTGAAGCTGCGGCCGAACAGGCTTTTGAGCAGCCCGGTAAGCATCCTGTTGCCGAGGCGATGGCCGCGCCGGTAAGCGGCCTCCGTCTCGGTCCGGCGTGCGCCAACCACCATATCGAAATTGTCGCGCAGCATCATGGCGATCATCGCGGGCGCGGCCGCTGCCTCGTAGGTCGCGTCGCCATCGGCCATGATATAGATGTCGGCGTCGATATCCGCGAACATCCGCCGCACCACATGGCCCTTGCCCTGCTGGCGGACGGTGCGCACGAGCGCGCCTGCCTCAGCCGCTATCGCGCGGCTGCCGTCGGTGCTGTTGTTGTCATAGACATAGATGCTGGCCTGGGGCAGCGCGGCGCGGAAATCGGCTATCGTTTGCGCGATTGCACCCGCTTCGTTGTAGCAGGGTAGCAGCACCACGATGCGCGCGGCGGCGGGTATCGGCGGCATAGGGTCGCCCGGCGGCAAGGCCGGGCGATCCGATGCGCCGCTGCGGCTCATGGCGCGATGCTGTTCAGCCTTCCGCCTTGGCGGCTGCCTTCTTGGCGGGCGCCTTCTTCGCCGGCTTGGCCTCAGGCTCGCCCTCAGCAACCTCCGCCTTCTTGGCGGCGGCCTTCTTCACCGGCTTGGCGGGTGCATCAGCCTGTGCAGGCTCTTCGGCCGGAGCAGCATCCTTGGCCTTCTTGGGCGCCGCTTTCTTGGCGGGTTTGTGGTCATGATCATGATCATGGTTACAATCCGGGCCATGCACATGGCCCTTTGGCTCGCCGTCCTCCGCCTCGATCGCGGCTTCCAGCTCGGCCTTGGTAACGGTGCGCTCGGTGATCTCCGCCTTGTCGAACAGGAAGTCGACCACCTTGTCCTCATAGAGCGGCGCGCGCAACTGGGCCGCGGCCATCGGCTCGTTCTGGATATATTGCACGAAGCGTTCGCGGTCTTGCGGGCGATACTGCTGCGCTGCCTGCATCACGAGGCGCTGCATTTCCTGTTGGCTGACCTCGATGCCATTGGCCTGGCCAATCTCGGAGAGCAGCAGACCGAGGCGCACCCGGCGCACCGCGATACCGCGATATTCGTCCTTGTCATTCTCCAGCTCGGTGAGGGCGGCTTCCTTGTCCTCCTCGTGGCCGGCTTCGTGCTCAAGCTGCGCCCAGATCTGGTTGAACTCCGCCTCGACCATGCTCGGGGGCACATCGAAATCATGGGCGGCGGCGAGCTGATCGAGCAGCTTGCGCTTCATGTGGGTGCGGGTGAGGCCGTTATGCTCCTGCTCGATCTGACCCTTCATCAGCTCGCGGAGTTGCTCGATCCCTTCGAGGCCGAGCGCCTTGGCGAAATCATCGTCCGCCTGCGGCTTGGCTTTGTCGAGCAGCGCCGTCACCTTGATGTCGAACGTGGCAGGCTTGCCCTTCAGCGTCTCGACATTGTAATCTTCGGGGAAAGTGACCGAAACGACCTTCTCGTCGCCCACTTTAAGGCCGATGAGCTGATCCTCGAAGCCGGGGATGAGGCCGCCCGAGCCGATCTCGATCTTCATGCCCTCGCCGGTGCCGCCGTCAAACGCGACGCCATCGACCTTGCCGGCAAAGTCCATCACGACGATATCGCCGGTCTTGGCCTTGGTGCCATCCTTGTGCGGGGCAAAGGCGTTCTGCTGTTCGGCGATCCGGTTTACCGCCTCGTCCAGTGCGGCATCATCCACCGCGACCGTCAGCCGCTCCAGCGTGAGGCCCAGCGCGTCCACGGATGGCGCGGCGATCTCCGGCAGAACCTCGAGCGAAATCTTCACCTCGGCGTCCTTGCCGAATACAAAGCCCTCGTCCAGCTCGACCGCGGGCTGCATCGCGGGGCGCAGCCTGTTGTCGGCGAGGACTTTCTGGACACCTTCCTGAATGGATGTGTTGAGCGCCTCGGCCTGCAAACGCTCGCCGTGCATCTTGCGGATGAGGTTGGCGGGCACCTTGCCGGGGCGGAAACCGGCCATGCGGATCTGCGGCGCGAGGTTCGCCACTTCGCGATCCACGCGCGCCGCAATGTCGCTGGCGGAAATGGTGAGGGTATAGGCGCGCTTCAGGCCTTCGTTCAACGTCTCAAGGGTCTGCATTTTTCTAACACTCAGGCTTTCAGGAAATCACGAAAGGCGGCCACATATCCCAAAGGGCGCGGGAAGGCCAGCAGGAAATGCCCCGCGCCCCTGCGCGTCAGCGCGCCGCCGCTTTCAATTTGAGCCGGTAGGCGTGAAGCAGCGGCTCGGTATAGCCCGAGGGCTGCTCGACACCCTTGAACACGAGGTCGCGCGCGGCTTGGTAGGCAAGGCTCGCCGCCTCGTTGCCGGACATGGGCCTGTAGAGCGGATCGCCGGCGTTCTGCGCATCGACCTTCTTCGCCATGCGCGCGAAGGCCGCGTCGATGTCGGCTTCGCTCACCACGCCATGCAGCAGCCAGTTCGCCATATGCTGAGAGGAGATGCGCAGCGTCGCGCGGTCCTCCATCAGGCCGATGTCATTGATGTCCGGCACCTTCGAGCAGCCGACGCCCTGATCGACCCAGCGCACCACATAGCCCAATATCCCTTGCGCATTGTTATCCAGCTCGGCGCGGATTTCCGCGTCAGACCAGTTGACACCTGCCGCGACCGGAATGGAGAGCAGCGGATCAAGGCCGGTGACGCCTTCCGCGCGGCGCTCGGCCTGACGGGCAAACACGTCGACGGCATGATAATGCGTCGCGTGCAGCACGGCGGCGGTGGGGGAGGGCACCCAGGCGGTGTTGGCGCCGGTCCTGGGGTGGCCGATCTTCTGAGCGAGCATGTCTGCCATCCGGTCCGGCGCGGCCCACATGCCCTTGCCGATCTGCGCCTTGCCGGAGAGGCCACAGGCGAGGCCGATCTGCACATTACGGTCCTCATAGGCGGCGATCCAGCTCGAGGTTTTCATGTCGCCCTTGCGGATCATCGGCCCGGCGCGCATGCTGGTGTGCATCTCGTCGCCGGTGCGGTCCAAAAAGCCGGTGTTGATGAACATGATGCGGTGCTTCACCGCCTCTATGCAGGCGGCAAGATTGGCGGATGTGCGGCGCTCCTCGTCCATCACACCGATCTTGAGGCTATGGCGCGCAAGGCCCAGCATATCCTCGATCGCATCGAACAGGCGGTTGGCAAACGCGCACTCTTCCGGCCCGTGCATCTTGGGCTTGACGATATAGACGCTTCCCGAACGGCTGTTTTTGAATGCACCGCTACCGTGCAGGTCATGCATCGCGATCATCGTGGTGACGATGCCGTCGATAATGCCTTCGGGCGCCTCGCTGCCATCCGGCATCAGCACGGCGGGTGTCGTCATCAGGTGGCCGACATTGCGCACGAACAGCAGGCTGCGCCCCGGCAGGGTGAAATGGCTGCCATCCGGCGCGGTATATTCGCGGTCGGCATTCAACCGGCGGGTCATCATTGCGCCGTTCTTTTCGAACATATCCTCAAGGTCGCCCTTCATCAGGCCGAGCCAGTTCGCATAAGCGAGCGTCTTGTCCGCGCCATCGACCGCCGCAACCGAATCCTCAAGGTCGCAGATGGTGGTGAGCGCGGATTCGAGGATTACGTCCGACACGCCAAGCGGATCGGTCGCGCCGATCGGATGGCTGCGGTCAACCACCACCTCGATATGCAGGCCATTATGCTGGAACAGGAAGCCCTTGTCCGAGGTGGCGTGCGGCGGGGCGCCCGCCTCGTCGGTCAGCGCTTTTTCCCAGCCCGGCACCGCGTTGTCGAGGAAGCCGCGCGCCCAGGCGATCACCTGCGCGCCGCGCGCCGCATCATAGCCCTTGCCCTGCGCCACGCCGGGAATCGCATCCGTGCCGTAGAGCGCGTCATAGAGGCAGCCCCAGCGCGCATTGGCGGCATTGAGCAGAAAGCGCGCGTTCAATATCGGCACCACCAGCTGCGGCCCGGCCATACGGGCCAGTTCATCATCTATATTGGCGCTCGTCACAGCAAAGGGCGCTGGTTCCGGGACAAGATAGCCAATCTCGCGCAGGAACGCCTGATATTCGGCGCTGTCGAGCGGCTTGCCCGCGCGCGCCATGTGCCATGCGTCGATCTGTGCCTGCAAATCCTCGCGCTTGGCGAGCAGCGCGGCGTTTTCCGGCGCGAAACGGGCGAGGATGTCCGCCATGCCCGCCCAGAATGCCTCGGCCTCGATGCCGGTGCCGGGCAACGCCCGCTCCTCGATCAAGCGGACCAGCTCGTCCGCAATCGTCAACCCCGCTCGTAATGCCATGCTCATGCTCCGGTATGATTCGTTCAACACTGCTTTCCGGGGGAGGGATTTGCCCGGCGCCATAAAGGAATGGCGCGGGTATGACAATTTGCCTTTTGGGCAGGGCTTAAAAAAGAGACGCCCGGCCTCTCAGCCTGGCTCTCCCGGCGCGAAGGCGCGGATGGACAGGGCGTGGATTTTTTCGACGAGCAGCTCCCGCAGCGCCTCGTTCACCAGCCGCTGCCGCGCCAGCCGGTTCGTGCCGATGAACGCGGTGGATACCAGCTCCACCGTGAAATGGCTCTCGCCCGCGGCATCATAGCCGCCATGGCCACGATGCTTCTCGCTGTCGTTGATGATGAGCAGATGCGACGGATTGAGCGCCAGACGCAGGCGGGATTCAATTTCGGTGGCGACCGGGCCTTTCGCTTGGCTATCCATATTGCCTATATAGGGGTTTTGCACCTGCCGGGATAGCCTCAACTTGTCTGCCGATACCGATCCTCCCCGCCGTAGCCCGCGTTTTCATGGCCGGGTGGAGGGCGCTGCCCCGCATTGCGCCGTGGAGGGATGCCCCGCGCCGGGGGAGTTCCGCGCGCCCGCCGCGCGCGATGCGCAGTCTCCAGCCGATCGGCCGCCCCAGTGGCGCTGGCTCTGCCTCGATCATGTGCGGGAATTCAATACCGGCTATAATTTCTTCTCCGGCATGAGTGCGGACGAGATCGAGGCGGCGCAGCGCCCCTATGCGGGGTGGGAGCGCGAGACACGCGCCTTCTCGTCCAACGCCCATGCGCCCGGCCCGAAATGGGCGGACTTCACCGATCCGCTGGACGCGATCGGCGCGGGATACCGGCAGAAGATGGAGGCGATGCGCGCCGAAATGGCTCAGAAAAATATGGCCCGGCAGGATGGCAAGCCGCTCAGCCCCGAGGACCGCACGGCAATGCGGGTAATGGAGCTGGGGACAGACGCGGACCGCAAGGCGCTGCGCACCCGCTACGCCGCGCTGGTGCGCCGCTATCACCCCGATCATAATGGCGGCGACCGATCCCACGAAAAGGCGTTGCAGGATGTGATCGCCGCCTATACGCACCTGCGAAAGGCTCCCGCTTTTGCGTGAGTCACCTTTGTTTCAATGCATCAAGGCCGACTAATGACCGACATACCCAACGCCAACCCCGATATGCGCAGCGAGACGCTGATGGACGCGCCTGACAAACAGGTGAGCGCGCGCGATCTGTTCGGGCTGGATGTCGACATGACCATCCCGGCGTTTTCTGAAGCCGACGAGCGCGTGCCCGATCTTGACCCCGCCTATGTGTTCGACGCGGACACCACGCTCGCGATCCTCGCGGGCTTTGCGTATAACCGCCGCGTGATGGTGCAGGGCTATCATGGCACCGGCAAATCGACGCATATCGAGCAGGTGGCGGCGCGGCTCAACTGGCCGTGCATCCGCATCAACCTCGACGCGCATATCAGCCGCATTGACCTGGTCGGGCGCGATGCCATCGTGCTGAAAGAGGGCCAGCAGGTGACGGAGTTTCGCGAGGGGCTGCTCCCCTGGGCGTTGCAGCGGCCGGTCGCGCTGGTGTTCGATGAATATGACGCGGGCCGCCCCGATGTGATGTTCGTGATCCAGCGCGTGCTGGAGACGGACGGCAAGATGACCCTGCTCGACCAGAACCGCGTCATCCGCCCCAACCCCTATTTCCGCCTGTTCGCTACCGCCAACACGGTGGGGCTGGGCGATACGTCGGGCCTCTATCATGGCACGCAACAGATCAATCAGGGGCAGATGGACCGCTGGAACCTCGTTGTCGCGCTCAATTATCTGCCTGCCGAGGTGGAGGCGCAGGTCGTGCTCGCGAAGTCCGGCGAATATGATCATGCGGGCGGCCGCAAGGAGGTCGAGAACATGATCAAGGTCGCCGAGCTGACGCGGCAGGGGTTCATCAACGGCGATATCTCGACCGTCATGTCGCCGCGCACCGTCATCAGCTGGGCGCAGAACGCTCTCATCTTCAAGGATGTCGGCTTCGCGTTTCGTCTCAGCTTCCTCAACAAGTGCGACGAGGCGGAGCGGGCGCTGGTGGCGGAATATTATCAGCGCGTGTTCGGGAAAGACCTGCCCGAAAGCATCGTGGGGAAGGCGTGAACCCCACAGCCAGCCCGTCAGCGCGGTTTGGTCTATCCGCACTGTCCCCACATAAAAAAGCGGCCGCCTCACAAGGAAGCGGCCGCCAGCCATGCCTGTTAGGAAGTGGGGTAGTTACGCCATCGAGTAGCCGACGCGCACCTTGGCCTTGCCGCGGCGCAGTGCTGAGCCGATCCCGCCGAAACCGAGGATCATCAGCGCCCACGTTGCCGGCTCCGGCACGCCGCCGGGTGCGCCGGTAGAGAACAACGTCAGGTTTGAGCTGGCGCCCCAGTTCAGCTTGAGCTTGTCGAGGCCCGTCTTGCCCGCATCGAAATAGTAGAAGGCGCTGGTGTCGACGTTGGTGGCCTTGGTATTGCGGCCTTTGCTCAGCGGCCCCATACCATTGCCCGGCGAACCCTGGCCCGCGCCATAGTGCACGCCCAGCAGTGTCATGCCATAAAGTTTGGTGCTGAACGGCGCCTTGGTGAAATCCACCATGGTCGCGCCTTTGAGCGGCGAAATGGTCTGGAACGAGCCAAACTGGAAGGTGTTCGGGTTGTAGGTGCTGCTGCCCAGCAGGCCGTTCAAAATACCCGCGACAGTGCCGGCGTTCGACTGGTTCAGCAGATTGCCATCGTAAAAGCCCGCGCAGCTCTGGTTGCTGAGCGCGGGCGTGGCGCTGATGTCGGTTGCGGCGCACTGGCGGATGACGGTGAGCGCCTGTGCGGAAGGGGCCATGAAGAAGGCACCGGCAAGGGCGGTAGCGATGAGAAGTCTGCGCATGCTCATTCCTGATTTTGAGGAAACAGGCGGTCAATACTGTCTCGGGTTACGTCATGTAATTGTGCTGTGAGCCCTTTATATCAAAAAAAACCACATAATTACATTAGATTAACCATGATTCACGCCGTTATTCATTGTGAACCATAATGAAACATGGGTTCCGGCAAGATGTTTCATTTTGATACAGTTTGCGTCTGCGCATGGCATGGCTGGCCCCGAGATGTCCTAAAATGACCCAGGGCTTGACTTGCCGCATTCTCTCGCGCAGCCCCGACTCATGACTGCCCTTTCTCCTCTTGATGCCTTCAAGGCGATTTTGTCCGGCACAGCCCGTGCCCTTGCCCGCGACTCGGAGGCCGAGGTCGGCTTCACCGCCGATGCGCCGCATCTGGTGGGCAAAGCGATCAAGGTGCCCGCGCCGGGCCGCACCCTGCCGCGCGATCAGGTGGCGCTGGCGCGGGGCTATGCCGATGCCAGCGCGCTAAAGATGCGGCATCATGACAAGGCGCTGCATGGTCGTCGTGCGCCTGCCGAGGCGGTGGCCCGCGCGGTTTACGACGCCGCCGAGCAGGCGCGGGTGGAGGCACTGGGCGCGCGCGCGATGGCAGGCGTGCGGGATAATCTTTCCCACGCGCTGGAGCAGCGCCTGAAATCAGACCCGATCATCCGCGCGCAAACGGCGGAGGAGGTGCCTTTATCTTCGGCGGTCGCGCTGTTGGTGCGGGAGCGGCTGACCGGAGATGCGCCGCCCGAGGCCGCTCGCGCCGGGGTCGATCTGGTGCGGGAGTGGATCGAGCAGCAGGCAGGCGCGGATCTGGATGCGCTTCCCCTGGCGCTCGATGATCAGCGCGCGTTCCAGCAGCTCACCGCCAGCCTGCTCGAGCATCTGGCGCTGGTCGAGAGCGACGACCAGCAGGAGCCGACCGACGAAAGCGGCCAGGACGAGCAGGACTCTGCCGAGGAGGATCAGCAGCAGGGCGACGAAGGCGACGAGCAACCGGGCGACAGCGACGCCGAAACGGAAGCGCGCGGCGAACAGTCCGACAGCGAGGGCGACGACGGCGACTCCGAGTATAGCGACGATCTCGATTCGATGGACAGTGACGATGCCGATGGCATGGGCGACGAGGGCATGATGCCCGTGCGGCCCAACCGGCCGATGTCGGATCTGCCGCCCAGCTTTGACTACAAGGCCTATACCAGCCGGCATGACGAGGAGATCGCCGCCACGGAGCTGTGCGACGCGGATGAGCTGGTGCGCCTGCGCGGCTTCCTCGATCAGCAGATGGCATCGCTGCAAGGCATCGTCACCAAACTCGCCAACCGGCTGCAACGCCGCCTGATGGCGCAGCAGTCGCGTAGCTGGGATTTCGATCAGGAGGAGGGGATGCTCGATGCCGCCCGGCTCGCGCGTATCGTGATCGACCCAACGCACTCGCTTTCCTACAAGGTCGAGCGCGACACCGAATTTCGCGATACCGTCGTTACGCTCTTGATCGACAACTCAGGCTCGATGCGCGGGCGGCCGATCAGCATCGCCGCGATCAGCGCGGATATCATGGCGCGCACGCTCGAACGCTGCGGCGTCAAGACCGAGATACTGGGCTTCACCACCCGCGCGTGGAAGGGGGGGCAGAGCCGCGAGGACTGGCTCGCCGCCGGCCGCCCGCCGCTGCCCGGCCGCCTCAATGACCTGCGCCACATCGTCTACAAAAAGGCGGACGAACCATGGCGACGCGCGCGCACCGCGCTGGGGCTGATGATGCGTGAGGGGTTGCTCAAGGAAAATATCGACGGCGAGGCGCTGCTCTGGGCGCACAGCCGCCTGATCGCCCGGCAGGAGGAGCGCCGCATATTGATGGTGATCTCCGACGGTGCGCCAGTGGACGACTCGACCCTCTCGGTCAACAGCGGCGTCTATCTGGAGCGGCACTTGCGGCAGGTGATCGAATGGATCGAGACGCGCTCGCCCGTGCAACTGGTCGCCATCGGCATTGGCCATGACGTCACCCGCTATTACAAACGCGCGGTGACGATCATGGATGCCGAGCAACTGGGCGGCACGATGGTGGAGCAGCTCGCCGGGCTTTTCGATGAGGATTGATGCATGACCATGAGTGTGAGTGACGCCGTAGCCAGCCGCCGCTCTGTCCGCGCGTTTCTCGACAGGCCGGTGGCGCTGGATGTGTTGAAGCGGGTGATGGACAAGGCCCGTTTCGCGCCATCGGGGTGCAACTTCCAGCCATGGGAGGCGAGCATCCTCACGGGCGAGCCATTGAAGGCGTTGCAGGACAAGATGGTGGCCGCCGCCCCGCAAGACCCGCCGGAATATGACTGGTCCGGCCCCAACATTTCGCCCGCGCACAAGGCGCGGCTGTTTGCGGTGAGCGAGGGCATGTATGGCGCGATGGGCATCGCGCGCGACAACAAGGACGCCCGGCGCGCCTTTATGACGCAGAACATTTTGTCCTTTCATGCGCCCGCGGTGCTGCTCTGCTATTTCCCGCGCTTCATGGGGCCGCCGCAATGGTCTGATGTCGGCATGTGGCTGCAAACCGTGATGCTGCTGCTGCGCGAGGAGGGGCTGGATAGCTGCCCGCAGGAATATTTGTGGCAACATGCGCGGCTCATCAAGGACCATATCGGCGTTTCCGATGAGACGCATATCTTCTTTTGCGGCATGGCGATCGGCTATCGTGATCCTCACGCGCCTATCAACGCCTTCGAGCGGACGCGCGTCCCGCTGGATGAGCAGGTGCGCTTTCTCGGCTTTTGAAGGGCGTTGACCTTGCCGGTAAAGCGCCGCATGTGCGGGTCATGACTGCCGAGACATCTCCCCCTTTGCGCCTGTTCAACAGCCTTACCCGCCAGATCGAGGAGTTCCGCCCGGTTCATGCGGGCGAGGCACGCGTCTATACCTGCGGGCCGACGGTCTACAACTACCCCCACATCGGCAACATGCGCGCCTATGTGTTTGCCGATACGCTGGGCCGGGTGCTGAGCTTCAAGGGCTATAAGCTCCGCCATGTCATCAACATCACCGATGTCGGCCACCTGACCGACGACGCCGACGCGGGCGAGGACAAGATGGAGAGGATGGCGGCTGAGAAAGCGCAGTCCATCTGGGACATCGCGCAGCATTATACGCAGGCTTATTGGGCGGACGTGAAAGCGCTGAACATTCGCCAGCCTGCGCACTGGTCTATCGCGACGGACTATGTGCCGCAGATGATCGACTTCGCCAAGTCGATCGCGGATAAACACTGCTACGAGCTGGAGAGCGGGCTGTATTTCGATACCTCCACCGTGGCGGACTATGGGCGGCTGGCCCGCGCCGCGACCGAGGAGGGTGCCAATGGTCAAGGGGGCCGGATCGAGGCGGTGGAGGGCAAGCGCCACGCGGCGGACTTCGCGATCTGGCGCAAGACCCCGCCGGGCGAGAAGCGCCAGATGGAGTGGGACAGCCCCTGGGGCAAGGGCGCGCCGGGCTGGCACCTTGAGTGCAGCGTTATGAGCCGCGAACTGCTCGGTCTGCCGTTCGATATCCACACCGGCGGCATCGACCACCGCGAAATCCACCACCCCAACGAAATCGCGCAGAATCAGGCGATTACCGGCTGCGGGTCGCTGGAGTGCGCGGAGCATTCGGGCGCGCGCATCTGGATGCACAACAACTTCCTGATCGACCGGAGTTCCAGGGATTCCGGGGGCAAGATGAGCAAGTCGTCGGGCGAGTTCCTGCGGCTCCAGCTCCTCATCGACAAGGGCTTCCACCCGCTCGCCTATCGGATGCTGTGCCTGCAAGCGCATTACCGCAGCGAGCTGGAGTTTAGCTGGGATAACCTCGCGGCGGCGCTGACGCGGCTGAAGCGGATGGTGATGGCGGTGGCCTCGCTCAAGGGGGTGCGCGCTGCACCCGCTATCACCCATCCCAAGCTCGCACCGCGGCTGGGCCAGTTCGACGCGGCGGTATCAGACGACCTCAATACCGCCGTCACGCTCACCCTGCTGGACGACGCCATCGGCATGAAGAAGGTGCCGGCGGAGGAAAAGCGCGCGCTGCTCGAGGCGATGGACGCGGTGCTGGGCCTTGGGCTGCTGGAGTTGGACCGCGCCTCCTTACGCATCCGCCCCAAATCCGCCACGCTCACGGAAAGCCAGATCGAGGCGGAGCTGGACCGCCGCGCCGAGGCCCGCGCCGCGAAAGACTTCGCCACATCGGATGCGATCCGCGATGCGCTTGCCGCGCAAGGCGTAGAGGTGATGGATGGCGACCCGCTGCGCTGGGAATGGAAGCTGGACTTTGGCTGACGCCCGCGCCCGCCGCTGGTCGCGCGTGATTGTTGCAGCGCTATATCTGATTACCGGTATAGTGCACATCGCTGCGCCGCGAGGCTTTTTGCGCATTACGCCTCCGTGGGTGCCGTTCGCGCCGCAGGTCATTTTCCTGACCGGAATTGCGGAAGTCGCAGGAGCGCTCGGCCTGATACAATCCATTTCCCATGACCTGCGCAAAGCCGCCGGCTGGGGTTTGGCCCTCTATGCCGTGTGCGTGTTGCCGGCCAACATCAACCATATGATGATGGATTTGGCGGCGAATAAAGGCCTTGGCTGGGTGTATCACGGGCCGCGTATGCTGCTGCAACCGGTGCTGGTCTGGCTCGCGCTTTGGACGGGCCATGTTATCGAGTGGCCGTTTGCGGCGGCGCGGCGCTAACCCGCCGCCTGCACGATTTCCGCCCACTCCGCCTCGTCGATCACGCGGATGCCCAGCTCTGCCGCCTTTTTGAGCTTCGATCCCGCGCCCGGCCCGGCGACGACGAGGTCGGTCGATGCGCTCACCGATCCCGCCGCCCGCGCGCCCAGCCGCTCTGCCTGCGCCTTCGCCTCGTCGCGGCTGATGGTTTCCAATTTGCCGGTAAACACGATGGTCTGGCCGGAGACGGGGCTGGCCAGCGTCTCGACCATGTAAGGCGGTGGGCTGACCTCGCCCAGCAGATCGTCCCATACCGCCTTGTTATGCGCCTCGTGGAAGAAACCCCCCAGCGCCTCCGCCACGGCGGGGCCGACGCCCTCGATGCTGGTCAACTCGGCGCGCGCAGCCTCGTCCCCGGCTGCCCGCTCCGCCACTTCGCGCAGACGAGGCAAAGTCTCGAACCGCTTGCATAAATCCCGCGCTGTCACCGCGCCGATATGGCGGATGCCGAGGCCAAACAGCAGCCTTGCAGCGTCGGGCTGGCGCTTCGCCTCGATCGCGGCAAGGAGGTTGTCGACCGATTTCTCCTTCCAGCCCTCGCGGCCCAGCAGCTCCGCCCGATGCGCGCTCAAGCGGAAGATGTCCGGCGGGCCATGCTCCAGCCAGCCGAGGTCAAAAAACTCCTGGATCGATTTCTCGCCCAAACCCTCGATATCGAGCGCGCCGCGCGACACGAAATGCTTCAGCCGCTCGATCCGCTGCGCGCCGCAGATCAGGCCGCCAGTGCAGCGCACATCGACCTCGCCTTCCTCCGCCACCGCCTCGCTGCCGCAGACCGGGCAATGATCGGGGAAGTTATACGCCTCGCGGTCCTCTTCGCGCGTCAAATTCTCGACAATCTGGGGGATCACGTCGCCCGCGCGTTGCACCACCACCCGGTCACCCAGCCGCACGCCTTGCCGCGCGATCTCGTCGCGGTTGTGCAGCGTCACGTTGGAGACGACGACGCCGCCCACCGTCACGGGCGTCAGGCGGCCCACGGGCGTCAGCTTGCCCGTCCGCCCGACCTGGATGTCGATGGCTATGAGCGTCGTCTGCGCCTGCTCGGCGGGGAATTTGTGCGCAATCGCCCAGCGCGGCGCCTTGGCGACAAAGCCCAAGCGCTCCTGCCAGTCCAGCCGGTCGACCTTGTAGACCACGCCGTCAATGTCATAGGGCATCTCGGCGCGCAGCCGCTCTATCGCGCGATACTGGCCGAGCAGCGCATCCGCCCCCTCAAGGCATAAGAAATGCTCTGACACCGGAAAGCCCCAGTGGCGGATGGCCTGCATCACCGCGCTCTGGCTGTCACCCGGCAGCGCGCTCGCAACGCCCCAGCCATGGGCGAGGAAGCGCAAGGGCCGCGCGGCGGTGACGCTCGCGTCCTTCTGGCGGAGCGACCCCGCCGCCGCGTTGCGCGGATTGGCGAAGATCTTCTCACCTGCTTCCGCCTGCCGCGCGTTCAAGGCCGCGAAATCGGCCTTCGCCATATAGACCTCGCCGCGCACCTCGAAGATAGCGGGCGCGCCTTCGGGGAGTTGCTGCGGGATGTCGGCTATCGTGCGCACATTGGCGGTTACATCCTCGCCGACCTGCCCGTCGCCCCGCGTCGCCGCCCGCACGAGGCGGCCATCCTCATAGCGGATCGAGAGGGAGAGGCCGTCGATCTTGTCCTCCGCCGTCATCGCGACCGGCGTGTCGTCGCCCAGCGCGAGATAACGGCGGATGCGCGCGATAAACTCCGCCACGTCCGCGTCGGCAAAGGCGTTGTCGAGGCTCATCATCCGCTTTTCGTGCGCGACTTTCGCGAGCGGCGAGCTTTCGACCGACGCGCCGACCTGGGCATTGGGGCTGTCCGCGCGGATGAGGTGGGGGAAGGCGGCTTCGAGCGCATTGTTCTCGCGCACCAACGCATCATAGTCCGCGTCGGAAATCTCCGGCGCGTCGTTGGCGTGATAGAGGCGGTTATGATGGGCGATCTGCTTCGCCAGCCGCATCAGGCGGTTGGCGGCGTCGGCCTCGGAGAGGGGGGAGGGGTCGGTCATGGTTTGAGTCGGCCGACAATAGTGCCATAGATATCCCGTTTGCCGGAATCTCTTTTGCCCACAGAGATGACTACCACCTCGATCCTGTCGTCATTAACGCGATAAATCAGGCGCACCCCCGCATTTCGCAGCTTGATCTTGTAGCAATCCTTGAGCCCGGACAGGCGATCCGGTTGCACACGAGGATTGTTCAGGCGCTCGGCGAGCTTCCTGCGGGCTTGATTTTGGACCGCCTGATCCAGTTTGCGAAATTCTTTCAACGCCCTGTCATCGAAAACGAGCCTATAGGTCGTCAATCGACACCTCAATCATCTCGCCCGGCTCCGCCAGCCTTTCTCGCACCAGCTCAGCATCCTGCATATCCTCGATCAAATCGCAGACATAGTCCCATACCTCAGGCGAGACGATATAGCCGACCGGGCGGTTGCGGTTGAGGATGGCGACCTGCTGCTCCCGCGCGGCGGCGATCACGGCGGCAGGATTGCGCTTCAGGTCTGTGATGCTCACCCCTACGTCAGCGAGGATGGGTTGCAATATATCGGGCTTGAAGGGCTTATTCATGGTCCTTTATTAGGTCATTTTAATGGTCTTGTCAATGGTCCTCACACCCGCTCCAGCAGCCGGTCCGCCTGCGCCCTCGCTTCGGCGGTGATGTCTGCGCCTGACAGCATCCGAGCGATTTCCTCGCGCCGGCCCGCCTCGTCGAGCGGCTTTACGTCAGTGCGCGTCACGGTGCCCTCGGACGACTTCGCGATCAACATATGGCTGCCCCCGCGCGCCGCAACCTGGGGGCTGTGCGTCACCACAACCACCTGCCCGCCTTGCGCCAGCCGCGCCAGCCGCTCCCCGATGGCGGAAGCCACCGCGCCGCCGACGCCCCGATCGATCTCGTCAAAGATCATCGTCTGCGCGCTGCCTTGCTCCGCCAGCGCGACTTTCAGCGCGAGGATGAAGCGCGACAGCTCGCCGCCAGACGCGATTTTGGTAAGCGGGGCGAAGGGCGCGCCGGGGTTGGTCGCGATCAGGAACTCGACCCGGTCCGCGCCGCCCGCGCCCCACTGGCTCTCGGGCAGCGGCTCGACACGGGTGCGGAACTTCGCGGCGTCGAGCTTGAGCGGGGCCAGTTCGCCCGCGACCGCCATATCCAGCCGCGCCGCCGCCTCGGTGCGCCGCTCTGACAAGGCGCGCGCTGCGTCCTCATAGGCTGTGCGCGTCTCCCGCTCGGCGGCCTCCAGCGTAGCCAGTCCTTCCTTGCCCGCCTCGATCCGTGCGAGCTTCGCTGCCAGCTCCTCGGCCAGCGCGGCCAGATCGTCCGCCTGAACCTGATGCTTGCGCGCCAGCGCCCGCAGATCAAACAGTCGGGTTTCCGCTGCTTCCAGCCGGGCGGGGTCAGCGTTCAGCGCCTCGGCGGCAGCGCCAAGCACATCCTCCGCCTCGCTCGCGTCGATCAGCGCGCGGTCGAGCAGGGTGAGCGCCTGTTCGAGCAGCGGATGCTCGGTGCCGATCCGGTCCAGCCGCCGCGCCGCCTGCCGAAGCTG
>JAGNYO010000089.1 GCA_017984895.1 Sphingobium sp. | reverse complement strand
GCCCCCGCTTGCCCCGGAGCAGCTAAGGCCATTGTCGCACCAATCAGCGCCACGCCCACCAACTTACCGAGCCTCATGGCCTGTCTCCGAAACTGAAAATAATGTTGGAATTAAATCTATCTTAACTCCCCCCCCCCCCCGCAAGCCATTATCTGCGCCAGATCGAAGATGTATTTGTCCCGTCGGCGTTTCCGTCTCATTGCGGGACATTGCTGTTCATACTCGATGCTTGCAAAATTCCCCCTGTCCTACAGCCCAGCCCCTTTGCTACACACCCTCCCGTCCGCTCTCCCTCGAAGGCCAAGGGGTGGGTTGCGGATGGGCTTTGCGCGGTGCTGCGGGCCGGGGCGTGGGGACGCTCCTTTGCGCACAGTAATCGCCGCGCAACTGTCGGTCGGCGTGAAGACATTGGGCGAAAATCGGATATATCCGTGTCCCAAGGTGACGAACCGGCGGTGCCCAGCATGATGTCCTGTAGGGGCGTCGGGCCGCAAAGGGGATGACCGGGTCCGGGGGGTGGCGCTCATGCTCCGCTCGCTCGGGTGCTCCTCATCCCGCGCGCGATCCGGCCAACCATAATTGCCATTGAGCCCCGTACTTGCCTCTGCGGCAAGCGCACCTACGCTTAATACGGGAAGAGCAGGACCGCTGGCCCGCCACACAAGCACAGGCGCATCCATCGAATGCGCCAGACCATAAGTGTCCTCGATGCCCAATGCCCGTGGCAGGACGCGCCGACCGTTTTTCCTCTCTCATTGCCGGAGTATGCGGGCCTGCGCCAGCCGATCCAACAGGTTGACGTGCGCGCCCTTGCGTTCTTTGTGGTCCATTTCTCAAGCGAAATGGACGTTACACGCCGACCGTTTTTCCTTCTTCAGTTGTGCGGCGGCGGGCCTGCGCCTGCCGATCCAACAGCGCGCCCAATGCGCCCGCGCGTTTCCTGCGGAAGTTCCCCCGCGCTCGCCGGCCCAACTGCCGCACTTGTGTCCGCGGGCCTGACACCCACCCCCAGCATGGTTAATTTTTAAGTCTTCCCTCTCCGCGCGCGGCGCCGCCATCCTATAATTCCCCTAATACCTCAGGCGGAGTGCGGATTATGGATGCGGATATCGCGGATCAGTTGAAGGAGCGGCTGGCCTTTTTCAATATGGCGGGAGACGAGGATTACTATCCTTACGTCCGCAAGGCGCTCGGCCAGATGGGCGACGAGAGCCTCGACCGATTCTATCGCATGATTTCCGCCCAGCCGCATCTGCGCGACAAGTTCGCCTCTCAGGAAATGATGAACAACGCGCGGCGGGCGCAGGTCGCCCACTGGCAGCATCTGTTCACCGGCCGGCCCAGCCCGGAATATGCGGTGCGTGCGCAGCATATCGGCAAGGTCCACTCGCGCATCGGGCTGGAGCCGCGCTGGTATATCGGCGGCTATGCGAATGTGCTGGCCGATGTGGTGACGCATCTGGTGAAATCGACCCCCTATGGCCGCCTGCCGGGCATGGACAGGCTCGGGCATACGCTGGCCGCGCTCATTCGTGCGGCGATGCTGGACATGGAGATTGCGATCTCCACCTATTTCGAGACTGAGCAGGCCATGCGCAACGAGATGCTCAACAAGTTCGGCGATGCGCTGAGCCGGATGGCGCAGGGCGATCTCACCGTCAGTATCCCAAGTCTGGCGGGGCAGTTCGGTGATTTATCGAGCAATTTCAACAGTGCGGTGCGGCAACTGCATGAGGCACTGGCGGCCGTGGCCTACAGCGTGGAGCATATCCACAGCGGATCAGACGAGATCCGCGTTGCCTCAGACGATTTCGCCGCGCGCACCGAGCGCCAGTCCGCTTCGCTGGAGCAGACTGCGGCGGCGATGAGCGAAGTCACCGGCATGATCCAGCTAGGCGCGAGCCAGACCGCGACCATGAATGAAACGGTCAATATCATGCAGCGGGAGATTGCGGAGGGCGGCGAGGTCGTCGCCAGCGCGGTCGAGGCGATGGACCAGATCCACCAAAGCTCCAGCGAGATCGCCCAGATCATCAATGTGATCGAGGGAATCGCGTTTCAGACCAACCTCCTCGCGCTGAACGCCGGGGTAGAGGCCGCACGCGCCGGCGATGCGGGGCAGGGCTTCGCCGTGGTGGCCAGCGAGGTGCGCGCGCTCGCCCAGCGCTCGTCAGACGCGGCGCAGGGCATCAAGGATCTCATATCCAAGAGCGGCTCGCAGGTGGAAAAGGGCGTCAGCCTCGTGGGCCGCGCGGGCGCTGTGTTGCAGGATATCGTCGCGCGCATCAACGGCATGAGCACCACGATGAAGGAACTGGCGCAGGCGGCAGTGACACAGGCGGAGACGCTCGATCATGTGAACGCGGCGGTGGGCGATATGGACCGGATGACCCAGCAGAACGCCGCAATGGCGGAGCAAAGCAACGCCGCATCGCGCACTTTGGCGGTGGAGGCGGATGCCTTGAGCGCCCAGATCAAGAAATTCCGCGTTACGATCAGCGCCAACCGCGTGCGCGAGGCAGCGCGCGGTAGAACGGGTTATCGTTCCGAAGCGGCATGAACGGGGCATAGGGAGAGGGGCGGGGAAGGCGCGCGCGGAGGTGCGGCCTTTACCCCGTCTTATTGCGCGAGTTTCAGCACCATCATTGGCGCCGCGCGGGTGAGCGGCGTGATCTTCCAGACGATGCGCTTGCCCTGAGGCGTATCTGTGGGGCCATCTTCCTGATTCTGGCTGACGATTTCTGCGTCAGTAGTGAGGGTGAAGGTGCCGTCGCGCTCCTTCGCCCCGTCATCGCCACCGCCGAGGCCGCCCATGGGCACAGCAGCCGATTGCGCGTTATCGTTGCCAAAGCCGGGCGCCAGCATCCGCACCTTGCCATCCGCACGCACCTCGACCGCGACAAAGGGGATGATCGCCTTGGCGTCTATGTTGAACGGAAAAACGAAGCTGTGGTCGAGCCTGCCATTGATCCGGTAATCGACGCTGAGCTTGGTGCCGCCGACATAGCGGACAGAGCGAAAGCCTCTCTCCTTCGATAGCGTATCGACCAGTGCGCGCATTTTCTCGGCCATCTGTTTGTCCTTGCTGACCGGCTTGGAGGCGGGCTGGGCTTTACCGGTGCTTGCGGCGTCTCCGCTGTCCGTCTGGGCATCAGGCATCTTGTCAGCTGGATCGGCGACGATGATCTCACCGACATAGCTGAAGGAGAACGCGCCGTCCTTGCGGATATCCATGGCGGACGTGAACTTGCCGGGCGTGAACAGGCAGGCCGACAGCATAAGCAACGGCACAAGCGCTGCGCAGATCCGCGTGAATATCGTCATGACATAGCCCCCTGGTTCGGAAGGTCAGTCAATCACCGATTGGTTGCGGCGTAAAGCGCAATCGCGGCGGCGTTGGAGACATTGAGGCTTTCCATGCGCGGGCTGATCGGCAGCTTGGCCACCATGTCGCAATGGGCCATGCTGTTGTGACGCAGACCATCGCCTTCGGCCCCCAGCACCAGCGCTACCTTGCCCGCGCCCTTCAATGCGCCCGCAAGAGTCTCGTTTGCGGTCCCATCGAGGCCGATGCGCCAATACCCCGCCTCGGCGATCTCATCGAGCGCGCGGGCGAGGTTCACCACCCGCACCCAGGGCATGATCTCCAGAGCGCCGCTCGCCGCACGGGCGAGCACGCCGCTTTCCGGTGGCGAGTGCCGATCCTGCGTCACGATAGCAAGCGCGTCGAAAGCGGCGGCGGAGCGGAAGATCGCGCCGACATTGTGCGGGTCCGTCACTTGATCGAGCACCAGCAGCGGGCGGCCGGTTTCCGCCCCTTCCTCCAGCACATCGCCCAGCCATATGTCGTCGAGCGCCTCGACCTCGGCGACGATGCCCTGATGCGGTGCGTCGCTGGGCACCATCCGTCCCAGATCCGCCACGTCGGAATAGACGATCGGTAGCACCGGCGGCAGTTCCAACGCGTTGATCGCCTCCCGCGTGCCCCAGATCTTGCGCACCACACGGTCGGGATTGGCGAGCGCGGCAATGACGGCGTGGCGGCCATAAAGGCGGGGAAAGCCACCCTTGGGTTTGCCGGTTCTGTGTCCTCTTTTCATGCTCGTGTCCCGTTTCCCAAGTTCGCTCCATCCCAGCATTGATTTCCGATGCGAACTTCGGAATCAAGGGGACAAGAGGCTCATACTATCAGCGTGATTCAACTCGAGAAGTTCGCTCCCAACCTTGCCGCGAAAGGGGGCGAATGTCTCGATCCTCACGCTGGCCCCTTTTCACCATCAAGCATTGACAGGCAAGCCTCCATTCGCCATGAGCGCGCTTCCGACAGCGATTTGCCTGAGCCAGGCTGCGCTGGCCGAGGACAGGTGGCCGAGTGGTTAATGGCAGCAGACTGTAAATCTGCCCGCGAGAGCGTACGCTGGTTCGAATCCAGCCC
>JAGNYO010000057.1 GCA_017984895.1 Sphingobium sp. | reverse complement strand
CCCATTCGGGGCGGTCGAGCTATCGAGCGAAGGCGATGGTCCGGGCCGCACTCTCGCTTTCCGTCTTAACACAGGCGATCTTGTCGTGGCCGATGGCGAGCACAGAGTTGAAATGCGCGGCACGACAGAGGAACCGCGCCCCTATATTCATGTGCGGGGTGGGCTGGAGGCGCTGGTAGCGCGGCCGGTTTTCTACGAGCTTGCCGATATCGCGATTGCCGAACAGTCCGGCCCGGCCGCTCCTCTTGGCCTATGGAGCGGCGGCGTGTTCTTTCCGCTACAGCCTGCATGAGCCTTGCCGCTATGCTGAAGCAGGACCTGGCAGCAGGGCACGCGCGCGACATCGCGATACATGCTGCCGATACCCGGCTGGCTTCACCTGTTTCACTTGTCCCTGCCGCCGTGCTTATCGCGATTACGGATCGTCCGGATCCGGGTGTGATCCTCACGCGCCGCGCATCGCACCTGCGCAAGCATGCGGGGCAGGTCGCCTTCCCAGGCGGGCGGCTGGACGAAAGTGATGCCGATGCCATCGCCGCCGCTCTGCGCGAGGCACAGGAGGAAATTGCGCTCAACCCCACGGATGTCGAGATTGTCGGCGTGTCAGATCGGTATCATACCTGGACGGGGTTCGATATCCATCCGGTATTAGGCGTGATCCCGCCGGACCTGCCTTTCTCGCCGCATGCGGGCGAAGTCGAAGCGCTGTTCGAGGTGCCGCTCGACTTTCTGCTCGCCCCTGCCAACAAGGCGCGCAAAGAGCTGGAATTTCAAGGCGGAACCCATCATTATTACGAAATATTCTGGGGGGAATACCGTATATGGGGAGTCACCGCCGCCATCGTCTCCAATCTCGCCAAGCGGCTGGGCTATGACGATGACACTGCTGCCTGACGCGCGTTGGCGGCATCGGCCAGGCTTCGATGCGCTCTGCGCTATGCTTGGCGCACAGGAAGGCGCGGTGCGGCTGGTTGGCGGCGCGGTGCGCGATGGGCTGCTGGGGCTTGATGTGGCGGATATCGACCTTGCCACGCGCTGGCTGCCCGATGTGGTGACTCAGCGCCTTACCGACGCGGGCATTAAGGTCGTGCCCACAGGCATAACTCATGGCACCGTGACAGCGGTTATCGACCATCGCCCGGTAGAAATCACCACATTACGGAGCGATATCAGCACCGATGGTCGCCGCGCGACCATCGCCTATACCGACGACTGGCGCGAGGACGCCGCGCGGCGCGATTTTACGATCAATGCCCTCTATGCGGACCCCGCTACCAACACAATTTATGACTATTTCGGCGGGCTGGATGATCTTGCCAACCGGCGGGTGCGCTTCATAGGAGATCCGAGCCAGCGCATTGCCGAGGATCATCTACGGATATTGCGCTATTTCCGCTTTCTCGCCCGTTTTGGCGCGCTGCCGCCTGATGAGGCGGCTTATGCGGCGTGCAGGGTCAACGCCAACAGCCTGATGGCTCTCTCACGCGAGCGCATTGCCGATGAACTGCTGAAGCTGCTCGCGCTGCCTGATCCCTCCGCCGTGTTGCGCCTGATGATCGAGGGCGAGATTTTTATGCCGGTTCTGCCTGAGATCGGTAACGGCGGGCTGGCCCGGCTGGAGGCATTACTGGCACGGGCGCGGGTAGCGCGGAGTGCCGCTGCGCCCTCTGCGATCCTCCGTCTCGCGGCCCTGCTACCCAAGGATCCTGGCATTGGTGAGCAGGTCGCGGCGCGGCTCAAGCTGTCCAACAAGGCGAGGAAGCGAATCGTTACCGCACTTACCCCGCCCCCGCCTCATCGCAGCGCCAGAGAGCTGGTCTATCGCCTCGGCAAGGAAGCCGCGATTGACCAGATGTTGCTGGGGGCGGCGCAGATGCCGGATGATATAGCTGCGCTTGAAACGTGGACCATGCCTGATTTTCCTTTGAGCGGTCGCGACATCATTGCGCTTGGCGTCTCCGCCGGGCCTGATGTGGCGCGGCTGCTCGGCATGGTGAAGGAGCACTGGATAGAGCAAGGCTTTAGCGGCCGGGAGGACATCCAAGCCATTGCCCAGTCTCAGGTGACGGATTTCCTGCGCGACCGCCAGAATTCATAGGCCTCTGCGGCGACGAGCGGCCGGGCGAAATAATAGCCCTGCCCGAAGGTGCAGCCCATCTGCTTCAACGCACGTGCGGAGGCGGAATCTTCGATACCCTCCGCAGTAGTTTTCATGCCAAGCGTCTGCGACAGCGAAAGGATAGCGCGGACTATCGCCAGCTTGTCCGGATCGAGCAGCATATTGGTAACGAAGCTGCGATCCATCTTCAGTACGTCAATCGGCAGACTCTGGAGGCTGGCGAGGTTCGAAAAGCCCGTGCCGAAATCGTCCATCGCCACCGCGACATGGGCGCGCTTCAGTGTTTCCAGAAGCTCCCGGCATTTGGCCGGGTCACCCACCAGCGCACTTTCTGTCAGTTCGATGGTGAGGCGTTGACCCTCTATCCCATTTAGCGCCAGCGCATCAGCGACCATGGCGGCTATGTCATCCCGTGCGATCTGGATCGATGACAGATTGACGCTCATCTTCAGCGGCACGATCTCGCCGGTCAGGAAGTCCCAGTCCGCCAGTTGTCGGAGCGCCTCATGTACCGCCCAACGGCCGAGCTGCACGATCAGGCCGGATTCTTCGGCAACCGGGATAAAATCATTGGGCATGACCACGCCCAGTTCAGGATCGTTCCAGCGTGCCAGCGCCTCGAATCCGAATACTTCCCCTCTCGCCAGATCGACCATCGGCTGATAGCACAGGGTCAGGCCATCCCGCGCCAACGCATCGCGCAACCGGCTTTCCAGAAAGAAGCGCTGCCGCGCAGCGCCCAGTTCGCCAGCGCGATATATCTCGAAACGTCCGCTCTTTTTGGCGGTGCGCGAGGCTGCCTGCGCCTGCCGGACAAGCTCGTCGGGGTCAGCTTCGTCTGTTGGCGCTAACGAGCACCCTATCGCACAGTTGACCGATATAGTGAGATTGGACAGGCGCAACGGGGAGGACAGCACAGCATTGATGCGCTCGGCCAGCGCGATGACATCGGTTATGCCGTTCTCCGCCATGAGGCATACGCCAAAATCATTGCCGCCGATACGAGCGAGCGAGCCATCCGCCCCGACACAGGCATTGAGCCGCGCCGCGACCGAAAGGATCAGCTCATCTCCCGCCATCGAACCCAAGGCTTCATTGACCCGGCCAAAGCGCATGAGGTCCACGATCAATACGCCAATCTGCGCCTGTGAAGGCACTGGAGCAGCCTCTATCGCCGCTTCGATCAGTTCGCCGAAGCCGATGCGGTTGGGCAGCGCGGTCAGACTGTCTGATACCAGTTCACGGCGCAGGTTTTCCTCGACTCTCCGGTCGGGCGTACGGTCTACCACCGTGAGCAGCATGCGCTGTCCCACCGCAGGCCCACATTCCACCCATCCAAGTGAGCAATGAAATACCTCCACGCCCAGTGGCGACTGGCGCTCCACCTCAAAGCGATGCAAGTGGGTGCCGGAAACTGCGAAGTTGATGACTTCCGCATGAAAACCCAGCGTCCAAAGCTCTTCAGTATCGCCAGGTTGTATGACCGCTGAAAACTTGCGGGCGAACTCTTCGTTACAATGTTCGAACACGGACGCGCCATCCCGCCAGGCGATCAACGCCGCGCCGTGGGGAAGGGCATTCAGGAATCCGGGGGTGACGGCACCGCTAGTCGTGCCCTGAGTGGCGGACGCGAGACGAGCCGGCGGAACAAAATCCGCGCCCTTCCAGACTCGTGACGATAGTCCTTCCATAAAGACTCTAACGACCAATCCCGCGCAAAATTGATTAGCAGCACAAACTTTTCCCCGACGTGCGCGACACGCCAGAGCTATGCCCTATACGTCATTCTATAATGCCAATTCTTTTCATGCGGTTAAGACGAGGCTCACCACGATCTTTTTTTCGCGAATAACCGCTTCAACCGAAACGATTATTTCGCGGAAAGCCGGTTGGCGGCATTCTTCCGGCCGCCCCTCGCGCCACCCGCCACATCGCAAGGTCCGTCTCGGTGCGCGTACGGCCACTTTCTCCGCCCATCGTCCAGCTGAGGCCATCCGCCATGCGAAAAGCAATCGCATCAGACAGGCCACCGTCGCGATAGCGCTGGAGCTGCACCCCCTGCCCTCGCGCCATCTCCGGCAGTTCGGACAGCGGGAATACCAATAATTTACGGTTTTCACCGATCACCGCAACGCTGTCCGCTTCCGCCGCAATGACATGGATAACCGCTACATGCGCGCCGGTTTTCAAGTTCATAACTTGCTTGCCCTTACGGGTTTCTGCAATCACCTCATCCATCGCCGCAACGAAGCCGCGTCCGTCGGACGCCGCAAGCAACATCTTGCATCCAGCCTTTGCGGGCAACAGTGCGATGATTTCTGTGTCACCATCCAGATCGACCATTAACCGCACAGGTTCGCCAAATCCGCGGCCACCCGGTAGCTTGTCTGCCCCCAGCGTATAGAAACGTCCGTTGGCACAGGCGAGCAGCAGCTTGTCCGTTGTTTGCGCATGAAAGGCGAAGGCAGGACCGTCGCCCTCCTTGAACTTCGCGGTTTCGGCGGAGGCGAGGTCCACATGCCCCTTCATCGCCCTGATCCAACCACGCTGCGAGAGAATGACGGTGATCGGTTCACGCTCAATCATCGCTTCCAGGGGAATTTCCCGCGCGAGCGCAGCTTCCTCTACTGCGGTGCGCCGTCGGCCTAGCGGCGTATCCGGTCCATAGCGTTTGCGCAGTTCCGCGAGATCGCGCTTGAGGCGGGTGCGTTGCCGCGCGGGGCTTTCTACCAGCTTTTGCAGCTCCTCACGTTCCTTCAACAGCTCTGTATGCTCACGCCGCAGTTCCATCTCCTCCAGCTTGCGCAAGGAGCGCAACCGCATGTTGAGGATGGCTTCGGCCTGCCGGTCGGTCAGATTGAACTCCGCCATCATCACCTCTTTCGGTTCATCCTCGGTACGGATGATCTCGATCACGCGGTCAAGGTTCAGATAGGCGATGATGTAGCCTTCAAGCAGCTCCAGCCGTGCGGCGATCTTGTCCAGCCTGTGCTGCGCACGCCGCACCAGAACATCGATCTGATGGGTAAGCCACTGGGTCAGCACGTCGCGCAGGCCCAGTACGCGCGGTGTTCGATTGGCATCCAGCACGTTCATGTTCAGCGGAAAGCGGGTTTCGAGATCGGTCAGGCGGAACAGGCTGTCCATCAGCATATCCGGCTCCACAGTGCGGGCGCGCGGCTCCAGCACAATGCGGATCGCCTCATCGCTCTCGTCGCGCACATCGGCGAGGATCGGCAGCTTTCTGTCAGTAATGAGGCTCGCGATCTGCTCAATCAACTTGGATTTCTGAACCTGGTAAGGGATTTCGGTAATAACCGCGATCCACTGGCCCCGACCTTCGTCCTCCTGATGCCACTTGGCGCGCACCCGCATGCTGCCGCGCCCGGTGGCATAGGCCTCGGAGATGACGGCGGGAGGGTCCACCAGCACGCCACCCGTCGGCATATCAGGCCCGCGCACAATCTGCATGAGTGCGGCATGATCCGCCTGCGGCGCGTCAATCAGCAGGCTGGCAGCATCAATGATCTCGGACACATTGTGCGGGGGTATGCTCGTCGCCATGCCGACCGCGATGCCGCTCGCGCCATTCGCCAGCAGGTTGGGGAATAGGCCAGGAAAGACCTCCGGCTCCTCCTCTTCGCCGTTGTATGTCTGACGAAAATCGACCGTCCCTTCGTCCAGCCCGGCCATGAGATCGGCCGCCGCCTGCGTCAGCCGCGCCTCGGTATAGCGCATCGCCGCCGCGTTATCTCCGTCGATATTGCCGAAATTGCCCTGCCCGTCGACCAATGGCGTGCGCAGTGAGAAATCTTGCGCGAGGCGGACCATCGCATCATAGACAGACTGGTCGCCATGCGGGTGATATTTGCCGATAACGTCGCCCACCACGCGCGCGCATTTCTTGTAAGGCGTGTTGTTGCGGGCCGGATTGGCGATAAGCACATCCGGCGCAGCGCCAGTCGGCTCCATCCGCAACAGCCGCATCGCCCACAGCAGGCGGCGATGGACGGGCTTCAGCCCATCGCGCAGATCGGGCAGAGAACGCGCCGTGATCGTCGAGAGCGCATAGACGAGATATCGCTGGGAAAGGGCTTCATCGAACGGGTGGTTGACGATGCTGTCAAACGGATCGCGGAAATCGGTGGTCATGGCCGAGGGATTAGCAAGTGGCGCGGCGGTTGGCGAGGGGGGCGGGCAATATTTGCACGCCGCCCCGCTTTGCGTTATGGGCCGATGCACAGCCCCGGACCCGCCGATCGCACTTATGATTCGCGTTTCCGGGGTGTATAATTTCGCGTTTGATTGTTTTCCGTGATTTCTGAGTCGGCAGATGATTACATCTGCCTCGAAATCACTAATACGAGTAGGCATCCGCAATGGTTCGTCGCCGCCAGATCTACGAAGGCAAGGCCAAAATCCTCTATGAAGGCCCGGAGCCGGGCACGATCATCCAATATTTCAAGGATGATGCCACCGCCTTCAATGCCCAGAAAAAGGGCACGATCAATGGCAAGGGCGTGTTGAACAACCGCATTTCGGAGCATATTTTCACTCTGCTCGCTAATATCGGTGTGCCGACGCACTTCATCCGCCGCCTGAACATGCGCGAGCAGCTCGTGCGGCAGGTCGAGATCGTGCCTGTCGAGGTGGTGGTACGCAATGTCGCCGCCGGTTCTCTTACGCAGCGTCTCGGGATCGAGGAGGGCATGCAGCTCCCTCGCACCCTGATCGAATATTATTACAAGGACGATGCGCTCGGCGATCCGATGATTACCGAGGAGCACATCGCCTGCTTCGGCTGGGCGAGCCAGGAGGAGATGCACGACATCGCTGATATGGCGATCCGCGTGAACGATTTCATGAGCGGCCTGTTCGCGGGCATCGGCATCCGCCTTGTCGATTTCAAGCTGGAGTTTGGCCGCCTGTGGGATGGTGATTTCAGCCGCATCATCCTTGCCGACGAGATCAGCCCCGACGGATGCCGCCTGTGGGATATGGTGACTGGCGAAAAGCTGGATAAGGACCGCTTCCGCCGCGATCTGGGCGGAGAAGTGGAGGCCTATCAGGAAGTCGCCCGCCGCCTCGGGCTGGTGCAGGAGGAAGGCGCCGAGCCAACCGTGCTCGATCTCGACACCCACCGTAAGAAGCGCGGCAACTGATTTTTTTGCCGTATTTCATCTTGTCCTCACCTGCATCCGGGCATAGGGGCTTTGGACAATCCATCAGCAGCACAGTCACGGAGTCGTGCCCATGAAAGCCCGCGTTTTTGTTACCCTCAAGAACGGCGTGCTCGATCCGCAGGGCAAGGCGATCCACCATGCGCTGGAAGGGCTGGGCTTTGGCGGCGTCAATGATGTGCGCGCAGGAAAAATGATCGAGCTGGATCTGGCTGATGACACTTCCGACGCCGATATAGCCGCGATGTGTGCCAAGCTGCTCGCCAACACTGTGATCGAGAATTACCGCATCGAGAAGCTGGGGTAAGCCCATGAAAAGCGCTGTAATCGTCTTTCCTGGTTCTAATTGTGACCGTGATATGGCTGTCGCTATTGAACAGGCCAGCGGCATCAAACCGATCATGCTCTGGCACCGTGAGACGGAAATTCCTGCGGGCGTAGACCTGATCGCCGTGCCGGGCGGCTTTTCTTATGGCGATTATCTGCGCTCCGGCGCGATGGCATCGCGCTCGCCGGTGATGGTGGCAGTCAAGGCGGCGGCGGACAAGGGCGTGATGGTATTAGGGGTTTGCAATGGCTTTCAGGTGCTAACCGAAAGCGGCCTGCTGCCCGGCGCCCTGATGCGCAATGCGGGCATCCATTTTGTCTGCCGGGACGTCGCACTCAGTGTGGACAACAGCCAGAGCGCCTTCACCGCGCGCTACGCAGCGGGCGAACGCATCACCATTCCCGTTGCGCATCATGATGGTAACTACTTCGCGGATGCTGCCACTCTCGACCGGCTGGAGGGCGATGGCCGGGTCGCATTCCGTTATGCGGAGAGCGTCAACGGCTCTGTCCGCAATATCGCAGGCGTTCTGAATGAGGCCGGTAACGTGCTGGGCATGATGCCCCACCCTGAGCGGGCCTGCGAATCCGCTCATGGAAACACAGATGGTGCGCGGCTGTTCTCTGGACTGGTCACGGGAATGATGGCCAACGCCTGACGATAAGGGCCATTGGCAGTTCTGGTGATCAGGCCGGACCAATCCGCTCCACACTCACCAGATCTGAACCAAATAATTTGCCATCCACCCGCACTGGCCGTTCCGTCAGGTGGCACGGTATGCGGTCCATTTCCAGCCATAGCTCTACGCCGTCATCGCGCCGCAGAGCGTAGCAATATTCCTTGAAAATCAACAGGCCCGTCTCATGACACTCGGCCCGATCACTGGAATTGTGTATTTGCACCGGAATTCCCCCCGAACATGAAGGGCATTCTCTCCTGAGTCTTGAGCTTACATAAAGCTGTAACAGTTGCAACAGACTATTGTGTGGCGGCAATATCAGCCATGAGCTGTTTCATAGCCCGGTGCGAAACGGCGTGAAATCCGTCCCTTCGTCATAAACGTCCAGCCCTTCCCGCCGCTTGATTGTGGCTACCACCCAATAAGTGACAGGGGTGAGGAGGGCCTCCCAACCAGTCTTGAGCAGGAATTGCGAAAGCACCACCTGCCAGAGCAGGTCCACCGGCCAGCCAGCCAAACCATAAAAGGCAAGCGGGTAGAAGATCAAACTGTCCAACCCCTGCCCCACCACTGTGGAGCCTATCGTGCGCGCCCAGAGATGTCTGCCACCCGTCCACACCTTCATCCGCGCGAGCACGAAGCTGTTGGCAAACTCCCCTGCCCAGAATGCCGACATCGACGCCAGCACAATGCGCCAACCATTACCGAACACGCTTTCATAGGCCGCTTGCCCAGGCCAGCCAGGTGCGGGGGGCAGAGCCACCACAACAGCCGCCATGAAGGCATAAAAGGCGAGTGCGACAAATCCTGCCCAGATCACCCGCCGCGCCCGCGCATAGCCATAGACCTCGGTCAGCACATCGCCGATGATATAGCTGATCGGGAAGAACAACACGCCCGCGCCGAAAGTCCATTGCCCGATGATGGGAAGGGTTACGACTGCCGGTTTGGCCGCGCCCACAATGTTGGAAAGCAGCAGGATCGCGACAAAGGCAGCCATAACGAGATCATAATGGCGCAGCGTCCGGCCATGCAGGCTGCTGGCAGTGACGGGAGGGGGACCGGCGGGCAGGTTCATCAGCACTGCATATCGCGCTTTTCGTGCCGGTCAAACCGCGCTATGCGGCATCCACGAAAACGGTGCAGGCGCCCGTAGCTCAGCCGGATAGAGCACCCGCCTTCTAAGCGGGTGGTCGCAGGTTCGAATCCTGCCGGGCGCACCATTTTTTTATATTTCCCTCAAACACCGGGCGGCCGCATCCGCGGCCTTGGCTTTCCTCGCATAAGCTCGGACGGCCATTCGGCCTTGCGAACCCTGGCGGGTTCGATAGCTGTCCTGCCGAGCGCACCATTTCTACCCACGCCATTGCGCTGTCACACGGGGGCATTATATGGGCGGGCTTGAGTTTAATTCTCCCTCCATAGGAGCGCGCGAGTGAGCAAGATTCTGGTGATAGGCGCAGGCGGCGTCGGTTCGGTCGCTGTCCACAAAATGGCGATGAACGCCGACATATTTTCAGACATCACGCTCGCGAGCCGGACTCTTTCGAAATGCGATGCCATCGCGCAGTCGGTGAAGGAGCGCACGGGCATTGCCATCACCACCGCGCAGATCGACGCAGACGATGTCGCCGCTACCACTGCGTTGATACAGAGCGCCAGCCCGAAGCTCGTCGTCAACCTTGCACTGCCCTATCAGGATCTCGCCATCATGGACGCCTGCCTCGCTGCTGGCGTGCATTATATGGACACCGCGAACTATGAGCCGAGGGATGAGGCGCATTTCGAATATAGCTGGCAGTGGGCGTATCAGGAGCGCTTTGAGAAAGCGGGGCTGATGGCGTTGCTCGGCTCCGGCTTCGACCCCGGCGTGACGAGCGTGTTCGCCACGTATCTCAAGAAGCATTATCTCGACCGGATCGACACGCTCGACATCCTCGATTGCAACGGCGGCGATCATGGCCAGCATTTCGCCACCAACTTCAACCCGGAAATCAACATCCGCGAAGTGACGGCCCCTGCCCGCCACTGGGAAAACGGCCAGTGGGTGACGACCCCCGCGCTCTCCCACAAGCAGACATTCGATTTTGAGGCTGTCGGTCCCAAGAACATGTACCTCATGTATCATGAGGAGCTGGAAAGCCTCGGCAGGCACCTGCCGGAGATCAAGCGCATCCGCTTCTGGATGACCTTCGGCGACGCGTATCTCAAGCACCTCGAAGTGCTGCAAAATGTCGGCATGACGCGGATCGACCCGGTGATTTACAATGGCCAGGAGATCATCCCGTTGCAATTCCTGAAAGCGGTTCTGCCGGAGCCATCGACGCTCGGCGCGACTACAAAAGGCAAGACCAACATCGGCGATATTGCGACCGGCATCGCCAAGGATGGAACGCCCAAGACCTACTACATCTACAATATTTGCGACCATGAGGACGCATTTGCGGAGACCGGCAATCAGGCGGTGAGCTATACCACCGGCGTGCCCGCGATGATCGGCGCGGCGATGGTGCTGACCGGCCAGTGGGGCGGCGCGGGCGTGTTCAACATGGAGCAGATGGACCCTGACCCCTATATGGACATGCTGAATAGCCAAGGCCTGCCGTGGCAGGTGAAGGAACTGCAAGGACCGCTGGCGTTCTGATGGAAAGCATACCCGATGGAGACTAGGGCGGGCGACCCCGGAGCCTTTGCGCGCTTTGATCTTGCTTCAGTCCCCTCCCCCGCCTTCGTGGTGGATGAGGCGGCGGTGCGCCGCAACCTCGCGATCCTCGCCGATGTGCGGGACCGGGCGGGGATCAAGCTGCTCGCAGCGTTGAAGGCGTTTTCGATGTGGTCGCTGGGGTCGGTCGTAGCGGAATATCTCGATGGCGTGTGTGCGTCTGGCCTCTATGAGGCGCGGCTGGGGCGCGAGGAATATCAGGGAGCTGATGGCTCTGCGCGTGAGGTCGCGACCTATTGCGCCGGATACAAGGCGGAGGATCTGCCGGAAATCTGCGCGCTTTCTGACCATATCATCTTCAATTCTCCGGGCCAGCACGCGCGATTTCGGCCTATATTGGAGGCCGCGCGCGTAGCGGGACATCGGTTTGACATCGGCCTGCGCCTCAACCCGCTACATGCGGAGGGTGAGGTCGCGAAATATGACCCATGCCAGCCCCATAGCCGCCTCGGTTTTCCGGTCGATCAGCTCAGGCCCGAGCATCTGGACGGCGTTTCCGGCCTGCATTTCCACAGCCTGTGCGAGCAGGATTTCGTGCCGCTCCAGCGCACATGGGCCGCCTTGGAACCGCGCGTCACTCCCTTTTTCCCGCGCCTCAAATGGCTGAATTTCGGTGGCGGCCATCACATAACTCGCGCGGACTATCAGCGCGAGGAGCTGGTTGCCTTCCTAAGTGATGTCAAGGCGCGCACCGGGCTGGAACTGTATCTGGAACCCGGCGAAGCGGTCGCGCTCGATGCGGGCATTCTCGTCGGCGAGATACTGGATGTGATCGAGAATGGCATGCCGGTCGCGATCACAGATATCAGCGCTACCTGCCACATGCCGGACGTGATCGAGGCGCCCTATCGCCCGGCGATGCTGGGCGAGGCGGCGGATGGCCCAGCGATTCGGCTTGGCGGCCCCTCCTGCCTCGCGGGTGACATCATCGGAGATTACCGATTCGGCGGATTGCCGACGGTTGGTCAGCGCTTCGCCTTCCTCGATCAGGCGCATTATTCGATGGTGAAGACCAACACTTTTAATGGCGTGCCCCTGCCCGCGATCTGGCTATGGAATAGCGAAACCAACGATTTGCGCGCCATACGGACCTTCGGTTACGACGAATTCAAGCGCCGACTTTCGTGACGCATCGCTGATACGAATTCTTAAGTCAGCCACTTTACACGGACCCCCCTTGCCCATATATCGACGTTCCGCTGCCCCATGGGACTTCCACCGCAAGGCAGCTTGTTTTGGCTAATACCCATGGAGGTCCCTTGAATTGCACAAGCATCCTAGCGCGCTGGGGGTAGCAACCGCCCTCAAACCGGCAGCACCGGTAACGCTTATTCGCCCGCAGGCAGCAGCCCGCGCCGCACGGTTCTTCGCTGAGAAGTTTCCGGGCCGGTCGCTTTATGCCGTCAAGGCGAACCCGTCTCCCGCCCTGCTGCTTATGCTGTGGGATAATGGCATCACTCATTATGATGTCGCGTCCATTGCCGAGGTGCGGCTGGTCGCTGAGACTTTGCCTGAGGCGAAGCTGTGCTTCATGCACCCGGTGAAGGCCGAGGAGGCGATTGCCGAAGCCTATCATGTGCACGGCGTGCGCACCTTCTCCCTCGATACGATTGAGGAACTGGAAAAGATCGTCCGCGCGACAGACGCCGCTCAGGATCTGGAGCTGTGCGTGCGATTACGCGTCTCGTCCGATCATGCGCAGCTCAGCCTCGCCGCCAAATTCGGAGTGGACCTCGCCGAGGCTAAAGAACTGCTGATGGCGACCCGTCAAGCGGCAGATGCGCTCGGTATCTGCTTCCATGTCGGCAGCCAGGCGATGAGCCCGCATGCCTATACTCAGGCGATCGAACGCGTGCGCGCCGCGATTGTCGATGCGGCAGTAACGGTAGACATCATTGATGTCGGCGGTGGATTTCCTTCCGTCTATCCCGGCATGGAGCCGCCCGCGCTGGAATTGTATTTCGATGCCATCCACCGTGCATTTGAGAGCCTGCCGGTCAGCTATTCTTCCGAGCTTTGGTGCGAGCCGGGGCGTGCGCTCTGCGCCGAATACAGCTCGCTGATCGTGCGGGTGGAGCGCCGCCGGGGGGACGAGCTGTATATCAACGATGGCGCCTACGGCGCGCTGTTTGACGCAGCGCATATCGGCTGGCGCTTTCCGGTGAAGCTGTTGCGCGATGGCCATGACAATGACGGCGAGGATTTGATCCCGTTCAGCTTCTATGGCCCGACCTGCGACGACATGGATCATATGGCAGGACCGTTCCTGCTGCCTGCGGATATTCGGGTGGGCGATTACATCGAGGTCGGCATGCTGGGCGCTTATGGCTGCGCGATGCGCACCGGCTTCAATGGTTTCACGGCGGAGACGCTGGCCGAGGTGGGAGATGCGCCCATGGCTAGCCTCTATGACGACAGCATTGCCGCGCCACGCCGCGATAATGTTGTAAAGCTGGGGAAGTAACGGCTGAGCGGGGTAGCATCCTGCTGCCCTGCAACGCTATCGCGTATCGCGGTTGACATTGCCCATAGGCAGGCTCAGTTTGCTCGGTCACAGAAAAGACAGGAGGGACGTATATGACCATATCACATGCAATGCTGGCACCCGCAGCAGTGCTCACGCTATGGACCCTCGTGGTGATGCTCTATATGGTTATTGTGCGTTTTGGCGCATTCAAAGCCGCCAATATCGACCTTGCCAAGGCGCCGCCGGGAGGACGGGGGCAGGATCTGGATGCGGTATTGCCCCGGCATGCCAATTGGCCCGCACATAATTATACCCATTTGCTAGAACAGCCGACCGTTTTTTATCCTGTGGTTATCCTGTTGGCCTTGATGGGCGCGGCGACCCAGACGAACATTCTGCTTGCCTGGGTTTATGTAATATTACGGATGGTGCACAGCATTTGGCAAATCAAAGTCAATACTATTCCTGTGCGCGCGTCGATCTTCTTTCTTTCCAGTGCAGTGCTGATCTTGCTGGCGATAAATGCGGTACTCGCGGCGCTCGCCTGAGCCGATTATCGGGAGCATCATCCAGGCCGGTTATTGCAAGGTGGTCGGTCTATCCCTCTGGGCATAACCGTAAAATTGGATGAGCTGCATTGCCCGCTCTGCCCGCTCAACCAATGTATTCGCCTCTAACAGGGCTTGTTTGGAAGCGACATCAAATGGCGCGACTTGCGCCACGCTATTGACGAAGGTCATGTCATCGAGCCGCGCTACGGCCGACCAGTCGACCATATAACCCAAATGTTCGGCAAAGCGCCGAGCCTCCCGCTCCAGTGCCGCACGGGTGACAGCACTAAGCGCCTCGCCTTCACTGCGCGCTTCTGGCTCGACCTCAGCTTCCACTTGCCGGAAAGGCGTCGCCACATCCAACTCCCTGAGTACATGAAAACGCGCCAGCCCGGCGAGGATGATATTGAAGCGCCCATCGTCCAGCGCTTCGCATTCCGCTATACGGCCAAGACAGCCCACCTCATAAAGTCTCGGCTTCATCCCCTCTTCGCACGGCTGAATCATCCCAATCAGCCTATCCCGCGCCATCGCGTCACTCACAAGAGAGCGATAACGTGGCTCAAAAATATGCAATGGCAGATGCGCGCCAGGAAAAAGCAATGCCCCCGCAAGAGTAAAGAGCGAGATACGCTGTCCGGTCATCGGCGCCCGCCTTTTGCTCCACTCACGTAAATAACGTCGCTGAAAGACGGCGGCGCTGGCCCGAAACCCAAGGATCTTCCAGACCCACAGCCTCGAACAGTTTGAGCAACTGGGCGCGGGCGGCGCCCTCGTTCCAGTCCCGGTCACGCGCGATAATTTCCAGCAGCGCATCCGCCGCTCCGTCACGATCACCGTTCGCCATCAGTCCGCCGGCCAGCTCGAACCGGGCTGCATGATCATCCGGGTTGGCGGCGAGCCGCGCCTCCACGGACGAAAGGTCAGCCACCGGCTTCGCATCGCGAGCAAGCGAGAGAGCGGCGCGCGCGCGCTCTATCCGCGTATCTTTGTCAGTGTCAGCAGATGCGGCATCTAATGTCGCCTGTGCTTCATCCAGCCGCGATAGGGCCACCAGCGCCCGCGCCGCGCCTGCAATTACGGCGGGATTATCCGGCACCATTTCCGTAATCTGTGCAAAGATGGAAAGGGCGCGCTGTGCGTCTCCCTCCTCTAGCACCTGCTCGCCCATGGCCACCAGCGGCTCGATCTCGGCTTCCAGCGCCTTTTCGTCGGACTGGACAGGCAATTGTGCCAAAATCTGGTCTATCAGTTGCTTCAGTTGCCCTTCGGTGCGGGCCTGGCTGAGATCCGCCACGGGTTGCCCCTGGAATACCGCATAGACGGCAGGGATACTCTGCACACGGAACTGGCTGGCGATGAATTTATTCTCGTCAACGTTGATCTTGACGAGCTTGACGCCCTTCATCGCATAATCGGCGCAAACCTTCTCGATTACCGGGGTAAGCTGTTTGCATGGGCCACACCATTCTGCCCAGAAATCGACGACAACCAGCGCCGTGCGCGAGGGATCGACCACATCACGCTTAAAATCTTCCACCGCTATGCGGTCCGCCTCGCTCAACCCCAGCGTCGCCACGCCCTCGTCTCCCGATCATTACTATGCGGACCGCAAATGGGGCAGACGCCCGCGACCGCTTCTGTCCGCCTATTTGGGGTCTGATGCTGCCGGGTGCAAGCACCTCCGACAATGTTCGACCATCTGTGCGAAAGGGGCTTGCCGGAGGCGCAGACCGATGCTAGGTGCCCCGCTCACCCGCCGATAATGAAGGTTCACGCCTCATCTAACCGGCCGCCAGAGCGGGCGTAGCTCAGGGGTAGAGCACAACCTTGCCAAGGTTGGGGTCGAGGGTTCGAATCCCTTCGCCCGCTCCAGTTTTTTCCCAGAAAATCAACGATTTCGCCGACCGGCGACCCTTGAAATTCTGGAGACAACGCCTCGCCGAGACCCCCATTGTCTCCATATTGTCTCCAATTTTGGTACAGGTTGGGGCGTCATGGGGAAAGCCGGTCGTAGCTCGTGAGTTTTGAGCCCACTTTTTGCACCTAGATTGTCGATCGATGTCGCCCGAACTTGCGCCTAACGTGTGGTGTGAAACGGCTCATCTCGCTGCTAGCAGTCGGACCCCTTGGCCGAGGGGCAGCGTGCTGCGCCCGAACAGCGCAGGGT
>JAGNYO010000056.1 GCA_017984895.1 Sphingobium sp. | reverse complement strand
TCGAGTATCTGGTTGACCAGCTTTACAGCTACAACCGCCGCCTCACCACGCTGGGTGGGCAGATGCTGCGCCTCGCTGAGCGCCACAAAGTGCCGCGCAAGGATTTTCTCGATAACTATATCAACCACGAGCTTGACGAAGGCTGGATGGAGAAGATCGCCGGCATCGACAAGAAATGGGCCGCGTTTGCCGTCAACGAGGCGCGCGCGGTGGAGCGCATCCGCAACGAGGTCGCGGAAATCGCGCAGGCGACCGGCATGGCACTGTCCGAGTTCCGCCGCATCGTCAACATGGTGCAAAAGGGCGAGCGCGAGGCGCGCATTGCCAAGAAGGAAATGGTGGAGGCCAACCTGCGCCTCGTCATTTCCATCGCCAAGAAATATACCAATCGCGGCTTGCAGTTCCTCGACCTTATTCAGGAAGGCAATATCGGCCTGATGAAGGCGGTGGACAAGTTCGAGTATCGCCGCGGTTACAAGTTCAGCACCTACGCGACATGGTGGATCCGGCAGGCGATCACCCGCTCGATCGCGGATCAGGCGCGCACCATCCGCATCCCCGTGCACATGATCGAGACGATCAACAAGCTGGTGCGCACCTCGCGTCAGTTCCTGCACGAGCAGGGCCGCGAGCCGACGCCGGAGGAAATGGCCGAGCGCCTTTCGATGCCGCTCGAAAAAGTGCGCAAGGTGATGAAGATCGCCAAGGAGCCGATCTCGCTCGAAACGCCGATCGGCGACGAGGAGGATTCGCACCTGGGAGATTTCATCGAGGACAAGAACGCGATCATCCCTGTGGACGCCGCCATTCAGGCCAACCTCAAGGAAACCGTCACCCGCGTGCTCGCCAGCCTCACTCCGCGCGAGGAGCGCGTGCTGCGCATGCGCTTCGGCATCGGCATGAACACCGATCACACGCTTGAGGAGGTGGGCCAGCAGTTCTCGGTGACGAGAGAGCGCATCCGCCAGATCGAGGCCAAGGCGCTGCGCAAGCTCAAGCACCCCTCGCGCAGCCGCAAAATGCGATCCTTTCTCGACCAGTAACCATAGAAAATTGGTTAACGCATCAAAGCGGGACAGATAGGGCGCCGATTCTGCGTTGAGTGGAGGGGAGGCATAAACCTGCCGTTTACTGCGCTGCGATACAAATAACCTCGAACCCCAGGGCCAGAACAGGGGATTGAACGAGGTAGATTATGCAGCACATGAACTTTCCCCAAGGCGGTCGGACGGACGCCACGGATGCACTTCTGATGGCCATGGTCGAGGCAGATGGCACCGCGACCCAGCCCCATGTCCAATCGCTGTGCGCCGACGCTGGCAATCATGGCGCCCGCCCGCTCGCCTCGCTGGCCGATGCCGCGCATTATCTGTGCCTGCTGCATGGCCGTTTCCCCGGCGTGGTCGATCATGCCGCGACGCGCAGCACCGATAATGCCGCACGCAAATGGCTGTTGCAGACCTGCGAGGCCTTTGCCGACGAGCGTGCCGCCCTGTCGCGCGTTTCGGTTGCGCTCGGCCCGGTGCCCAGCACATCGGGCCAGAACAACTGCGATTCCGCCGTGCTCCAACAGCGGCATGCGCTGGAGATGCTCTCTCAGTCTGACCGGCGGGGCTGCGCAATGGGCGCGGCGCTGACACTGGTTCTGGACTGGACCGGCGTGCGCCATCTGCTGGACCGGGCAGCGATCCGCGCCGGCATCGAACCGCGCGCCTGCACCCTGCCTTCGGTGCAAGACACACTCGCCGTTGCCCGTGCCATCACCGTCGATGAGGGATCGGCCCGTGCTATCCAGTTTGGCGCGCGCCAGTTGCTCAACCAGCATCGCGGCCTGTGGGCGCTGATGCAGGCCCGCGCCAGCATCCGCTCGGTCGAGGGCTAGGCCGCCCCTCTCCTCTTGCTCTTGCTGCTCGCCCGCACTACCTCCATGTGCATTGCAACATGGGAATGGACGAGTTCATGCGTTTTGAAGGCACCGCCGATTATGTCGCCACTGCCGATCTGAAGGTCGCGGTAAACGCCGCCGTGCTGCTGCGGCGTCCCTTGTTGGTAAAGGGCGAGCCGGGCACGGGCAAGACCGTGCTGGCGCAACAGATCGCTGCCGCGCTGGATGCGCCGCTGATCGAGTGGAATATCAAATCCACCACCAAGGCGCATCAGGGCCTCTACGAATATGACGCGGTGGCCCGCCTGCGCGATGGGCAATTGGGCGATGCGCGGGTGCATGATATTTCCAACTATATCAGGCGCGGCAAGCTGTGGGAGGCGTTCACTTCCCCGCGCCTGCCGGTGCTGCTGATCGACGAAATCGACAAGGCGGACATCGAGTTCCCCAACGACCTGTTGCAGGAGCTGGATCGGATGGAATTCCATGTTTACGAAACCGGCGAGACAGTGAAAGCGGCCGATCGCCCGGTCGTCATCATCACGTCCAACAACGAGAAGGAGCTGCCGGATGCGTTCCTGCGCCGCTGCTTCTTCCACTATATCCAGTTTCCTGACCGCGAGACGATGCAGGCGATCATCGATGTGCACTTTCCCGGCATCCAGAAAATATTAGTAAGCCGCGCGCTGGAGATCTTCTACAATGTGCGCGAGGTGCCCGGCCTCAAGAAAAAGCCGAGCACGTCAGAGCTGCTCGACTGGTTGAAGCTGCTGCTGGCGGAAGATATGCCATTGGATGTGCTGCAATCGCAGGATGCGCGCAAGGCCATCCCCCCGCTGCATGGCGCGCTGCTGAAGAACGAGCAGGACGTGATGCTGTTCGAACGACTGGCGTTTATGAGCAGACGGGGCGGGTAGAGAGGCCACCGCCATGCTCCTCAACTTCCTTGATGCGTTGCGCGCGGCGGGCATTCCCGCTTCGGTCAAGGAGCATCTGGTGCTGCTCGACGCGCTGGAGAAGGAGGTTATCGAGCGCAGCCCGGAGAGCTTCTATTACCTCGCCCGCGCCACCTATGTGAAGGACGAGGGGCTGATCGACCGCTTCGATCAGGTGTTCGCCAAGGTGTTTAAGGGCGTTTTCTCGGACATTCCCGGCAATGTCACCGGCGACATCCCCGAGGACTGGCTGCGCGCGGTCGCGGAGAAATTTCTCGGCCCCGAGGAGATGGAGAAGATCAAGTCTCTGGGTGACTGGGACGAGATTATGGAGACGCTGAAGAAGCGGCTGGAGGAGCAGCAGGGCCGACACCAGGGCGGCTCAAAATGGATCGGCACCGGCGGCACCTCGCCTTTCGGCAATGGCGGCTATAACCCCGAAGGCGTGCGCATCGGCGGCGAAAGCCGGCACAAGCGCGCGATCAAGGTGTGGGAAAAGCGCAAATTCGCCAATCTCGACTCGACCCGCGAGCTGGGCACCCGCAACATCAAGGTGGCGCTGAGGCGCCTGCGTCGTTTCGCGCGCGAAGGGGCTGCGGAAGAGCTGGACATGGGCGCCACGATCGATGGCACGGCGAAGCGCGGTTTCCTCGATATCCAGATGCGGCCCGAACGCCGCAATGCGGTCAAGCTGTTGCTGTTTCTCGATGTCGGCGGCTCGATGGACCCGCATATCAAGCTGACCGAGGAACTGTTCAGCGCGGCGACGAGCGAATTCAAGAGCATGGAGTTCTTCTATTTCCACAACTGCCTCTATGAGGGCGTGTGGAAAGACAATCGTCGCCGGTGGTCGGAACGGACAACTACATGGGACATACTCCATAAATATGGCCATGATTACAAGGTGATATTCGTCGGAGATGCGGCGATGAGCCCTTATGAGATCACCCACCCCGGCGGCAGTGTCGAGCATATGAACGAGGAGCCGGGCGCGGCCTGGCTGGAGCGGGTTTCCCGCACCTATCCCGCGACCGTGTGGCTCAACCCGGAAAAGCGGGACTATTGGGACTATAGCCAGTCCAACCGGATGATCCGGCAATTGCTCGATGACCGCATGTATCCGCTCACGCTCGACGGGCTGGACGACGCAATGCGCGAGCTGAGCCGCAAGCGATAGGGCCGAGCCTGAATGGCGTGTAAACTCATCGCACTGTAAAAATACTGACTCAACATCCTGCGTTTATCTGATATGGTTAACGCAACATATTGCTTTCGATACGAATTGATACCGGGGAACAAGCGGGGGTTAATTCCATGAAGCAGGGCAAGAGTAACGCACGCGGCAGTAATGGCTCTCGTCGCGTCAAGACGCCGGCAGTCATCTGCCTGCCTCAGGCAATACCTCCCGTCACCCCGCCGCGCAAGGAGCCGGAAGCCCTGCGCGCCTTATCGCTTCCTCCTGCGCGCGAACAGCATATTCTGCCCAACTTGCCACGGCTCGCGGTGAAGCAGCGCAGAAAAGTCAAGGCAAGCACGCCGGCCGAAGTGCCTGCGGAGGTGGGTGCGCTGCCCCGTAATCTGGCGCTGGTGGTTCAACCCAAAGGCCTGCTGGCGGTCGGTCAGTGGTTGCGCCAATGGGTGATGCAGCCGAAGAAGGCGGCACTCAGCATAGATCGTGCCTCCGCCAAAACACTGGTCAGGGCATTGCGGGTCGAGGTGGCGCAGCTCCAACGGTCGCTCGACCAGTTGATGGCGCAACTGAAAGGTGCGGAGCGCGGTTAGCGCGCGCTGCGTTTGCGCCATAGCCGCACGTCCCCTTTTCGCCCGATGCTCAGTAAAGCAGGAACGACCGCCGTTCCTCGCGCCAGTTTGCTTCGTCGAGGGCGGTTAAGGCGTCCAGATCGGCGGGGGTGGCTGCGGGGTCATCCGCCCATTCGCGCAATAATGGCGAGCCGTTGATCACGTCGATCGGCAGCTTGCCCAGCTCATATTCATAGGGAAAATCGCGCCATAGATCATAATCCGGCCACACCCGCCGGATCGCCTTGAACGCCAGCGCCTGCACCCGCCACGGACGGAAAGCCGCGTGGTCATAGTGCCCGCCCTCGGCGTGGATATGCACCCCGTTACACAGCTTCCCCACATGCTTGTGAAAGGTCGGCTCGAACCAGATCTCGCGCAACGCGCAGCCCGCCAGCCAATGCGGCGCCAGTGTCTGCATCTGCGCAATCACGGTCCGCGCATCGATATCCGGCGCACCGAAAATCTCCAGCGGGCGGGTGGTGCCCCTGCCCTCGCTCAGGCAAGCGCCTTCGAGCATCACCGTGCCGGGGTAGGCGCGCGCCATGTTGAGGTTGGGCGCGTTGGGGCTGGGGTTGATCCACAGGCGGTCCTGCGGCCAGCCATAGCCGGGCGCGGCATCCGGCTCCCAGCCTTCCATCGTGACCACGCGATAGTCCACATCCAACTGATACTGCGCGATAAACCAGTGGCCCAGCTCGCCCAGCGTCATGCCATGCCGCATCGGCATTGGCCCCGCGCCGACAAAGCTCTCCCAGCCGGGGCGCAGGCTGAGGCCTTCCACCGGCCGGCCGATGGGGTTGGGCCGGTCCAGCACCCAGACGGACTTGCCATGCGCGGCGGCGGCCTCCAGCACATAAAGCAACGTGGTGATGAAGGTGTAGATCCGGCACCCCAGATCCTGAAGGTCGATCAGGATCACGTCAAAGTTCGCCATCATTGGCGCGGTCGGGCGGCGGACTTCGCCATAGAGGCTGAACACCGGAATGCCATGAACGGGATCGGCGAAATCGAGCGACTCGACCATATTGTCCTGTTTATCGCCGCGCAGGCCATGCTGCGGCCCGAATGCGGCGGAGAGCGTGATATCCGCGCAGCCAGCCAGCGCATCGAGGCTGTGCGTCAGGCCCGCCGTCACGGAAGCAGGATGGGCGAGCAGCGCCACGCGCTTGCCAGCAAGGGGTTTGCGCAGCTCGGGGTCGGCGATCAGCCGGTCGATACCATTTTTCATGAATTCGCCATCATCTGTCGTTTTCCGTCGGCGCAGTGCATCCATCCGTCGCCGGGAGTTCATAGGCAAAGCACTCTGGGTGGTGGAAATCCGGCTTGCCCGACGGATGGCGCAAGGCCCAATAGGACTTTCTGCCATCCCTCTCTTCGATCACCGCGCAGGCGCCCACCATCTGCGGCCCCAGCCGGGGCGACACGAAGGTGACATCCACGATCAGCGCGTCGCTTTCCACCCTGGGCATGATGCGCGGCGCCCAGATATCTATCGGGTGCTGCCCGTCCCGGTAGCCGGCAAAACCATAGGCCGCCCATTGGCGCGACGGGGAGAAATTATACTCGCGGTAGGCATCGTCTCCTGCATCGCGCGTAAACAATTCGAGGCAGGTTGTTTGCCACAGCCCGTTCGCCCTACCCGGCTCCGCCTCAGCCGGCAGCACGATCTGCCCGACATCGCCCTGCACCTGATAGCGCACGGTGATGAACCCGCCCGCCTCACGCGTGCCGGAGACAATGATTGCCTGCACTGCCAGCGCCGGGGTGTCCGGGTGGCAAACGAGGCTCGCTATATTGTCCAAATCCTCGCTCCATGCTAACCGCCCGCGCCATGACCGATTATCGCTCCGACCTGCTGCGCCTGCTTTCCTCACGCGGCTATATCCATCAGATCACCGATGCGGAAGGGCTTGATGCGCTTGCGACCCAGCAAATCGTGCCAGGCTATATCGGGTTCGATGCCACCGCCCCCTCGCTCCATGTGGGCAGCCTTGTCCAGATCATGATGCTGCGGAGGATGCAGCAGGCCGGCCACAAGCCGATCGTGCTGATGGGCGGCGGCACCACCAAGGTGGGCGACCCCAGCGGCAAGGACGAGAGCCGCAAGATGCTCTCCTCTGAGGATATCGACAATAATATCAGCTCGATAAAGCGCGTTTTTGAACGTTTCCTGACATTTGGCGACGGGCCGACCGACGCGCTGATGGTCAACAACGCCGACTGGCTCGACGCTTTGGAATATGTGCCGTTCCTGCGTGATATCGGCCGTCATTTCACCATCAACCGGATGATGACGTTCGATTCGGTGAAACTGCGGCTGGAGCGCGAGCAGCCGCTTACTTTCCTCGAATTCAATTACATGATTCTTCAGGCCTATGACTTTCTGGAGCTGTCTCGCCGCGCCGCCTGCCGGCTGCAAATGGGCGGGTCTGACCAGTGGGGCAATATCGTCAATGGCATTGAGCTGTCCCGCCGGGTGGACGGCACCGAGGTGTTCGGCCTCACCACCCCGCTCATCACCACGGCGGATGGTGGCAAGATGGGCAAGACGGCCAAGGGCGCGGTGTGGCTGAACGAGGACCAGTTGCCCGCTTATGATTACTGGCAGTTCTGGCGCAACACGCAGGATGCCGACGTGGGCCGCTTCCTGCGCCTGTTCACCGACCTGCCGCTCGATGAAATTGCGCGACTGGAGTCGCTGGAGGGCGCTGCAATCAATGAGGCGAAGAAGCTATTGGCAAACGAAGCCACCGCGATCCTGCACGGGCGTGCGGCGGCGGAAGCCTCCGCCAGCACCGCGGCGACGACCTTTGCCGGCGGTGCGGGCACAGACCTGCCCACGGTGCCGTTGTCGATGGCGCCCAACATCGTGGCGGCCAACACCGCGCTCGGCTTTGCCAGCTCGAACAAGGAAGCCAAGCGCAAGCTGGAAGAAGGCGCGATCCGCGTGAACGATGTCGTCGTTACCGACGCGGCCCATGCGCTCAAGGCAGGAGACAAGATCAGCTTCGGCAAGAAGAAGCACGGGCTGGTGACGGAAGGCTGAGCTTATCCTCTCCGCCGCCGCTCAGACCGGAATCGTCCAGATCGCGACATTGAGGAACATCACCAGCCCCGCGATCATCATCAACCAGGCGCGCTTGCGGTTGGCGGGCTGGCGCACGAACAGATAGCCGCCACCCCCTGCCATCGCCAAACCGGCCAGCATCAGAAGTGAAAGCACGGTGGCAGACACGGGCGCGGCGTTCATGGGGCTTCTCCGGGGTCAGTCTTTGTTCCATGCAGTTACAACGCCAACTCATCGGTGGCAATTCTGCATGATCGCTCTTATCTAGGCGCCACATCCGAATCGCTCCGCCAGAGGAAAGCCACCGCTCATGCGCATTGCCATCGCGTCAGACCATGCCGCCCTTGATATGAAGGCGATGCTGGCTGAGTGGCTGCGTGGGCAGGGTCATGTGGTGGACGACCTCGGCCCCCATGATGGTGCCTCGGTCGATTACCCCGATTATGGCTACATGCTCGCCGCCGCCATCGCGACCGGAGAGGCGGAGCGCGGCATGGCGTTGTGCGGATCGGGCATCGGCATCTCCATCGCCGTCAACCGCAACCCCAAGTGCCGCTGCGCGCTCGTCTCCGAGCCGTTGTCCGCCGCCCTCGCGCGCGAACATAATGACGCGAACGTGATCGCGATGGGCGCGCGCCTCCTCGGCCCGGAAATGGCCAAGGCCTGCCTCACCGCGTTCCTCGCGACCGACTTTGGTGGAGATCGTCACCAGCGCCGCGTCGACAAACTCTCGAACCCTTCGCTCTGAAAGGACACCGCCCATGAGCACCGCCCCCGCCACCCTCGAAGCCGCGAACGACATTCGCGCTGCTGACTTCTTCACTGCGGACGTGGCGAGCCGCGACCCGCTCGTCGCCGCCGCCATCGGCAGGGAACTGAAGCGCGAGCAGAACCAGATCGAGCTAATCGCATCCGAAAACATCGTCTCCAAGGCGGTGCTGGAGGCGCAAGGATCGGTGTTCACCAACAAATATGCCGAAGGCTATCCCGGCAAGCGCTATTATCAGGGCTGCGCGCCATCGGATGATGTGGAGCAACTCGCGATCGACCGCGCCAAGCAGCTTTTCAACTGCGGCTTTGTCAATGTGCAGCCCCATTCGGGCGCGCAGGCGAATGGCGGCGTGATGCTGGCGCTGACGAAACCGGGTGACACGATCATGGGCCTCAGCCTTGACGCGGGCGGCCACCTCACCCACGGCGCCAAGCCCGCAATGTCCGGCAAATGGTTCAACGCGGTGCAATATGGCGTGCGCGAGGACACCCACCTGATCGATTATGATGTGGTTGAGCGGATGGCTATAGAAGCCAAGCCCACCCTCATCATCACGGGGGGCAGCGCCTATCCCCGCCATATCGACTTCGCGCGCTTCCGCTCCATCGCGGACAAGGTCGGCGCGCTGTTCATGGTCGATATGGCGCATTTCGCCGGGCTGGTCGCGGGCGGTGTGCACCCCACGCCGTTCGGTCATGCCCATGTCGTCACCACCACGACGCACAAGACATTGCGCGGCCCGCGCGGCGGCATGATCCTTACGGATGACGAGGCGATCGCCAAGAAGATCAACTCCGCGATTTTCCCCGGCCTTCAGGGCGGCCCATTGATGCATGTGATCGCCGCGAAAGCCGTCGCGTTCGGCGAGGCGCTGACCCCTGAGTTCAAGGCCTATGCCAAGGCGGTGGTGGCGAACAGCAAGGCGCTTGCCGCCCGGCTGGAAGCACGCGGCCTCGCCGTCGTTTCGGGCGGCACGGATACGCACCTCTCGCTGATCGACCTGCGGCCTTATGGCATCTCGGGCAAGGACGCGGACGAAGCGCTGGAGAGAAGCTGCATCACCTGCAACAAAAACGGCATCCCAGGCGATCCGCTTCCTCCGACCAAGACCAGCGGCATTCGTGTCGGCTCGCCTGCGGGCACCACGCGCGGTTTCGGCATCGCCGAGTTCGAGGCGATCGGCGACATGATCGCGGATGTGCTGGGCGGCCTCAAGGACAAGGGCGAGGCGGGCGACCCCGCTGTCGAAGCCAATGTGCGCGAACGCGTCGCAGCGCTGTGCGCCCGCTTCCCGATCTACGAGGGGTAAAAGCGGGTGCGTTGTCCTTTCTGCGGCCATGATGACAGCCAGGTGAAGGATTCGCGCCCAACGGACGATGGCGCCGCGATCCGCCGCCGCCGCCAGTGCGAGGCTTGCGCCGCGCGCTTTACTACCTTCGAGCGTATTCAATTGCGCGACATCTGGGTGGTGAAAAGCAGTGGCGAGCGCCAGCCTTTCGACCGCGACAAGCTCGCTCGCTCGCTCGACATCGCCTGCCGCAAGCGCCCGATTGATCCGGCGCGGATCGAGAAGCTCACGTCCGGCATCCAGCGCCAGATCGAGACTAATGGCGAAAACGAGGTGCGTGCCCAATCCATTGGCGAGCTGGTGATGCAAGGGTTGAAGGGGTTGGACAGCGTTGCCTATATCCGCTTCGCCTCGGTCTATAAGGACTTTCGCGAGGCCCAGGATTTCGAGGATTTTGCCTCCGCCGTGAAGGAAGCGGGGGGTGAATGACGCCTTGATGGACGCGAAACCCGTCATCGTGCTTGTCCGCCCGCAACTGGGCGAGAATATCGGCAAGGCGGCGCGGGCCATGCTCAACTTCGGGCTAACCGAGTTGCGCCTCGTCGCCCCGCGCGATGGCTGGCCCAACCCGGATGCCGGGCCATCGGCGGCCGGGGCGGATATGGTGCTGGATCAGGCGCGGATCTATGACACGCTGGCGGAGGCTGTGGCCGATTGTGCGCATGTCTATGCCACCACGGTGCGCAAACGCGGCGTGACCAAGCCCGTGGTGACACCAGAGGAAGCCGCGCGCGCCATTCACAGCGCACAGGGCCGGTCGGCGGTGGTGTTCGGGCCTGAGCGTTCCGGGCTGGAGACGGAGGAGGTTGCGCTGTGCCGCACGATCCTCACCGTGCCGATCAACCCGGAGTTTACTTCGCTCAACCTTGCACAGGCGGTCATTCTCGTGACCTATGAATGGTCGAAAGGCATCAGGGCGACGCTGGTCCAGCCGACGGAGGAAGAACTGCTACCCCCTGCCCCGCAGGAGGAACTGGACGGCATGATCGGTCAGTTCGAGGCTATGCTGGATGCGGCGGGCTATTTCTTTCCCGAATGCCGCGCGGTGGCAACCAGACGAACCCTGCGCACCCTGCTCACCAAGCCGGGCTGGAACCATCTGGAAGTGCGCACCCTGCGCGGGGTTTTATCGAGCCTCGGTGATCCGCACCCGCGGTGAGGATGCTCAGAACATGCTGTGCCGCGCTGTGGTAGATGGCGGATAGGGCTGTCCTACCGCCCAATGCTCGACAATCAGCCCGTCCTTAACCCGAAACACATCAATGAAAGCGATGGGCGGCTTGGCAGGGTCCATCGTCACCCGGTGCAGGATAACGGCATGATCCTTGTCCGCAATAATCTTGTAGATTTCATCCTTCATCGTTTGTTCGGGTTTCCAGCCGCGTGTTTCGAAGAAATGGATGGCGCCTTCCTTGTCACTTGTCGCGCCCACGACCGCAAACTCCGGATGACGCTCCACGAAGTCGGGGGCGAGATATTTCTTCATGGCGCCGACAGGATCACGATCGAAAAAGGCCATCTGGTTGAAGGCGTTAATCACCGCCTCGGGCGATTTATCAGTCGGCGCGAACGCCCTGCGCTGTGCTTCGGTCTGCACGGGCATGGAGGCAGGGACATTCGCGACCGGCTGTGGCTCAGCGGCCCGCAGCACTGGGGCACCCGGCAGCACGACAATCCCCACTATCAAAGCAACAATCTTACGCATCGTTTAAGCCCTCTCACAATGTATTCATTTATGCAGGCAGTATTAGGCATTGCCAGTCGATGCGGCAAGACAGTTTGTGCGCCCGCACGCACCCCTGGATATTCTGGCTTGATGAGAATGCACGCTTTGCGCAGCGTATAACGGCAAAGTCTTGACTCTGTGGCAATGAGCCGCCATAGGCGCGCCTTCGCAATTGGCTCCGCACCCCGGTGAAGCGGTAGCCCTGCCAGACATGAGCTGACCAGAGCGAATACCGGGAATTTTGCTGTTCCCTCGGCTTTCGGGCCGGTTGAATGGTTCAAGTTGTTGCAATTGTAAGGAATTATTGGTGACGAAGCGCACTTCATCCAAGTATAAACTCGACCGCCGGATGGGCGAAAACATCTGGGGTCGCCCCAAGTCCCCGGTCAACCGTCGCGAATATGGTCCAGGCCAGCATGGGCAGCGCCGCAAGGGCAAAGTCTCCGACTATGGCATCCAGCTCCGCGCCAAGCAGAAGCTGAAGGGTTATTACGGCGATATCACCGAAAAGCAGTTCAAGAAGAACTACACCGAAGCCTCGCGGATGAAAGGTGACACCGGCCAGAATCTGATCGGCCTGCTGGAGCGCCGCCTCGATGCGGTCGTCTATCGCGCCAAGTTCGCGCCGACGATCTTCTCCGCGCGCCAGATTGTCAGCCACGGCCACATCTATGTGAACGGCGTGAAGTGCAACATCGCCAGCCGTCTTGTTAAGGTGGGTGATGAGGTCACGCTGGGCAAAAAGGCCCGCGAGATGGCCCTCGTGATGGAGGCGCAGAGCCTCGCCGAGCGTGACATCCCCGATTATGTCGCGCCCGATGGCCCTGCTAAGGTAACCTATGTCCGCGTACCCACGCTGGACGAGGTTCCCTATGCGGTGAAGATGGAACCCAATCTGGTCGTCGAATTCTATTCGCGCTAATCTTTCGATTTGCAGTGAATGTTGTAAAGGGGCGGTTCGCAAGAGCCGCCCTTTTCGTTTGAGGATATGCCACCCATGACCATCCGCATGCCCGCCGAGTGGGAGTCGCATGAGTGGCTGTGGATCGGCTATCCGTGGAACGCGGCGGAATGGGGCGGCGCGGAGACTCTGGCGCGCGCGCAGGCGCAGATATGCGCCTTCGCCGATGCGGTGCGCGCTGACGGCAAGGGCGAGCAGATCCGCCTCGTCTGCAACGATCAGGCCAGCGCGATCCATGCCCGCGCGCTACTCAACAGCGACGCGCAGATCGTGGTCGAGCGCATCGGCGATGTCTGGCTGCGCGATACCGGGCCGATCTGCGTGGTGGACAGCATGGGTGCGCGTTCGCTCGCGGATTTCCGCTTCAATGGCTGGGGCGGCAAATACGAAATGCCGGGCGACGAGGACATCGGCGCGCGTTTGGCCGCGACGACGCCCCTGCCCTGCCACCCTGCGCCCTTCGTTTTCGAGGGCGGCGCAGTCGATACAGATGGCACCGGGCTGTTCGTCACCACCGAGGACTGCCTTTTGAACCCCAACCGCAATCCGGGGCTGGACAAGCGACAGATCGAGACATTGCTCGCGGGTAGCCTTGGCTTGCGCGACATGTTGTGGCTGCGCGATGGCCTCGTCAACGACCACACCGACGGCCATGTGGACAATCTCGCCCGTTTCGTCGCGCCCGGCGTGATCGCCATCCCGCAGGCGACCACAGACGACGACCCCAACGCAGCCATCTATGCCGATGCCATAGCCCGCGCGCAGGCCCATTGCCTCACCGTCGCCCCCATGCCCTCGCCGGGGCGGGTAGAGGTGGGCGGCGCTATCATCCCTGCCTCCTACATGAACTTTTTTATCGGCAACGCGGCCGTGGTCGTGCCTCTGTATGGCCGCGCGAATGACGATGCCGCGCTCGATGCGCTCAAGCCCTTTTTCCCGGACAGAGAGCTTGTCGGATTGCCCGCCGATGCTATTCTCGCTGGCGGAGGCAGCTTTCACTGCACCAGCCAGCAGATGCCCGCCCAAGTGACAGGTAATCCTCAATGACCCAAACCCCAGCACCCAAAGCAACGGTCGCCGCGCTCCAGCTCGCTTTTTCGGATGACATCGCCGCCAATATCGCGCTGGTATCAGATCATGCGCGCAAGGCCGCCGCGCGTGGGGCGAAGATCATCCTGCCGCCGGAGCTGTTCGAGGGGCCATATTTCTGCACGACCGAGGACGAGGCGCTGTTCGCCCGTGCCTTGCCCCTGGAGCAGCACCCCGCCGTCCTCGCGATGCAATCCCTCGCCGCCGCGCTTCAGGTCTATATCCCCACCAGCTTTTTCGAGCGCGACGGGCAACATCATTACAACAGCCTCGCGATGATCGATGACACAGGCGCCATCCAGGGCGTCTACCGCAAGAGCCATATCCCCGACGGGCCGGGCTATGAGGAGAAATATTATTTCCGCCCCGGCAATTCGGGTTTCAAGGTGTGGCCGACAAAATATGGCACCATCGGCGTCGGCATTTGCTGGGATCAGTGGTATCCCGAAACCGCGCGGATCATGGCGCTGATGGGCGCGGAAATGCTGCTGTTCCCTACCGCGATAGGCTCCGAACCCTATGATGCCGGCCTCGATACCAGCCGCATGTGGCGCCGCGCGATGATCGGCCATGCCGTCTCAAACTGCATGCCCGTCATCGCCGCCAACCGCATCGGCAACGATGGCATCAAGGGCGGCCAGAGCTATTATGGCCACAGTTTCATCGCCGACGAGTGGGGCGATTTCGTCGCCGAGGTGGAGGAGTGGCAAACGGGCGCGCTCGTCGCCACGCTGGATCTGGAGCGCGCACGCAAGCACCGCGCGGGCATGGGTTTCTTCCGCGATCGGCGACCAGAGCTGTATCAGCGTCTTGTGCAGGATATATAATTGGCGCGCAGCCACACCCATCTTTACGCCATCGCGCTTGGCTCCAATCAGCCGCGCTCACGCACTCTCACGCCCCGTGCCTTGGTGCGGAAAGCGATGCACCAGCTCTCGCGCAAGCCATTCGCCGCGCGCGCCTGTTCGAAGATCATCGAAACGACACCCCTCGGCCCGTCGCGCCGCCGCTACGTAAATGCCTGCATGATCATCGAAACCCGGCTCGACCCGCCGGAATTGCTGCATAAATTGCACAAGATCGAGAACAAGGCAGGGCGCAAACGGCACAGGACATGGGGCGCGCGCACGCTCGACCTCGATATTATCCTGTGGAGCGGCGGCATGTGGGGCAGCGACGGCCTCGTCATTCCCCACCCAGGCTTTCGCGCGCGCGGCTTCGTGCTGGGGCCGCTGGCGACGATCGCTGCCCGCTGGCGTGACCCGCTGAGCGGCTTTCGCATCGGCCACCTGCGCGCCCGGCTCGAAAAACCGCGCGCGATGCCCGGAAGCGGTTGACCAGACCACTGATGGCATCTAGGTGCTGCATTCTCGCGCGCGTGGTTTCGCCCCCGCGTATCGGGCCCTTAGCTCAGTCGGTAGAGCAACTGACTTTTAATCAGTAGGTCGCTGGTTCGAATCCAGCAGGGCTCACCATATTTTTCAATGAGTTACCCACCTTATTTCACAAGAAAGAGCGTCGGACGCCCTTTGGTGTGACCATTTTTGTGACCTTGCGTGCCAACCATTTCAGTCACTTGGCAATCGCCTTTTGTGACCTCAAAATTCAGCTGGTCGGCAAAAGGCTGCAAATGCTTCACTGACATGTGCGCATAGCGGCGCACCATCACTTCCGATTTCCAGCCTCCCAGCTCCTGAAGCACCCATGTGGGAACATCATTCTGCCGGAGCCAACTGGCCCAGGTGTGGCGCAGATCGTGCCAGCGGAAATTGTCGATCCCCGCACGCTTCAATGCGTTCTTCCAGGCCTTCGTATTCACCTGTCCTATCGGCTTGCCGTGATAGGTGAACACATATTTCTGATGCTTGCCCTTCTGACGTCCCAGCACGGACAGCGCGAGATCGTTTAACGGCACACCAAGTGCGTCGCCGTTCTTCGTATCTCCATACCCGATTGTCGCGACCTTGCGGGCCAGATCAATCTGGCCCCAGCTCAAATCGAGTATGTTGCGCTGACGCAGGCCGGTAGCCAGTGCGAACAGCATCAGTTCCTTTTGATGGTTGGGCAACTCCTCCAACAGCCGATCCGCCTGTGCGTGTGTCAGCCACCGCACACGAGGCTTTTCTGACCGCCGGTAGGTTTTGAAAGCCGACATCGTATCGATCCACTCCCATTCCCGCATCGCGATCCGGAACATGGCGCGAATGAGCGCCACATAGAGATCCTTGGTCGCGTTACTGGTTCGGGCGAGATGGCGCGATATGATCCCGTCGATCATGTCCCGGCTCACCTGATCCATTGTCTTGCCACGCAGATGCCTGGTGAACCATCGGATCCGGTACACATCGTCCCCATAGGACCGCTTGTGCGCCTTTTCCTTGAGCCACCTCAAAGCCGCTTCGTCCCATGTCCGCTTCGGCTTCTGCTTCAGTCTGGCAAGATCCCACAGCTCGGCCTTCAGTCTGTCGTGATGTTCTTCGGCCTTTTTCCTGTCGGACGTTCCAGTAGAGCGTCTAATGAGCGTTCCGTCAGGCGCTGTGAGTTTGACGTAATATGTTCCTGCACGGTTCCAGAGTGCCATGCTGCCTGTCAACGGCGGTTGGATTTCAGGCCAGTGTGGCGGAGTAAAAGCAGGCCATTGATGGTGAGGCGATGCGATATGCAAAGGACCCCGATCGGGGCCCTTTGCATATCGTCGGCGTTATCATGGATC
>JAGNYO010000088.1 GCA_017984895.1 Sphingobium sp. | reverse complement strand
ACAATTCGCCCGCGAGACGGATCGTCTCCAGCCGGACGGCCGGCACCTTATCCGGGGATCGATAGTGGGAATATCCCTTTCCGCACAGCCGGTCGGAAATTGTTTGCAGCATGAGTCCCATGGAAGCGGAGACAGGGCGCAGGCTCTCCAGCTCGCGCCGCGACATTACACCAGCGTTGACATGAGGGAGCAGGCCTGTCTCGTCGCGCACCGCTGCGCACATTTCGGCCAGATAGCTGACGGTAGAGTCGTGCCCGAGCCGCGCCAGAGCTTCCCGTGCAGCAACAAAGCGCAATTCGGGTTTGTCGCCCAGAGTAAACAACGCCTCAGCGCACCCGGCCTGCGCGCCTGCGCGAGCAATGGCGAGAACCTGTTCGCGTGTCAGATAGACCGTCTCGCCTTCTCTCGGTGGCTGCGAGAAAGTGCAGTAATGGCAATGATTACGGCAGAGTTGCGTTAGTGGTATGAATACTTTGGGCGACCAGCTCTGGATGATGCCATGGCCAAGATCACGCAGGCGTGTTGCCTCTCCCATAAGGCTTTCCAATGAAGCCGAGAGCAATGGCAGCCTTTTCAGCGATCTTACCTGTTCAGTCCCGATCATTTCTCTTTCCATCAGACAACTTGAAGAGTGCGGCTGCTACCGAATCAGTGGAGGGTTTCCATCGTGGCCAAGTCTACTCCCATCGCAGAACAGCCTTATGATGAATCTCATTGCAATCGGCGTTCGTCAAGTGCATTATCCATCCGAATTAATTTTGTGGTTTTGGAAACGGAATGGCTGAAACGCATTTCAGCGTAGACATGGATGCGCTTGTCGGGTGGATGGATGGAGCGGGGCTGGGCAAAGGCCCAGTTTCCGCCGTGACACGGCTGACAGGCGGCACGCAGAACATATTGCTGCGCTTCATCCGAGACGGGCGCGACTATGTGTTGCGTCGTCCGCCCGAGCATCCGCGTGCGGAGAGTAACGAGACTATGCGCCGCGAGTCGCGCCTCCTTGCCGCACTGGCGAGAACCGATGTTCCACATCCCGCCCTGATTGCGGCATGCTCAGACAAATCGGTGTTGGGCGCGGCTTTCTATCTCATGGAACCTGTCGACGGCTTCAATGCGACGGCGGGGCTTCCGTCGCTTCATGCCGGTTCCGCACAGATCCAGCACCGCATGGGGCTGTCGATGATCGAGGGGCTGGTTGCGCTGGCACAAGTTGACTATCAGGCTGTCGGTCTTTCCGATTTCGGTAAGCCGGAGCAGTGGCTTGAGCGGCAAGTCGGTCGTTGGGCGAACCAACTCGCATCCTATGACGCATACCCGCAATGGCCCGGACCAGGGCCTCTCGGCGATGTTGGAGCCATTGGTGAATGGTTGGAGCGCCATCGGCCAGCACATTTTATGCCCGGCATACTTCACGGAGATTATCACCTCGCCAATGTAATGTTCCGCAATAATAGTGGGGAAGTCGCGGCAATCATCGATTGGGAACTGGCGACGATCGGTGATCCGCTGGTGGATCTCGGCTGGATGCTCGCGACCTGGCCGGATCCGAAAGCGGAATCCATGGTCAGTGTGCAGCCATGGATCGGTTTCCCCACCGCTGCTGAGCTGGTGGCCCACTATCGGGTCTTGTCCGGTCGGGATTTCGATGCGGGTTGGTACGCCATCTTCGGCTGCTACAAACTGGGTATATTGCTTGAAGGAACATTTGCGCGGTCCTGCGCGGGAAAGGCGCCGGAAGAAATCGGAAACAAGCTGCATGCGCGGGCTCAATGGCTAATGGGCCGTGCGGCGCGCTGGATTACGGAGGGCGCGCCCACGCGCGCGCATGGCGGGGGAATGAAGTAATGAATGATACGGATTTCACTGGGCGTCGGGTGCTTGTCGTTGGGGGGTCCAGCGGGATCGGGAATGGCATAGCGCACGGATTCAAAGAACGCGGCGCTCGTGTTCACGTCTGGGGAACGCGGCCAGAGGCGGCTGACTACGAAGGGGAGGATGGCTCCTGTCTAGTCGGACTTGGCTACACACAGGTCGACGCAGCAAGCTCGGAAGCGATTGCGACCGCACCGCTGCCCTTCGAGGACGGATTGGACGTGCTCGTTCATTCGCAGGGGGCCGTACTCTATGGTCGCAAGGAATTTCAGCCCACTGGCTGGGACAAGGTGATGGCGGTCAATCTCGACAGTATCATGCATATTTCGATGCGGCTGCATGAACAACTCGCAGCCAGCAAAGGTTCTGTCATTGTCGTCAGTTCAATCGGCGCGTTTCGATCGACCGTGGCTAACCCTGCCTATGCGGCGTCCAAGGCGGGCGCAGTCAGCCTTGTGCGCACGCTGGGCCAAGCATGGGCGGGTGAAGGGATCCGGGTCAACGGAATCGCGCCCAGCCTCGTCGATACCAAGATGACCAAGGTGACGATGGACCATGCCGACAGGCGCGAGCGCGCGCTGGCAAAAATACCACTCGGTCGCTTTGGCACCGTTGAAGAAATGGCCGGTGTGGCGCTGTTCCTTGCGTCGCCGCTGGCGTCCTATGTGTGCGGGCAAACCATCATAGTCGATGGCGGCCTGACGCTTTGAAATACTGAAAGGATACCAGGATGGATTTCCAGTATAGTGACAAGGTCGAACGGCTCCGCGACGAGATCAACGCGTTCATGGATGCCAATGTTTATCCCATCGAGAAGGAGCGGGATCATTTTCATGCCGACCCGGCCAATCTGTGGCAAGTATGGCCCGGCACGGAGCAGATCAAGGCGAAAGCCCGCGATGCAGGCCTGTGGAACCTGTTCCTCCCGCATGAATATGCGCCATGGTCGCCCGGGCTGACCAACCTTGAGTATGCACCACTCGCGGAGTTAATGGGCCGGGTAATCGGTGCCTCGGAATATTTCAATTGCTCGGCTCCCGATACCGGCAACATGGAAATCTTCGCGCGTTATGCAACGCCGGAGCAACAGGAACAGTGGCTCAAGCCACTTCTCAATGGTCACATCCGGTCCTGCTACGTCATGACGGAGCCAGGTGTCGCCTCCTCAGACGCGACCAATATCGCCACGACTATTGAGCGAGACGGCGACGAATATGTCATCAACGGCCGCAAATGGTGGATTTCCGGCGCGATGGACCCTCGCGTCAAGGTCTATATCCTGTTAGGCAAGACAGCCAACGCCGACAAGGCGCGCCACCAGCAGCACAGCCAGATTATCATTCCCTCAGACACTCCGGGAATCTCGATCGTTCGTCCACTCGAGGTGTTTCATACGGTGCATTCGCCGGGCGGCCATTGCGAGATATTGTTCGAGAATGTGCGCGTGCCGGCCGAAAATCTGTTGCTGGGCGAGGGGCGCGGTTTCGAGATCGCCCAGGGTCGTCTCGGTCCGGGGCGCGTCCACCACTGTATGCGCCTCATCGGACAGGCGCAGCGCGCTGTCGAGTATATGGCGCGCCGGGTGGAGGAACGTGTTGCGTTCGGAAAGAAGCTGGCCGACCAGTCGAGCATCCGGCAAGATGTCGCCAAGTCCTTTTGCGAGATCGAGCAGGCACGTCTCCTTACTCTCAAGGCGGCTGACGCAATGGATCGTTATGGCAACAAGGTCGCCAAGGATATGATCGCCGCGATCAAGATCGTTGCGCCGATGATGTCTCAGCGGGTGGCGGACCGAGCGATGCAGGCGTTTGGAGCAATGGGTTTCACCAAGGATACCCCCATAGCCGATGCCTTCATGAATGCCCGTTACCTGCGCATGGCAGACGGGCCGGATGAGGCGCATATGGCGCAGTTGGGCAAACTCAAAATCACCGAATACACCGGCCTGCCGGTGCGCTGACCTTCTTTTTCATCAACAAGGAAGCACATTCGTGTCCCTCACCCTCACCAATGTGGAAGAAAACCGCCGCAGCCATGTCGCGCTGACAGACGAGCGCGTCACTTACAGCTGGACCGAGCTTGATCCACTTCTCAATCGAACAGCCAATGCGCTTTCCGCAGCTGTTAATGGCGCGCGCCGTGCGGCGGTGTTTTCATCCAACTGCGTGGAAGCGGTGATCACTTATGTGGCGGGAATGGAGGGCGCAGTATCGACCGTGCCGGTCAGCTATCATCTCACTGCCGGGGAACTGGCCTATATATTGAGGGACTCGAAGGCGTCGGTGCTGTTTGTCGGTCCTTCGACCATGGATGCGGGTCTTGCCGCCGCGCGCGCAGTCGGCGTGCCGACAGTGGTTGGTTGGCGATGCCCGCCCACCGAGGGTGTGGTCGACTGGCAGGAATGGATTGCCGCCGCTTCCGATAGTGCTCCCCCCGCGGACGTTCGCCCTTTGCCCCATCTCCATTATACCTCCGGCACAACAGGCAAACCCAAGGCTACAGAAACGCCGCCGCAATATTTCCCGCGTGTGCAAACGGTGCAGGAACTGGCCGAGGTGCTATTGACCCGGCGCACGCCTACGCCAGGTATTGTTGTAGGGCCGCTCTATCGTACTGGTCCGCTCGGCATGGCCCGGAATCTGTTCGCTGGGCAGGCGTTGATCATCGTTGAACATTTCGACGCGGAGCAGGCGTTGG
>JAGNYO010000010.1 GCA_017984895.1 Sphingobium sp. | reverse complement strand
TGCCAACTGCATATAGGCTTCCGATCCTGAACAGCGGTTATCATAAAGGAGCGCGGGCAAGCCATGTCTCGGCGCCTCCGACAACCGGACATTACGAGGAATTACGGTATCGAACACGATCTTGCCCAGGCACGAGCGCACGTCGTCGGCCACCTGATCGGTAAGGCGATTGCGCCGGTCATACATGGTGAGCGCAACGCCCATGATCGTAAGTGCCGGGTTGAACCGCCCCCTGATTCGCTCCACCGTAGTCAGGAGTTGGGAGAGGCCCTCCAGCGCGAAAAACTCGCATTGCAAGGGCACCAGCAGAGACTGCGCTGCTACCAAAGCATTGACGGTAAGCAGGCCCAGCGATGGCGGGCAATCGATGAGGCAGATATCCCACTGGGCTGGCGCATCATCCAGCGCATTCTTAAGCCGATGGGTTCGCTCCGCCACCTCAATCAGTTCGATTTCCGCGCCGGAGAGATCCTGCGTCGCGGGGACAATGTCGAGCAGCGGCACTTTGGTGTGGATTACCGCATCACTGACACTGGCCTCCTGAATCAGCAGATCATAGCTCGAAGACGTGCGTGCGGCATGGCCTATACCAAGTCCTGTGGAGGCGTTGCCCTGCGGATCAAGGTCTATAAGCAGTGTGCGCTGGCCGGTCGCGGCAAGCGCGGTCGCGAGGTTGATCGCCGTCGTGGTCTTGCCGACGCCGCCCTTCTGGTTGGCGATTGCGATGCGAATCATGCCTTGCCGCCTGCCTTTCCGAATCTGACGCCATGCCGCCGAACATGGCTGAGCCTCAATATTGCGCTGTCCGCGGCAGTGACGCTCTGCTGTGTGCTAGCCTCACAATGCCATAGCCGTTCGGCGATAGCCAATTCATTCTGGTGATTTTGCCCCTTAGGCAGCAACCAAATTGTGGAAAAGTCGGCCAGATGAAGCGCGGAGGGAATCAGCCGCTCTATTGGGGCATATGCGCGCGCGCTGATGACCGCTGCGGGATGCGCGGTCTCGGCGCGTTCGGTCTTGCCGCAGAAAACTTGTGCATTGGCAAGTCCCAAGGACAATATCACGTGGTTGAGAAATTCCGCGCGCTTACGCCGCATCTCGATCATCAGAACATCGTAGCCGGATAGAATTGCGACGACCATGCCCGGCAATCCAGCGCCGGAGCCGAGATCTATCCACAAGGGCGGCAGCGTGTTTTCGTTCTCCTGGGCTGAAACTTGCGGAGCGAGCAGCAGTAATTGCGCACTGTCCACGATATGTCTTGCCCATATCTGTTCCCGCGTCGATGCGGCGATGAGGTTTTGCTGTTCACTCTCCGCTAGCAGAAGCGTCGTATACGCTTCGAGCTGGCGCCATGTTTCACGTGAAACATTACAATGCTTTTCCAGCCAGGACCGTGCCTCGTCCTCATCCATATCTATGCCGCCTTGCGCCGCACATGCACAAGGATCGCCGCCAGCGCAGCAGGTGTAATCCCGGTCACCCTACCTGCCGCCGCCAAGGAATCAGGTCGTGCCGTCTCCAGTCGCTCACGCATCTCGAGTGACAATCCGCCAACTTGGGAATAGTCGAATTCACTGGGGATACGCACCAGTTCATGCCGCCGCAGCTCCGCGATATCCGCATCCTGACGTACGAGATAAGGCGCATAATGTGCGTCCTCCAAAATCTCTTCGCGCAAATCCTGATCGGCTTCACAGAGAGTGGGAGATTGCGATGCCACGACAGAGGCCAGTTCGGGGAAGCGCGCCCATTCATAAAGCGTTCGCCGTGATCCATCCTGTCGAACCTCACCTCCCAATCGTGCAATTTTTGACGAGGAATAAGGCTGATCCAGCTCGGCCATTATAGCAGTTCTTATGGCACAGCGCTTTGCAAACCATGCTCTCCGTTTTTCACCGATCAATCCCAAAGTCAGCCCCATATCAGTCAGTCTACTCGTCGCGTTATCAGCGCGCAAACGCAGCCGATACTCTGCGCGGGCTGTCAGCATCCGGTATGGCTCGGTTACGCCATGCAGGATGAGGTCGTCGATCATTACACCTATGTAGCTTTCCGCCCGATCAAGATGCAGTGGTTCCAAGCCGAGCGCATAGGCCGCAGCGTTAGCCCCGGCGACGATTCCTTGCGCTGCGGCCTCCTCATAGCCAGTAGTCCCGTTGATTTGCCCGGCACAAAACAGGCCAGACATCGCGCGTAGAGCCAGCTCTCTGTCAAGCGAGCGCGGATCAATATAATCATATTCCACCGCATAGCCTGGCACGGCCATCGCCACCCTCTCCAAACCCCGCATGGTGCGCAGCATCGCTAGCTGAACGTCGGCCGGTAATGATGTGCTGATCCCATTAGGATAAACCATATGGGTCGAAAGTCCTTCAGGCTCCAGAAAAACCTGATGGCCATCACGGTCGCCAAAGCGTAAGATCTTGTCCTCAATTGAGGGACAATAGCGCGGTCCTCGCCCCTCTATCGCGCCACTGAACAAAGGAGAACGGTCCAGTCCTGAACGTATTATATTATGGGTTCTCCCGTTCGTTCGGGTAATCGCGCATGCGAGCTGGGGGTTGAGGCGTCCCCTCCCCATGGCGCTCATAGTCCAGCCAGTATGATCAGACTCTTGCGCGTCCAAACTCGCCCAGTCGATTGTGCGGCCATCCAATCGCGGTGGCGTGCCGGTTTTCAACCGTCCGAGAGGCAGACCCATTCCCCGCAGTCGCCCTCCCAAGGTGGTAGCGGCACGCTCTTCAATGCGTCCGCCCTCAAAGCTCTCCTCCCCACGAAACAACCTGCCACCCAGAAATGTGCCGGTCGCCAATATAACCGAGCGCGCATGTATAACCGAGCCATCCGCCAAAGTTGCGCCAGACAACTTATCCTTGTTAACGAGAAGGTCGATCACTTCACCGGCGATGACCGCCAGCCTCGGTTGCGCTCCGATTTGGCGCTGCACCGAAGCCCGGAACAGTGCCCGATCCGCCTGGATACGCGGCCCCTGCACTGCCTTTCCCTTGCTGAGATTGAGCATGCGATGGTGAATCGCTGCGTCGTCAGCGGCCAAGGCAATAATCCCGTCTAGCGCATCAACCTCCCGCACCAGATGCCCTTTGCCCAATCCGCCTATCGCGGGGTTGCAGGACATCGCTCCAATCTGTGCCGCATCAAAGGTGATAAGCGCCGTCCGTGCGCCGCGTCGTGCCGACGCAGCAGCTGCCTCACAGCCAGCATGACCGCCACCTATAACAAGAACGTCAAAATCAGTGCTCACCCGGGGGTCTATAGGTCAGCGGAGGTGGACGGTCAAAGCACGCAAGGAAATTATTGTGATTGTTTCACGTGAAACATCATTTGCCGATACAGAAGCGCCCGAACAGCGCACCGAGCATATCCTCAATCCCGCTGCTTCCAACAAGCCGATCCATAGCCAGTCGGGCAGTGCGCAAATGCTCGGCAATGATGAGAAGATCGCCCTCACACAGCGCAGCGTTCACTGCGTCATACATATCTGCAACCCCTGTGCGCTGGCGCTGGTGCAACGCGACTTGGCCCTCCACAGGCAGCAGGGACTGCGCGTGAGACAATATCAGCGCTACCAGAGATTCCATGTTGCTTCCCTTGAGCGCAGAAACGGCAATGTCCGCTCCATCAGGCATCCCCCAAGCTGAGCGGTCCATCTGCGTCGCAATACGAATTACTGAAGCATCACACTGCGGGCAATCCTGTGCGTCGCCCAGCCATAACAGGATATCGCATGTGTCCATCGCCTGACGCGCGCGGTCGATGCCGATCCGTTCGATTGCATCCTCCGTTTGTACAGCAAGGCCTGCCGTATCGGTCAACACAAAGGCGATGCCGCCCATGTCTACTGGCACTTCAATCCTGTCCCGCGTCGTTCCCGCGATGTCAGAGACGATCGCCGCTTCATGCCCCACAAGCGCATTAAGGAGTGTTGACTTGCCCGAGTTGGGTGGCCCCGCCAACACCAGGCGAACGCCATCCCGCAGTCGTTCAGCCCTCGGAGCTGCGAGCTGGCGAGCCATGTCCCGCCCTAGCGCCTCAAGGCCACGTCGAAGCTCATGCATAGCATCATCTCCCGCAACATCATCCTCGTCGGAAAAATCGAGCAAGGATTCAGCAAGCGCGGACAATCGCAGCAACTCTAATCGCCACGCATCAAGCCGCCGCGAGAAATGGCCCTCTGCCATCAAGAGCGCGGCGCGGCGCTGGCTTTCTGTTTCGGCGCTGAGCAGATCGGCCAACCCTTCAGCCTCATTGAGGTCGATCCGGCCATTTTCAAACGCGCGGCGGGTAAATTCGCCGCTCTCAGCCTGCCTTAAAGCCAGATCGGGCCGCGCCTCCCCCGCACGCGCTAATGCCGCCAGCACCGCACGCACAACAGCCTGCCCGCCATGGCAATGCCACTCAACCATGTCCTCGCCCGTGACAGTCGCTGGCGCCAAAAAGGTTAACATCAGGGCCTGGTCCAGCGCATCACCTGTCACGGGATCGCGCAAGCTGCGCATATGTGCGGTACGCGGACGCAGTTTTTGAGAGTTAGAAACGAATAAGCTATTGATTTCTAACGATCGAGATCCGGAAATACGGATCACTGCTATGCCTGCGGGCGGCCTGCCGCTCGACAGTGCATAGATGGTGTCCGCCATAATAGATGGGTCAGCTCTTGCCGCTAGACTTCGCCCCGCTCAGGCCAATATCCATCATCTGCGAAAAGAGCTTCATGCTCGCATCGCCCATCGGCGCAAAAGCGCCCAGCATCTTGGTCATCTGATCAATACTGCCGGCACCGTCCATCGACGATAACATAACCTCGATATATTTTTCATGCACAGGAGAGAGATCAGGCAGGCCAAGAAAAGTGCGTGCTTCTTCCGGGGTGCAGTCGCAGTTGACGGTGAACTTCATGGCTGGGCTTCCTTGATCGCTGGCAGGCGAGAGTGGCCCAGCTTCAAAATATGGTCAAGAGGCCGACTTGATGATCTACGATACCCTCATAGACCATTTTCAACGCTACATAAAGAATAACCGCCAGCCCGAAATAGGCTATCCAGCGATAGCGTTCGATATATTTAGCGATGACATTTGCCGCGATCCCCATCAACGCAACCGAAAGGATGAGGCCAATGATGAGAATACCGGGATGATCGCGCGCCGCACCGGCGACCGCCAGAACATTATCGAGGCTCATCGAAACATCCGCCACCGCGACGGCCCATGCCGCGCTCGCAAAGCTCTTGGCCGGGCGCAGGCCGCTATGCTCGTCGCCTGACATTTCCGGCGAACCTGGGCTTTCCCCGTTGCCATGACGCAGCTCCCGCCACATCTTCCAGCTCACCCAGAGCAGCAGCAGGCCGCCCGCCAGGATAAGCCCGACGATCTGCATCAACTGGCTGACGACGAGCGCAAAACCAATACGCAACACCAGAGCCGCAACAATACCGATCATGATAACGCGCTTGCGTTGCGCATCAGGCAGGCCCGCGGCCAGCGCGCCGACCACGATGGCATTATCGCCCGCCAACAGCAGATCGATCATCAGCACCTGCGCAAAGGCGGCCAGCGCGGTAGGCGAGCCAATGTTGGAAAAGTCCGAGACGATATGTGCCCAGATTTCCGCAGGAGAACCCAGAGACGGAGCGGCCGCGGCCGCGGAAGTCAGTATTTCGATCATCATGCGCTAACGCTCTTGCGGCTTACTGGTTCATGGAATCGAAGAAATCCTCGTTGGTCTTGGAATCCTTCATTTTGTCGAGCAGAAATTCCATAGCATCTATGGTGCCCATCTGCATCAGAATGCGGCGCAAAACCCACATCTTTGACAAGATGCCCTTCTCGACCAGCAATTCTTCCTTACGGGTGCCGCTCTTGCCGACATCCAGTGCCGGGAAGATGCGCTTGTCCGCCACCTTGCGGTCGAGCACGATTTCGCTGTTGCCGGTGCCCTTGAACTCCTCGAAGATCACCTCGTCCATGCGGCTGCCGGTATCGATCAGCGCGGTGGCGATGATCGAGAGCGAACCGCCCTCCTCGATATTGCGGGCGGCACCGAAGAAGCGCTTGGGACGTTGGAGCGCGTTGGCGTCGACGCCGCCCGTCAGCACCTTGCCAGAGCTGGGGACGACCGTGTTGTAGGCGCGGCCAAGACGGGTGATGCTGTCGAGCAGGATCACCACATCCTTCTTGTGCTCTACCAGCCTCTTGGCTTTTTCAATAACCATTTCAGCAACTTGAACATGGCGTGCGGCAGGTTCATCAAAGGTGGAGGAAACAACCTCGCCCTTCACGCTGCGCTGCATGTCAGTAACTTCTTCCGGCCGCTCGTCGATCAGCAGAACGATCAGGAATACTTCCGGGTGATTGTCGGTAATCGCCTTGGCGATATTTTGCAGCAGCACGGTCTTGCCGGTGCGCGGCGGCGCGACGATCAGTGCACGCTGGCCCTTGCCCTGCGGCGAAATGATGTCGATCACCCGCGCGGACTTGTCCTTCACGGTGGGGTCAAGCGTGTCGAGCCGCAGTTTCTGCGTCGGGTAAAGGGGTGTCAGATTATCGAAGTTGACGCGGTGACGCACCACGTCAGGATCATCGAAATTGACGGAAATGATCTTGGTCAGCGCAAAATACCGCTCGCCGTCCTTAGGCGCGCGGATTTCGCCTTCTACCGTATCGCCGGTGCGCAGCCCATGCTTGCGAACCTGGTTGGGAGACACGTAAATATCGTCAGGTCCGGCGAGATAATTGGCCTCCGGGCTGCGCAGGAAACCGAAGCCATCGGGCAACACTTCGATGGTGCCGACACCCATGATCTGCTCGCCATTTTCCGCCTCGGCCTTCAGAATAGCGAACAGCAGATCCTGCTTGCGCAACGTGGAAGCGCCCTCAACCCCCAGTTCCTCGGCCATGGTGACAAGGTCTGCGGGCGGTGTTTTCTTAAGTTCTTTGAGATGCATCGGGTCTGTCCGAGAAATAGGGAGGCTGGCTGAGGAGAATGCCGTCATGCCGGCGGAGAGGAGATCTGGCCGCAGGATCTGCATGCCTTCAAGCCCACGGGTTAGGAGCCTGCGGAAGCCAAGTCAAGCAATCTTGAGGAAATACAGGCCGGTCAGAAAGGTTTTACGACGGCGAGGATCACGACGATGACCGCGATCAGTCCGGGCACCTCGTTTATCATACGCAGTTGTTTACCAGTCAGCGTTCGCTCCCCTTTGCTGAGCTTCCTGGCATAGCCGATCATCCAGCCATGATAAGCCGAGAGCGCCAGCACCAGCACGAATTTGAGCTGAAACCAGCCATAGACCCATGCCCTGATGTCGAGCATCATGGTGATACCCACGATCCACAGGATGATGATGGAGGGATTGACGATGATGCGCCGGAGCTTTTCCTCCCGCACGATCCAGATACGATCCTCGTCCGAACCAACCGCGCATTCCTGATGATAGACGAAGAAGCGCGGCATCATGAACAGGCCCGCCATCAAGAATATGGCAAAAATGATATGCGCCGCCTTCACCCAGAGATAGGCATTGCCGAGAAAACCGCTCATCCCTCTCGCCCTAACCGTTTCAGCATCTGTTCCACATGCGCGATCGGGGTTTCGGGCGTAATGCCGTGGCCCAGATTGAATATATGGGGCCGGTTTTGGAACGCGGCAAGGATTGTGTCTATCGCACTGTCCAGAGCGTCTCCACCCGCGATCAGCACCAGGGGATCAAGATTGCCCTGCACCGGCAAACCTTTGGGAAGCACGGTATCGGCCCAGACGGGATCTATCGTCTCGTCCAGCCCCAGTGCATCCACCCCGGTTTCTCGCGCATAATCGACAAGTTTCGCACCAGCGCCTTTCGGGAAGCCGATAATCGGCACACCCGGCCGCGCAGACCGCACTTTTTCGACAATTGCGCGGTTGGGCGCGATCACCCATCGGGCAAACTGCTGCGGCGAAAGACTGCCCGCCCAGCTGTCGAACAACTGCACCGCGTCCACCCCGGCGTCGATCTGGCCGATGAGATAGGGCACGGTTGCCTCGACTATCGCATCGATGATCGTGGCAAATCGCGCAGTATCGGCATAGGCCATGCGCCGCGCCGCGCCCTGGTCCTTGCTCCCTTGCCCCGCCACCATATAGGTCGCGATCGTCCACGGGCTGCCCGCAAAGCCCAGGAAGGTCGTTTCCGGGTCAAGCTGCGCCTTCACCTGCCGCACCGTCTCGTAGATTGCCTCATAGCGGCTGAAATCTGGCGTCAAGGCGTCCAGCTCGCTCTCCAGCAGGGTCGGCGCAAGCCGCGGCCCCTCGCCTGCCTCGAACCATAGATTTTGCCCCATGGCATAGGGCACGATGAGAATATCGGAAAACAGGATAGCCGCATGCAGACCTTCCCTGCCCGTGCCAAAGCGGCGCAGGGGCTGGAGAGTAATTTCGGCAGCGGCGGCACTGTCATAGACCAGCGCGAGGAACCCGCCTTTGTCCGCCCTGAGCGCACGATATTCAGGAAGGTAGCGCCCTGCCTGCCGCATCATCCAGCGCGGAGCCATGGAGTGCCGCTGACCCTTGAGGACGGCAAGCAGAACTTTCTCAGGCGTGCCAGACATGAATTCCTAATATCCTCTTAATAAAGATTAATAGATTGTTGATGGTAGTAGGGCGGTGGAAGCTGGGGTTTATGCGTCATCCCCGCTTTTGCCAACAGCGGGGGGCAAAAATTGATGCTGATATTGCTGGCCGAATCCCTTTTGTCCCCGTTATCCACCCCCTGTGGAGGAAATTCCAGTCGCTGGACAGGCTGTGGATAAGCTGCCCGATAGCGCGGAAAAATGCAGGGTGGCGTCTTATCCCCGCTTCTCTCCCTTGATTTATCCACAACTCCCCAACATGGTTATGCAATGACGCGCATCCACCTGCATCTGCTGTCGGATTCCACCGGCGAAACTCTCGAAAGCATTGCCAAGGCGGTGATCGGGCAGTTCGAGGATGTGGAAGCGATCCGCCATTTCTGGCCGATGGTGCGGTCCGAAGAGCATCTTCAACGTATCCTGAGCGAGATATCCAGCAATCCGGGGCTGGTATTGTTCACTCTTGCCAATCCGGAGTTGCGTCGCAAGCTGGAACACCGCTGCCGTGCGCTGGGGCTGCCCTATGTGGCACCGCTCGATACAGCGACCGATGCGATGTCCAACATTCTGGGGCAGGAAACACGCACCCGGCCAGGGCGCAAACATGTGCTTGATGATGCCTACTTCGCCCGCATCGGCGCCATACAATATACCATAGCGCATGACGACGGCGTCGGCCCGGAAAACTGGGAGGATGCGGATATCGTGCTGGTTGGCGTGTCGCGCACATCCAAAACCCCTACCTCGATCTATCTCGCCAATCGTGGATACAAGACCGCGAATGTGCCCCTGGTGCCCGAATCACCACCGCCTGATGAGCTATACCGACTTCAGCATCCAATGGTCGTGGGGCTGACGCTTAACCCCGAGCGGCTGGTGCAGATCAGGCGCAACCGCCTGCTTTCGCTTAATCAGGCGCCGGAAACGGCCTATGTCAATATAGACCGGGTGCAGGAGGAAATGGCCTTCGCCCGCCGCCTGATCGCCGATAATGACTGGCCGCATATCGATGTCACCCGTCGTTCTATCGAAGAAGCCGCCGCCGCGATCATCACGCTGTTCAACGACAGGCTGATGGCAAGGGAGCAGGAACGGGCGCAGCAGGCATGACCACACCAGAGCTGGTTCTCGCCTCGCAAAGCGCCAGCCGCCGGGCAATGCTCGCCGCCGCCGGGGTGCCGCATCATAGTGTATCGCCCGCTGTGGACGAAGAGGCCCTCAAGGACGCATTGCGTGCCGAAGGACATGGCGCACGCCAACTTGCCGATGCGCTTGCGGAGGCCAAGGCGCTCAAACTCTCGATCCGCATGCCGGGCGCCTTGGTGCTGGGGTGTGACCAGACGCTGGAGCTGGATGATGGCACTATGCTCGACAAGGCCATGGATCAGGCAGATGCCGCCGCCATCCTGCGCCGCCTTTCCGGTACCACGCACATGCTCCACAGCGCAGCGGTGATTTGCGAGAATGGCGCACCAGTGTGGCGCGCCGTTGAGAGCGCGAGCCTGTCCGTGCGCCTCCTCACCGATGCCTTCATCGAAACTTACCTCGAGCAGGAATGGGATCAATGCCGCTGGTGCGTCGGCTGCTATCGCATAGAAGGACCGGGTGCGCAGCTGTTCAGCGCAATCAAGGGCACGCATTTCGCGATACAGGGCCTGCCATTGCTCGGCCTGCTTGACTTTCTGCGGATGCGCGGCGTTGTGGCGCGATGATGGAAACTTCTCTGCCCTATGCCGAAGTGATCGGCGATCCCATCGCCCACAGCAAATCGCCGCTGATCCACAATTTCTGGTTACGAAAGCTCGGGATCGAGGCGGAATACCGGAAAACCCATGTGCAGCCGGAAGAGCTTGCCGCTTATTTCCTGAAGCGGCGGGCAGACCCGGACTGGCTGGGCTGCAATGTAACGATCCCGCACAAGGTGGCGGTGATGGATTATGTGCGCGATCCCGGCCATGTGGCGGACCTTATCGGCGCGATGAACACCATTGCTTGCGAAACGGGCGGGCCGCTGATCGGCACCAACACGGACGCCGGCGGTTTTCTCGCGCCGTTGCAGCGGCAGGGCTGGGCGGGCAAGAGCGCCTGTATCATCGGCGCGGGTGGAGCGGCGCGCGCGATCCTGTATGCCCTGCTATCGAGCGGGGTGGAGGATATGACCATCATGGCCCGCGACGCCGCCAAAGGCCATGCGTTGTTGGATCGTGCCGGTGCGAAAGGCCGTTTCATCGGCATTGATGCGCCGCTTCACCCGGTTGATTTGCTGGTAAACTCCAGTCCGCTGGGCATGGTCGGGCAGCCACCCCTTGAAATAGAGCTTACGCCGCTGCCCGAACATTCTATAGTATATGATATAGTATATGCCCCGCTTGATACGCCGCTGCTAAACCAGGCGCGCGCGCGTGGCCTGGCGACCATAGATGGTCTTGAAATGTTGATTGGCCAAGCGGCACTCGCCTTCGACATTTTTTTCGATGCGCAGCCCCCCCGCGAGCATGATGCGGAGTTGAAGGCGCTGCTCTGCGCGGCGCAGGGCTGAGCGCGATGGCTTGCGTCTATGCTCTCACCGGCTCCATCGGCATGGGCAAAAGCGCGGTAGCAGGCATGATTCGCAAGCTGGGCGTGCCGTTGTTCGATGCCGACGCCGAGGTGCATCGCCTGCAAGGGCCGGGTGGCATTGCGCTGGAGGTAATCGAGGCACGTTTTCCCGGCACCACTGGCCCCTTGGGGCTGGACCGCGCGAAGCTGGCCGCCATTATCCTCGCGCATCCCCATGAGCGCAAGGCATTGGAGGCGATCATCCACCCGCTGGTGTTTGCCGCGCGGCAGGAATTTCTGAGGCGCCATGTCTCCCGCCCGCTTGTCGTTCTCGATATCCCGCTGTTGTTCGAGACACATGGAGAAAAGCGTGTGGATGGCGTGATCGTCGTTACGGCGCCGGCATGGAAGCAGCGCAAGCGCGTCCTCGCTCGCCCCGGCATGACTGAGCGCAAATTCCGCGCCATCCTGCGTCTGCAAATGCCCGATATGCAAAAGCGCCGCCGCGCCGATCATCTCGTCCACACAGGCACCACCTATCATCGCACCCGCGCCCAGGTGCGTGCTTTGATGGCTTGCCTTCTCGCCCAAGCAGGCAGATAGTAGCGGGGAAGTAGAGTCACAGAGTCTAATGCGCGAGATCATCTTCGACACCGAAACGACCGGGTTTGACCCTCTCACGGGGGACCGAATGGTAGAAATCGGCTGTATCGAACTGGTCAATCGCATGCCGACCGGCGCGACCTTTCACTGCTATTTCAACCCGCAGCGCACAATGCCCGCTTCGGCGCAGGCGGTGCACGGCCTTTCCGACGCTTTTTTGGCGGATAAGCCACTGTTCGTCACCGAAGTGGCAGGTTTGCTCGAATTTCTGGGCGATTCTATGCTGGTGGCGCACAACGCGCGTTTCGATTTCGGCTTCCTCAATCACGAGCTAAAACTGTGCGGCAGGCCGGACATCTCGCTCGACCGCATGATCGACACCGTAGCGATGGCGCGCGCCGCGCATCCTGGCGCCAAGCACAGTCTGGATGCGTTGTGCAGCCGCTATGGCATAGATCGCAGCCACCGGGTCAAGCATGGCGCGCTACTGGATGCCGAGCTGCTCGCGCAGGTCTACATCGAGCTGACGGGCGGCAGGCAGATCGGCCTGGGGCTGGTCGAGGACAATAAAGCCCCGGCCGGAGACGGGCCAGCCCCGCCTGCCGCTCTCGCATTTGACGTGCCGCAAAGACCCATGCGCGCGCCACGGATATTTTCACCGACAGAACCAGAACGGGAACGCCATCGCGCCTTTGTGGCGGGGCTGGCCAACCCGCTCTGGCTGGCGGGAGAGAAGGAGGCGGGCTGATCCCTCTGGCTCAGGCCGCTACATATCGAGGGCGGGTGCGCCCGCCTTTCGCAAGAGTGAAGGAGACTGCGATATGGATATTCGGATTTCGGGACATCAGGTCGATACCGGCGAGGCGCTGCAGGAAAATGTTTCCGTGCGGCTTGGCGCGATTGTCGATAAATACTTCTCCCGCGCCTTGTCCTCGCACGTCACTTTTCGCCGGGCGCCGCACGGCGCGTTTCATTGCGATATCGTCTGCCATGTGATGGCCGGGTTGATCCTGAAAGGCGCGGGCGAGGCGCAGGATGCGCATATCTGCTTCGATCTGGCGGCGGACCGGATCGAAAAGCAGCTCCGCCGTTATATGCGCCGCCTGAAGGACCGCCATGTTCAAGCCGCCGCCGCCGAGGCTGCGCGCAATCCTGAAAACGACTTCGATGGCCTCGATCACGCCGCTTATACGGTGTTCGCCGCCCCGCCTGAGGAGGAAGAGCCAGCCGAAGCGCCGCTCATCATTGCCGAGACGCGGGTCGACATCCCCGAAGCCAGTGTGTCTGATGCGGTGATGATGCTCGATCTGCGCAATACCAACGCGCTGCTGTTCCTCAATGCGGGCACCTCAGCCTATAATATGGTCTATCGCCGGCATGATGGCTCGATCGGCTGGGTGGAGCCGCGCGCTTGACGCGTTATTAACCCCTCCAGCCTATAGCGCGCCACGTGGTTGACGTGGCGCGCCCATGCGCTTATGGCGCCGGGCTTTGGGAATAACCGCAGCATTCGCATTCTCAAACAGGATGCTGTCGGCGGGGGGTCTGCCGAGGGTTTAGAGCATATCAATGACCGATTTCCATGATCTCGTTGTTCCTGACACCGTTGCTACGGGCTTATTCCTCAGCGGTAAGAAGCAGTTGTTTCAGCAGCTTGCTGAGAGGGCGGCGCGCGCCTATGGCCTCAATGCCGACGAGGTCTATGACCGGCTCAACGAGCGCGAGCGACTCGGCTCGACCGGCTTTGGCAACGGGATTGCTATCCCTCATGCGAAGATTCCCGGTCTTGCTCATGTATGCGGGCTGGTGCTCCGGCTGGAAACGCCGATCGCATTCGATGCGGTGGATGAAGTGCCGGTCGATATTATTTTTTCGCTGCTTTCCCCGGCGGATAGCGGGGCTGAACATTTGAAGATGCTGGCCCGCGTCTCTCGGTATCTGCGAAGTGGCCAAAACGCGGCCCGAATCAGAGGCGCTGGTTCGAGCGAGGCGCTGCACGCGTTGCTGGTGGGGGATGAGGCGCGTGACGCCGCCTGACGGCGCCATCGTCGCCACCGCCGGACCTAGCGGCGAGCAGGCCCATTTCCGCGCGCTGGAGCGGCTTTATGCCTCGGCGCCAATCAATCATATGTTTCCATCACGCCTCAGTATCCCGCAGTCCGGCTATTCGGTGATCGAGTTCAATGTCGCGGAAACCGTCTATCATGCGGCGGGGGCGGTGCATGGCACCGTCTATTTCAAAATGCTGGACGACGCGGCCTTCTACGCCGCCAACAGCCTGGTAAGCGATCGCTTTTTACTGACCACGGGGTTCAACCTGCTGTTCACGCGCCCCCTGCGCGCTGGGTTGGCACGCGCGGAAGGGCGTTGGCTCAGCGGACGACGGCGGGTTTATATAGCGGAAGCTACATTGATCGACTCAAGCGGCGAAGAGGTGGGGCGTGGCACTGGCACCTTCATGCGCTCGCAGCATGCGTTGTCATCCCTTCCTGGCTATGCGCCGGGCTGAACAGCGCATGTTCCTTCAGTGAGCGCGCGTCCTACAAGCCGTCTGATGGTGCAGGCCTTGATCCGCGCGGTGCAGTCTGATGGCGGCTTTGCCATGGTGCTGCATAAGGGGGATGAGGGGGCCGGAGCCATAATTGTGCAGTGCCGCAATCAAGCCGAAGAAACCCGCCTTTACGAACGCCAGCCTGACTTTTCAAAGGGTTACATATTATCCCCCTGTGCTACTCAATCTTGGGGTAATGAGGCGGAGATGACACAGTATATTGAGCGGCGCCAACGTTCTGACCCCGACATTTGGGTAATTGAACTCGATAGCGCAAACGCGGAACGCTTGGCCGCTGCTATAATGACCCAAGGTTGACTTATGCGACGAACCGAAGCATAGGCCTCGCCCAGCACTCCATGCGCAGGTTGCCGATCACCGCCTATCAGGGGACGGAATGCGGTAAACACGCAGACGGGGGGCGGCACGGCGTCTGATAAGATAAGAGGATATGACGCCCGCGGCCGACCAACCGCATGTTTTGAAGTTCTATGTCTTATTCTATCAAGACCGCATCCGGTGCGGCGACAGCATTATTATCTCTTACCGCTGCCTTTATTGGCGGTATTTCCTGGGCCGACGACAATGTCCCCCAGAGCGCGGCTCAAACAGCCGCCCCATCCTTTTCCGCTCCTTCCACCCTTTCGGGTGAGCCTGCCGCCGCTGTTCCAGTCGCCTTCGCAGTCTTGCAGGAGGGCGCTCCCTCGCTTTCCACGGATACACAGCCCGGAGCAAATGCCCCCGACGACGCCACGCAGCCGGAGAAGTCCTATGAGTCGCTTGCCGCGCTGGTCGCCGACACGGATGTTGGCGCACCGCTGGATGAGCAGGTTCACTGTCTCGCCACCACCGTTTTCTACGAAGCGCGCAGCGAAACGCTCGAGGGGCAGCTCGCGGTTGCCCGCGTTGTGATCAATCGTGCGAAGTCAGCCCGCTTCGGCAACAGCCTGTGCGGCGTGGTGCGCCAGCCGGGTCAGTTCAGCTTTGTCCGGAGCGGCGCGATACCGCAGCCGAACACCAGCCATCCGCATTGGCGCCGCGCGATCGCCATATCCCGCATCGCGCTTGCCAATGCATGGAACAGTGCGGCCGAAGGCGCGCTCTATTTTCATGCCCGTCGGGTAAAGACGGCCTGGGCGCGCCCACGCGCTGCGGTGATCGACAACCACATCTTCTATCGCTGATTTTTGAGGCGATTTATTGAGGCGAGGCCTTGTCATGCACGCGCGCCAGCAGGTCGCCGGCGCGCGTAACAAAGGCCTGCGTCACCTCGTCGGCAAAGGGATTGAGTGTCTGGATCGCGGTGAACAGCTCGAAACTGTCGCGCCGCAACAGGTCGCACAGGTCGAGCAGATGCTGGTAGCTTTGGGTTTTCAGCATCTCGTCGGGGATGTTCATGCTGCTGAGCGTGCGGCCCACAAGGTGGGTGAGCGCCTGCACATAGGCCATCTCCCGGTCATGTTCTTCGGCGGTAGTGATCTGCACCCGCAATCCCAGTTCTTCGCCCAGCGCCGCCACTTTAAGATGCTGCTCGTTCCGTAGCGGGCAGATCACCAACTGACGCCCGGCCAGCCCGTCGCGCGCCACGCTCTGTGGGCCGAACAACGGATGTGTGGGCACAATGTGCACGCTCTCCGGCATGGAGCGCATCAGCCACTGGCTCGGCAGCACCTTGACCGAGGCGATGTCGATTACCGTCGCGCCCGGTTTCACATGCGCCGCCACCTCCGCGATCACGCGTTCCATGACTTGCACGGGCACCGCAATCATCACGACATCGCTCTGCGCCGCTTCGGCAAGCGACAGGGCGCGCAGGCCATGGGCGTGGATGGCGTCAGCCGGCAGATGTGGATCATGCGCACCGACATCGAAGCGGCCGCGCAAATGGGTCGCGGCAAGCCTGCCAAAATCGCCGAAACCGATGATGCCGAGGGTTTTCATGGCCCCAGCGCCTATCATGCTTGCCGCGAAAGTCCAGTGTAGGGGGGGGGGCGGCCAGCCGGTTCAGCTACAGGTCGGCGCGTCGCTGTCCGCATAAAATGCTTCCACCGCGGCCCACGCTTCCTGTGCGGTTTCGGTCCAGGTGATGAGGCGCAGATCCGATGGGGCAATGACGCCTTCCTCCACCAGAGCCTCGAAATCGACCACTTTATTCCAGAAATCGCGGCCGAACAGGAGGATGGGTATCGGCTTGATCTTGCCGGTCTGCACCAGCGTGAGCAGCTCAAACAGCTCGTCGAACGTGCCGAATCCGCCGGGGAACACCGCAAGTGCGCGGGCGCGGATCAGGAAATGCATCTTGCGGAGCGCAAAATAATGAAACTGGAACGAAAGCTCGGGCGTCACATATTCGTTGGGCGCCTGCTCGTGCGGCAGCACGATGTTGAGTCCGATGCTTTGCGCACCGACATCGTGCGCGCCACGGTTCGCGGCTTCCATGATCGAGGGGCCACCGCCCGAACAGACGACGAAATGGCGGCCCCCTGTATCATCGGCCGCACAGCCCGCGGCCAGCCGGGCGAGCGCGCGCGCTTCGTCATAATATCGGGCTTTGGCCGCGAGGTTGTGGGCAATGCGGCGGTCCCGATCCGTTCGTGCAGCGTCGATCAGTGCCTGCACCTTGTCCGGCGAGGGAATCCGTGCCGATCCGTAAAAGACGAAAGTCGAGACGATCTTTGCCTCATCAAGAAGCACTTCGGGTTTCATCAACTCCAGCTGAAAGCGCACCGGGCGCAGATCCTCGCGCAGCAGGAACTCGGTATCCTGAAAGGCGAGGCGATAGGACACGCTCTGCGTCTGCGGAGTCTCGAGGCTGATTTTCGCATCATGGGCCTCCTGCCGGGCAGGGCGGAAGATGCGCTCTCCAATATTTTTTTGACTCATGCTGAGCGGAATAGCGGATTATGGTTAAGATCGGAAGAAAAGTGAGGGATCAACGGCAATATCCACCGCGCCCGCCCATGTCGAAGTGCAAATGGTCATGATGGGCGGCGTTATAATCCGGGCTGAGCACTGTGCGAAAGCGGCGGCAGGCGCTGGTGCGCACGGCGCGCAGAAAGGCGCGGCTCGCGTCGTCGCCATTCCAGCCATTTTGCACCGAGATGCGCCGCCCATCCGCCAGCAGAAAGGCGGCGATGTCGATAGCATTGGCGCGGCCATGCTCTGACAGGCGGTCGCTGCCCGCGACGACGCGGCAATTATAGGTGCCAAATGTATCGATACGCACCAGTTCCACCCCGAAATAAATGCGCGCGGCCGGCGCCACGCCATAGCGCGCCCATGCCGTAAAATGCTGCGCGACCGGGCAGGTCATGGAACCCAGGCCGGTGACGGGCACGATAATTTCATCAAGCCGCACCGCGCCAAAGGCGCTACACCCCCCGCCATAGCTGCGGTCGGGCAGGGGGGTAAAGTGCCCGCCCAGCGCAGCAAGTTTGCCTGCGCACTGGCGGAACTCAGGACTGTTGACGCCGTAACGCGGCGCAGCGGACGGCGCCCGGCCATGCCCGCGCAGGTGCTTGCCCTGCGGAATTACGTCCCCCGCACAGGCGGACAGCGCGAGGCACGCCGCAATCGCTACCCATGGCGCGCACACGCCCCTGCCCCGGAATCTCCCGCTCATCCCGCCATTGTATAACAGCCAGGCGCAGGCGGGCCAGTTTTCCTTCCCTCACCGCGCCTGAAAACAGAGTCGGTTCAGCCCATGCAGGCCTTTTCATTTGACATTAACCTTGCAGACTGTAGAGCCGCCGACGGGCCACGCGGTCCCAACGCCGCGCTGCTCTCTGCAAGGAGAAGCTACATGACTGACGTTACCAAGCCGAATATTCTGCCGGCTCGACCTTTTTTTTCCTCTGGTCCCTGCGCCAAGCCGCCGGGCTGGGAAGCCTCCAGATTAGCCACTGAATCGCTGGGCCGCTCGCATCGTGCGAAGATCGGCAAGACCCGGCTTGCCCTCGCGATAGACCTGATGCGCGAAGTGTTGCAGGTGCCCGATACGCACCGCATCGGCATCGTGCCTGGTTCTGATACCGGCGCATTCGAAATGGCGATGTGGACCATGCTGGGCGCGCGTCCCGTTTCCACGCTGGCATGGGAGAGTTTTGGCGAAGGCTGGGTAACGGATGCCGCCAAGCAACTGAAGCTCGACCCGACGATCCTGCGCGCCGATTATGGCAGCCTGCCCGATCTTGGTGCGGTCGATTGGTCCAACGACGTATTGTTCACCTGGAACGGCACCACCTCTGGCGTGCGCGTGCCTCATGGCGACTGGATCGCCGATACCCGCGAAGGTCTGTCGTTCTGCGATGCGACTTCGGCCGTGTTCGCCTATGACATGCCGTGGGACAAGCTCGATGTCACGACCTTCTCGTGGCAGAAGGTGCTGGGCGGCGAAGGCGGGCATGGTGTTATCATCCTCGGCCCCCGCGCGGTGGAGCGGCTGGAAAGCTATACCCCGGCTTGGCCGCTGCCCAAAGTGTTCCGCCTCGTCTCCAAGGGCAAGCTCGCCGAGGGCGTGTTCAAGGGCGAGACGATCAACACCCCTTCGATGCTGGCGGTGGAGGACGTGATCTTCGCGCTGGAGTGGGCGAAGTCGCTCGGTGGCCTGTCCGGCCTCATCGCGCGGAGCAACGCCAATGCGGCGGCGCTGGGCAAAATCGTCGAACAGCGCGGCTGGCTCGGCCACCTTGCCACCGATCCCGCTACCCGATCCACCACGTCGGTCTGTCTCACGGTGGAAGGCGCGGACGAAGCCTTGATCAAAACGATGGCGGGCGCTTTGGAGAAGGAAGGCGCGGCCTATGACGTGGCGGGTTATCGTGATGCCCCGGCTGGCCTGCGCATCTGGTGCGGCGCGACCGTGGACACCGCGGACATAGAGGCGCTCGGCCCATGGCTCGATTGGGCCTATGCCACGGCGAAGGCCGCCTGAACTTCTGACTTTTGTGTGCCCGGTTTGCCGGCCATATTTCCCCCTATTGTATAAGGAGCATAGTCATGCCCAAGGTTCTTATTTCCGACCAGATGGACCCGCAGGCCGCGCAGATCTTTCGTGATCGCGGCGTGGAAGTGGACGAGATCACCGGCCTCAAGCCCGAAGAGCTGATCAAGATCATCGGCCAGTATGATGGCCTCGCCATCCGCAGCTCGACCAAGGTTACGCAGGAAATCCTCGACGCCGCGACCAACCTCAAGGTCATTGGCCGCGCCGGCATCGGGGTCGATAATGTCGATATCCCCTATGCCAGTTCCAAGGGCGTGGTGGTGATGAACACACCTTTCGGCAACTCGATCACCACGGCAGAGCATGCAATCGCGCTGATGTTCGCGCTCGCCCGTCAGTTGCCTGAAGCGGACGCCTCAACCCAGGCGGGCAAGTGGGAAAAGAACCGCTTCATGGGCGTCGAGGTGACGGGCAAGACATTGGGCCTCATCGGCGCCGGCAATATCGGCGGCATCGTCGCTGCCCGCGCGCTCGGCCTCAAGATGAAGGTCGTGGCGTTCGACCCTTTCCTCACCCCTGAGCGCGCGATCGAGATGGGCATGGAAAAGGCGGATCTTGATACGCTGCTGGCCAAGGCCGATTTCATCACGCTGCACACTCCGCTCACCGATCAGACGCGCAATATCCTGTCTCGCGAAAACCTTGCCAAGACCAAGAAGGGCGTGCGCATCATCAACTGCGCGCGTGGCGGTCTGATCGATGAGGCGGCGCTCAAGGAGGCGTTGGTTTCGGGCCATGTCGCGGGTGCCGCGCTCGATGTTTTCGCGGTCGAGCCGGCCAAGGAAAACCCGCTGTTCGGCACCCCGAACCTTGTTTGCACGCCGCATCTCGGCGCATCCACCAATGAGGCGCAGGTCAATGTCGCGCTGCAAGTGGCGGAGCAGCTTTCGGATTATCTGATGACCGGCGGCGTCACCAACGCGCTCAACATGCCGTCGCTCTCGGCCGAAGAAGCGCCGAAGCTCAAGCCCTATATGGCGCTGGCGGAAAAGCTGGGCAGCCTGGTAGGCCAGCTCGCGGCGGATGATCTCGATAATATCGCGATCGAGGTCGAAGGGGCCGCCGCGGAGCTGAACATCAAGCCGATCACCGGCGCGGTGTTGTCTGGCTTCATGCGCCGCTATTCGGACACCGTGAACATGGTCAACGCGCCCTATCTGGCCAAGGAGCGCGGGCTAGACTTGCGCGAAGTGCGCCATGACCGCGAGGGTGATTATCACACGCTGGTGCGCGTCAGTGTCAACACCAGCCAGGGCGCGCGCTCGGTCGCGGGCACGCTGTTCGGCAATTCTGGTCCGCGTCTGGTCGAGATTTTCGGGATCGGGGTCGAAGCAGAGCTGGAAGGCAATATGCTTTATATCGTCAACGAGGACACGCCGGGCTTCATTGGCCGTGTCGGCAGCACGCTGGGCGAGGCGGGTATCAACATCGGCACCTTCAACCTCGGCCGTCGCACTGCGGGGGGCGAAGCCGTGCTACTGCTCTCGGTCGACAGCGCAATCCCGCAGGCTGTGCTGGACAGCATAAGCAAGCTGCCGGGTGTCAAGCGCGCCAAGGCACTGAGCTTCTGAAAGAGGCGGTAAAGGGGCTTCGTTCAGTCCCGGCGGGGATATAGGCCGCATGATCGAGGTCTATATGCCCAGCCGGACTGGGGTGGTTCCTACCATCGAAGAGCATGCCAAGCGGGTGTTCCCGACACCCGCGCGCCAAGCGATGCGGCAGGATATCCGCTATCGCTCCCGCCTCTCGCCGGTCACTGCCAGCTTGAAATAGTCAGGCCGCTTTCTCTTCCCCGCCCACATCTTCAAGCGCTCCGGCTGCGTTCAGCCACGCCTGCTCTGCCAGCCCGATCCGCGTATCGATATCCGCGCGTCGTTTCATCAAGTCGGTCATGGTCAGGCCGGACAATGCGGCCTCCACAGAGGACGGGTCGAACATGGCCTTGTCTATCGCACTGCGCATTTCGGTCAGCCGGTTGAACTCGCTTTCGGCTTTCTTGACCTGGTTGGCCAGCTCCTTTTCCTTTTGGCGCGCCTCGGCAGCGGAACGACGGTCAGCCTTGCGATCTGACTTGGCCGATTTGCCCGATCCGCCGGCACCTCCGCGCCCCAGCACAAAATCGGTATAATCCTCCAGCGATCCGTCATAAGCATCAGCGCGACCACCATCGACCAGCACCAGCCGGTCGGCTACCAGTTCAATCATGTGCCGGTCATGGCTGACTATCACCACCGCGCCGGTATAATTATTGAGCGCCTGCACGAGCGCCTCGCGGGAATCGACATCCAGGTGGTTGGTCGGCTCATCCAGAATCAGCAGATGCGGCGCATTACGGGTGATGAGGGCAAGGGCGAGCCGTGCCCGCTCCCCGCCCGAAAGCGAACCCACCTTCTGGGTCGCGCGCTCGCCCGAAAAGCCGAAGCGCCCCAGCTGCGCGCGCACTGCGCCCGGCGTCGCTCCCTTCATCTGTCGGGTCATATGTTCAAGCGGGGTATCCGAAGTATCCAGTTCCTCGACCTGATACTGGGTAAAATAGCCGACGCTCATTTTGCCGGACGCGGTCATCTCGCCTTCCATTGCGGGCAACTGCGCGGCGAGGAGGCGGGCGAGCGTCGTCTTGCCATTACCGTTCTTGCCGAGCAGCGCGATGCGATCATCGGGATCGATGCGCATGTTCAATCGCTGGAGAATGGGCGTCTCGCTATAGCCGACAGCCGCCATATCGAGCGTGATGAGCGGCGGACGCAGCGGTGGCGGGTCAGGAAACGAAAAAGAGAGGCTGGGATCCTCGAGCGCGGCGGCAATAGGTTGCATCCGCGCCAGGGCTTTCGCGCGTGACTGGGCCTGCTTGGCGGTACTCGCCCGTGCGCTGTTACGGGCGACATAGTCCCGCAGCTTCGCGCGTTCGGCATCCTGCTTTTCCTTCGCCGCCGCGAGTTGAGACATGCGCTCGGCCCGCTGCCGCTCGAACGCATCATATCCACCAGGATAAAGCGTCACCCTGCCGCCTTCCAGATGCAGGATATGATCGACAACATTGTTCAGCAGGTCGCGTTCATGGCTGATGACGAGGATGGTCGCGCGATATTCCTTGAGGAAGTTCTCCAGCCACAGCGTTGCTTCAAGATCGAGGTGGTTCGATGGCTCGTCGAGCAGAAGGATGTCGGGCGCGGAAAACAGCAGCGCCCCCAGGGCCACGCGCATCTTCCATCCGCCGGAATAGCTATCGAGCGGGCGCTGTTGCATTTCCTCGTCAAAGCCCAGCCCCACAAGGATACGCCCCGCGCGCGCCGGCGCGCTATAGGCATCGATCGCGATCAAACGGTCGTGCACATCACCGAGGCGGTGCGGATCTTCGCAAGTCTCGCTCTCGGCGAGCAGGAGCGCGCGTTCCGTATCGGCGGCAAGAACGGTCTGCAACGGCGTCGCCGTGCCGGTGGGCGCTTCCTGCGCGATATAGCCCAGACGCGCGCCGCGGGGCATATCGACACTGCCGCCATCAGGCTCGATCTGGCCGATGATCGCTTTCATCAGGGTGGATTTGCCCGCGCCATTGCGGCCGATCAGGCCAACGCGTGCGCCAGGCGGCAGGGCAGCACTGGCGCAATCCAGGATCGTGCGGCCACCCAGGCGGACGCTAATGTCGTTGATTGTCAGCATCGCGCGCCGTTAGCACAGCATGCGCGCAAAGGGTGGCTTTTTTTCTTTCCGCTTGGCCGCAATCGCGTAACAGGGGGCACATGGATTTTCAGGACTTGCTCATGCGCTATTTCGGCCAGGCCGAGATCGAAACCTTGCCCGCCGCCGCGCTCGATGCCGGGATGGAACGGATGCGCGTCGATTTCGGGCTGGAACAGCATGCCGGGCAGCGCTTCGGGCTGTGGGCGCTGCTGTATATGCTAGGCAATGCGCCCGACCTCGATAGTGCCTTCGCGGATGCAGCAGACCGTGATGCCGCGCGCAATTTCATGGACATGGCCGACAAGATGGGTTGAGGCGCATGACGGTTATGCCGACGCGTCCTTCTCAAAAGCGGCGATCACCGCCAGAAATGCTTGCCCATAAGCCTCCCGCTTGCGTTCGCCGATGCCGGCTATGTGGCTGAGATCAGCGAGCGAACGGGGCCGTTTGTGCGCCATTTCGCGCAACGTGCTGTCGTGAAAGATCACATAGGGCGGCACTCCAGCCTCCAGTGCAAGATCGCGACGACAGGCCCGCAACGCTTCGAACAACGGATCGCCGACCGGGTTGGCTTCGGCATTGCGCCGTCCGCGCTTTGGCCTGGCTGGCGGCAAGACCAGCACCATGACTTCCTCTCCGCGTAAAAACGGACGTGCGGCGGGGCCGAACATCAGTCCGCCATGCTCGTTCGTCTCCAGCGCATCATGCACCATCAACGCGCGCGAGACTGGCTTGAGCAGTGCGGCCTCCTCGGCCTGCACGATGCCGAACACCGAAAGCTGGTCATGCCGCCGCTGCACGATCCGTTCGTTGCTCCTGCCGGTCAACACCGCCTCGATATGCCCCATGCCGAAGTTTTGCCCGGTGCGATAAACGGCGGAGAGCAGCTTCTGCGCCGTTGCCGTCGCATCGATAGTGGCGGGAGGAGTGAGGCAGTTGTCGCAATTGCCGCATGTCGCGGGCGGATTTTCGCCAAAATGGCGGAGCAGCACGGCGCGGCGGCATCCTCCCGTCTCGACCAGTGCGCCCATCGCGGCAATGCGTGCGCGTTCGCTCTGCTGGCGGACCGGTTCGACTTCGGAAATGCGCTGGCGGGCGAGGACGAAATCCTCCGCCCCCCACAGCAGCGTCGCGACCGCCGGATCGCCATCGCGTCCGGCGCGGCCACTCTCCTGATAATAGCTCTCGATCGACTTTGGCAGCCCGGCATGCACGACAAAGCGCACATCCGGCTTGTCGATGCCCATGCCGAAGGCAACCGTGGCGACCATCACCATATCCTCGCTCGCCATGAACGCGGCCTGATTGGCGGCGCGCACTTCGGCAGCGAGGCCGGCATGATAGGGCAGTACCCGCCGTTCGCCGCTACCGAGGCTATCCGCCAATTTTTCGACGGCGGCGCGCGTGGGCGCATAGACGATACCGGGGCCGGGGTTCGCAGCCAGAATGTGGGTGATCTGCTGCTTCAGCCCATCTCGCGGCTGGATGGCATAACGGATATTGGGGCGGTCAAAACCGGAAATGATGAGGCCGTCGTCGGGTATGCCGAGCTGCGCCAATATATCGCGCCGCGTGTGCGCGTCGGCCGTGGCAGTCAGCGCAAGGCGCGGTATATGCGCAAACCTGTCAAGCAGCGGGCGCAACAGGCGATAATCGGGGCGAAAGTCATGCCCCCATTCAGAAACGCAATGCGCCTCATCTATGGCGAACAGACATATCCGGGCACGCTCCAGCAAGGCGCGAAACCCCTCGCCGCTGGCCCGCTCCGGCGCGACGTAAAGCAGATCGAGTTCCCCCGCCAGCAAGCGGTCCTGCGTTTCGCGCCAGTCGCTGTCCACCGATGTCAGGCTCGCGGCACGAATACCCAGCGCGCGGGCCGAACGCAGCTGATCGTGCATCAGCGCAATCAACGGCGAGACGACGACGCAGCATCCCTCGGTCGCAACGGCGGGCAATTGATAGCACAGCGATTTTCCGGCGCCGGTCGGCATCACGGCCAGCGTATGAGAACCACCAAGCACCCGTTCGACCACCCGCTTCTGCACGCCGCGAAAGCTCTCGAATCCGAATATGTCATGGAGCAATTGGAGAGGGTTTGAATGCATGGTGGGCCGCTATAGGGACGCCGCGACGGTAACGCAAAGCGCGCTGCACTATATTGCCCTGAACCTGCGACTGCCTCGCTTGCCCGCAATGACCAAGGGCCGTTTTGGGCGACACGGACACAGCTATGAATTTGCCGGAAATACACTGGGTGATCGCGGTTTTTGCCTACAAGCCGGATGGGTATTCACGCGCAATCCCGCTGAACGGAGCGATTATTATCCGCATAGCCGAGAGAGTTGTGAAGTTCTTTGTGAATCAGAATAAGGGTGGTGCTGCTGGAGAGGATTGAACTCTCGACCTCTCCCTTACCAAGGGAGTGCTCTACCACTGAGCTACAGCAGCATCCGGATGGACAGGCGGCATATGTCCCGCCAGGACATCCCGCCGGAGCCGGGCCTATGGCCCTCATGCGGAGGAAATGTCAAGCAAGGCTTGAGCCGCGCGGTGCTTTTTGGTTAAGCCCCTATATGGCCGAAACGGAAACAGATCGTAAAAAGAGGCTGGCGGAGCAGTTGCGCTCCAATTTGCGGCGCAGGAAGGCGCAGGGCCGTGAGGCGGAGCAGCGCGCGGACGAAACCGAAAAGCCTGCCGGGCAGCGCTAAGTGCCCGTTTGGAAATTCGCTTTTCCAAACGAATTTCAGAGGCCGCACCAGCCGTTCCCCTGCCCACATCACAGCACAGGGTTTACCATTGGGCGGTTGCATGGCGGACAGGGCCGCAATGGTATTTTCCGAAAAAAACGCCTATCCGTCGCTGGCGCGTTCTATATCCGCGCCGACTGCCTGGAGCTTTTCCTCCAGCCGTTCATAGCCGCGATCGAGATGATAGACGCGGTTGACCTGGGTTTCGCCCTCCGCCGCCAACCCCGCGAGGACGAGGCTCATCGAAGCGCGCAGATCGGTCGCCATCACGGGCGCGCCGGTCAGCTTCTCTACCCCGCGCACCACCGCCGTGCGGCCGTTCACTGAAATATCCGCCCCCATGCGCGCCAGTTCGGGCACATGCATGTAACGGTTCTCGAAGATCGTCTCGGTGAGCACGCTCGCGCCGTCCGCCAGGGTCAGCATCGCCATGAACTGCGCCTGCATGTCGGTCGGGAAGGCGGGGAACGGCGCGGTCGAGAGGGTGAGCGGCAGCAGCCTGCCCTCAGCCGCCACGCGGATGGAGTTGCGGTCCGCCTCTACATGCACGCCGCAATCGCGCAGGGCCGTCAGCACCGCCTGCATATCGTCCGCATGGGCGCCGACCAGCTCGATGTCCCCGCCGGTGATCGCCGCCGCGCAGGCATAGCTGCCCGCCTCGATCCGGTCCGGCATGACGGCATAGGTCGCGCCGTGGAGGCGCGGCTTGCCGTGGATGACGAGCCGGTCCGTGCCGACGCCCTCGATTTCCGCGCCCATGGCGATGAGCATGCGGCACAGGTCCGTGATTTCAGGCTCGCGCGCCGCGTTTTCAAGGATGCACACCCCGCTCGCGGTGCTCGCCGCCATCAGCGCATTTTCCGTCGCGCCGACCGAAACGACCGGAAAGACATAGGTGCCGCCGGGCAGGCCACCATCGGGTGCATAGGCACGCACATAGCCCGATGCCAGCTCGATCTGCGCGCCAAAGGCTTCGAGCGCCTTCAGGTGCAGGTCGATCGGCCGGTTGCCGATGGCGCAGCCGCCGGGTAGCGACACGGTCGCTTCGCCCGCGCGGGCGAGCAGCGGCCCCAGCACGAGGATCGATGCGCGCATCTTGCGAACGATGTCATAAGGCGCGACCGTCGAGCTGATCCGCCCGGCGCGCATCGTCATCACCCGGCCAAAATCCTCGGGCCGCGCGCCCTCGATCATCGTCGAGGCGCCAAGCTGATTGAGCAGATGGCCGAAGCTGTCGACATCCGCGAGGCGCGGCAGGTTGCGCAGCGTCACCGGCTCGTCGGTCAGCAGCGCACAGGGCAGCAGGGCAAGGGCGGAGTTTTTCGCGCCGGAGATGGGAAGGCGGCCGGAAAGGCGATTTCCGCCGCGGATGATGATGCGGTCCATCTGCCGCGTAATAACGGCTTATCGCATACGCGCAAGGGGACCCGCTCTTGCCCCCCCGCAGCGCATTTCGTCGCATTTCGCGGCGGAAAATATTGGCTGTTAACCAGTTTCGTTTATGTGCCGTTACGGGACAAGGGTATTTCGGGGTGGTGCGATGATTGAACTTGCGACGCTGACTTATGGCATGGTGCTGAGTTTCGTGTTTTCGAGCCTGCATGCAAACTACAAACGCCAGCAGAAAAACCCGGCGATCATGGTGCTGGCCGGCTATTTTCTTGTCGGCATGACGGCGGCGATCGCGGTCGGTCTGTTGGGCGTGGCGGCGCTGTCGTTTTTCCGGGCGGGATAAGCTGCTGACGCTGCCGCCTCAGGGTTGCAGTTCGACATCCCAGTAAAGCCAGTCGTGCCAGCTTTCGTGCAGATGGTTAGGCGGAAAAGCGCGTCCATGCTCCTGCAAGTGCCAGGTGGTGGGGCGGATCGGCGCGACATGCAGGTGCATATGCGCTTCCTTGGGCGTGCGGCCGCCTTTCTTGAGGTTGCAGGGCGAGCAGGCGGTGGCGACATTTTCCCAGGTGGTGCGCCCGCCCGCGCGGCGCGGCACCACATGGTCGAAGGTCAGGTCTTTCAGGCTGCCGCAATATTGGCACTGAAACTTGTCGCGCAGGAACAGGTTGAAGCGGGTGAAGGCCGGATACTGGCTGGGCCGCACATACTGCTTGAGTGCGATGACCGAGGGGATCTGCATCTGGAAGCTGGGAGAGTGGACCTCCCTCTCATAGCTGGAAACGATGTCCACCCGCTCGAGAAACACCGCCTTGATCGCGGTTTGCCAGGGCCACAGGCTCAGCGGATAATAGCTCAAGGGCGTATAGTCCGCATTCAGAACCAGCGCAGGGCAGCTTTGCAAATGACGTGTTTCATCAAGTCTTATCAGGTCGGGATGATACATAAATGCTCACAGTCCCCCTTGTCGCGCCCCGCTCATCGTCGATAAGCATGACAGCGCCATGACAGCATTAACCAGTGGGACACGTCAAGAGGCTGTGTAACAATGAGCGAGCCGATACAGCATATAGTGCCGCCGATCGTGACGCGCTTTGCCCCCAGCCCAACGGGCAGGCTGCATATCGGCCATGGCTGGTCGGCGCTGATGGCGATGGATCTGGCGCGCGCGGGCGGCGGGGCATTGCGCCTGCGGATCGAGGATATAGACGGTGCGCGCTCCCGCGCAGAGCATGTAGCGGGGATCATCGCGGATTTGCGCTGGCTGGGGGTGGAGTGGGATGGGGATGCGGTGTTCCAGTCTGCCCGGCTGGCGCAGTATGATGCGGCGCTGGAGCGGCTGAGGGTGGATGGCCTCGTCTATCCCTGCTTTTGCACCCGCGCCGAAATCGCGGCGGAGATCGCGGCAAGCGGGTCGGCCCCGCAGGGGGATGGCGGTGAGGCGGCTGTCTATCCGGGCACCTGCCGCGCCCTATCCGAATCGGAGCGCGCGGCGCGCATCGCGGCGGGGGCGGCGCATTGCTGGCGGCTCGATATGGGGCAGGCGGTGGCGCGCGCCGGGCCGCTCACCTGGCAAGACATGGCGCGCGGGTTGATCGTGGCCCGCCCCGAGGATGCTGGCGATGTCGTGCTGGCCCGCAAAGACGCGCCGACCAGTTATCATCTCGCCGCCACAGTGGACGACGCCACAATGGGCATCACCCATGTGCTGCGCGGCAACGACCTCATGCCAGCGACCGATATCCACCGGCTGTTGCAGGCGCTGCTGGGCCTGCCGACGCCGCTCTATCGGCATCATCCGCTGCTGGGGGATGCATCGGGCAGGCGCCTCGCCAAGCGCTCGGGCAGCGTCTCCCTCGCCGAACTGCGCGAACAGGGCACGGAACCGTATAAGTTGCGCGAGGATATGCGCGCCGGGCGCTTTCCGGTTGGCATCCGCATTTTGAACGCCTAGAGTCGGGCCATGAACGTTCTGCTCATCTTCCTGCTGGTCGCCGCCATGGGCGCGACAGTGTTCATGCTCGTCAAGGGCATCGTCACCTTCCTCAAAACCACCGAGGAGAAGCTGAAATCGGGCGAAAGCGGCCCCAGTGCCTCCGGCCTCAAACAGAACAAGGCGATGATGGGCCGCATCATGTTTCAGGCGCTGGCGGTGCTGATCATCGCGCTGTTGCTGATGATGCGCGGGCACTAGGATATTTGGAAAGGCGGCTCCGGCCCGCTCTCCCTCCCAACCTCCCATAGGATACCATATCGGGAGGTTGGGAGGGAGAGCGGGCCGGAGCGGGAACCCGGAAATAATGGTCAAACTCAACAAGATCTACACCCGCACAGGCGACGATGGCACGACCGGCTTGGTCGATGGCTCGCGCGTCGGCAAGCATGACCCGCTCTGCCAGGCTGTGGGCGATGTTGACGAGGCCAACAGCGCCATCGGCATGGCGATGGCTGCATTGGGGGAGTGTGACGAAGCCGCCCTGCTGCGCCGTATCCAGAACGACCTGTTCGATCTTGGCGCGGACCTCGCGACACCCGTAACCGATGGCGCGGACCCGGAATGGGCGCTGCGGATCACCGCTGCGCAGGCCGAGCGGCTGGAACGCGAGATCGACCGGCTCAACGAAGCCCTGCCGTCGCTGGACAGCTTCATATTGCCCGGCGGCTCTGCGGCGGCGGCGGCGGTGCATCTCGCCCGCGCCATCGTGCGCCGGGCAGAGCGCAGCGTGGTCGCCGCCGCTGAAGCCCGCGCCATCAATCCGCCGGCCCGCACCTATCTCAACCGCCTGTCAGACCTGCTGTTCGTGCTGGCGCGGCATGTGAACGCCTCTGCCGCGCTGGGTGGCACGGGTGACATCAAATGGGTGCCCGGCGCCTCGCGCTGATTGTTCCACGCCGTTTTTGGCATTGCGGAATCGGGCGCGGGGCAGCATAGGGCGGCTCAGGCAAGGGCTTCCGCTTACGGAAACGGAAAGGAACGGACATGAACGCAATCGGGGTTATCGGCGCGGGCCTTATGGGCGCGGGGATCGCGCAAGTGAGCGCGCAGGCGGGCTATCATGTGTTCCTCTCCGATATTGATCTTGCCCGTGCGCAGGCCGGCAAGGATGGCATTGCCAAGATCCTCGGCAAGCAGGTCGAGAAGGGCAAGATGACGCAAGCCGATCTGGACGGCGTGCTGGCGCGGATCGAGCCGGTGGCCGATTATGCGCCGATGAGCGCGGCGGGTATCATCATCGAGGCGGCGACCGAGCGCGAGGAGATCAAGGCGAAAATCTTCGAGGCGGTGGGCAAGGTGCTCGGGCCGGATGCGGTGCTGGCGTCCAACACCTCATCTATCTCGATCACCCGGCTGGCCAGCTACGCCGCCGATCCCGCCCGTTTCATCGGCATCCATTTCTTCTCGCCCGTGCCGCTGATGCCGCTGGTCGAGCTGATCAACGGCCTCGCCACCGCACCGGAGACGACGCGAAAAGCACAGGACTATGGCGACAAGTTGGGCAAGCAGATGATCGTCGCGGCGGACAGCCCCGGCTTCGTCGTCAACCGCATCCTGCTGCCGCTCATCAACGAAGCATGTTTTGCAGCGGGCGAGCGGCTGGCCTCGATTCCCGATATCGACAAGGGCATCAAGCTGGGCCTCGGGCACCCGATGGGGCCGCTCACGCTCGCGGATATGGTGGGCCTCGATACCCTGCTCAATGTGCTCAGGGTGTTTGTCGATGACTTTGGCGATCCCAAATATCGCCCCGCGCCGATCCTCACCAAGATGGTGGAGGCCGGCTGGCTCGGCCGCAAGACCGGCAAGGGCTTTTACGACTATTCCGGGCCGGAGCCGGTGCCGAGCTTCTGAGCGCGGCTCCTTGCAAATACCGGCTTGGTGCCGGGCGGAAAATGCGCCATGATGCGTTTCTGTTTTCCTGACGAGAGGATGGCATGATGAGCGAGGTCGACCAATCCACCCGGCAGCCCGCAAACGAGCCGGGCGTGCCTCCACCCGCCACACCCATTGGCAGCTTCGACTTCAACCGGCCGACGATCATCGGCCTGCTGTATGCCGGGTCGCTGCTCACCGGCATTAGCGGCCTGATCGGCCTCGTGCTTGCCTATGTCTGGAAGAGCGAACCGCACGAGCCGTGGGAGGCGACGCATTATACCTATCTCATCCGCACCTTCTGGTTCGGGCTGGCTGGCTCGGTGCTGGGCGCGCTGACCACGCTGATCCTCATTGGCTTCGTCATCCTGCTGATGGTCTGCATCTGGATGATCGTGCGCACAGTGATGTCGCTGGTGAAGGCGCAACAGCGCGCGCCCATGCCCGATCCGCAGACGCTGCTGTTCTGAGGAGGAGCTGGAACCGGCTGACAAGCCGATTTCCGGTTACGGCTCCAGCCCTCTCCCCCTCCCAACCTCCCATAAGATACCTTGTCGGGAGGTTGGGAGGGGGAGGGCTGGAACCGCCCATCCAAAAAGCCAGCGCAGCGACGCGTTTCGAATCAAACGCTCAGCCCCCTTTTCGTGCGTCCCAAAAACCGCTAGGGGCGCGGCCATGAGCAATAAACACGCCCCCGAACCCGCACTGCTCGCCAAGGCCGAAACGCTTATCGAGGCGCTCCCCTATATCCAGCGCTATACCGGCCAGACCTTTGTGGTGAAATATGGCGGCCACGCGATGGGCGATCCGGAGGCGGCGCGCGATTTTGCGGAGGATGTGGTGCTGATGAAGGCGGTCGGCATCAATGTCGTCGTCGTGCATGGCGGCGGGCCTCAGATCGGCGCGATGCTGAAGCGGTTGGGCGTCGAATCGCAATTCGTCGGCGGCCTGCGCGTAACGGATGCGGAGACGGCGCAGATCGCCGAGATGGTGCTGGCCGGTTCCATCAACAAGGAGATCGTCGGCTGGATCGCGGGGGCGGGCGGCCGCGCGGTGGGCATATCGGGCAAGGATGGTGGCCTCGTGCTATGCGAGAAAGTCGGCGGCAAGCGTGAGGCAGACCCGAATAGCGGCATAGAGCGGCATGTAGACCTGGGCTTTGTCGGTGATCCGGTGCAGGTTGACCGGGGCATCCTCGATACGCTGTGCCGTGACGGCATCATCCCGGTGATTGCGCCGGTGGGCATCGGCGCGGATGGGCATACCTACAACATCAATGCCGACACGATGGCGGGCGCGATCGCGGCGGCACTGGGCGCAAAACGCTTCTTTTTGCTCACCGATGTGCCGGGCGTGCTCGATAAGCAGGGCGAACTGATGACCGACCTCGACCCCACCAAGATCCGCGCGCTGCAAGGCGACGGCACGATCACCGGCGGCATGATCCCCAAGCTCGATACCTGCGTGCATGCGGTGGAGGCGGGGGTAGACGCCGCTGTGATCCTCGACGGGCGGGTGCCCCATGCGATGCTGCTGGAGATTTTCACCCGGCGCGGCGCGGGCACGCTGGTGCGGGCATAAGTTTGATCCGAAACAGGCCGCGCTGCGGCGTTTCGGATATGCGGCGGCAGCCCGCTCCCCGTCCAAACCTCCTGACAGAGTATTTTATGCGAGGTAAGGGAGGGGGAGCGGGCAGGCGCCGAAACGCAAAATTTCGCCACTTGTGTGCGGCGGATGCGGTAGGCTAAGGCTCAAGCCATCGCCGGTTAAGGAGAATTCATGGTCCTCGCTCTGTTTCAGATCATCATGATCCTGTTGAATGTGCTGTGGTGGATCATCATCGTGCAGGCGATCATGAGCTGGCTGATCGCGTTCAACGTCATCAACACCCACAACGAGGTGGTGCGCTCGATCTGGATCGCGCTCGACCGGCTGACCCAGCCGCTCTATCGCCCGATCCGCAAGGTGATGCCTGATCTTGGCGCGCTCGATCTTTCGCCGATGGTCGTGCTGCTCCTTATCATCATCTTGCAGACGATATTGCCGGGCCTGTTCTCCTCGATGATGTGAGGGAGGCGATGCGCGATGTGTTTCTGCGCAGCGACGGCGACGATCTCCTGCTCGCCATCCGGTTGACGCCGAAAAGCGCGAGGGAGAACATCGGCGGCGAATGGCGGGACGACAAGGGCGCGCTCTGGCTTCAGGCGAGTGTGCGCGCGGTGCCGGAAAAGGGCAAGGCGAACAAGGCTTTGATCCAGCGCATTGCCGAGCGGCTGGGTATCGCCGCAAAGGACATAGTGCTTGAGTCGGGCGATACCCACAGGCTCAAGCGCCTGCGTCTCATCGGGCTGGCCGACGAGGCGGACAGGATAATACAGGAACTGGGCAGACCATGACGATAGGCAAGCTGATAGATGGCAAGGCATTCGCGGCTACTCTGCGGGAGCAGGTGGCGGAGGGCGTGGCGGAGTTTGCCGCGCGCACCGACCGCAAGCCGGGACTCGCCGTGGTGCTGGTGGGGGATGATGCCGCGAGCGCGGTCTATGTGCGCAACAAGGGCAAGATGACGGTCGCCGCCGGCATGGAAAGTTTCGAGTTCCGCCGCCCGGCGAGCATCGGCCAGGACGAGCTGCTGGAGCTGATCGAGGAGCTGAACGGCGACCCGCGCGTGGATGGCATTCTGGTGCAGTTGCCCCTGCCCAAACATCTCGATGAACAGGCGGTGATCGCCGCTCTCGATCCCGCCAAGGATGTCGACGGCTTTCACGTCATCAACAGCGGGCGGTTGGCGGTCGGCCTGCCTGCGCTGGTGCCGTGCACGCCACTGGGCTGCATCATGCTGCTCAAGGACGAGCTGGGCGATCTTTCCGGGCTGGAGGCGGTGGTGGTGGGCCGCTCCAATATCGTCGGCAAGCCGATGGCGCAGTTGCTCCTCGCCGAAAGTTGCACCGTGACGATCGCGCACAGCCGCACGCGCGACCTCGCCAGCGTCGTCCACCGGGCTGATATCGTGGTGGCGGCTGTCGGGCGGCCAGAGATGATCAAGGGCGAGTGGATCAAGCCCGGCGCAACCGTGATCGATGTCGGCATCAACCGCGTGCCGGACCCTGGGGAAGAGGGCAAGAGCAAGATCGTCGGCGATGTGGCGACGGCGGAGGCTATCAGCCATGTCCGCGCGATCACTCCGGTGCCCGGCGGCGTCGGCCCGATGACGATTGCGGTGCTGCTCCGCAACACATTGGTCGCCGCTTGCTCCCGCTCTGGCCTGGAGCCGCCGGAGGGGCTATAAGCATCCTCATTGCGCATTTCCGGGCGCACACCACTTTTTCCTTTTGCTGAAAATATTCGTGCCATGCTTTCGTTGTTCATCTCTGCCTTTGTCACCCTGTTCGTGGTGATCGACCCGCCGGGCTGCGCGCCGATCTATGCCAGCCTGACGCGCGGGGTGAGCGCGCATCACCGCCGGGCGATGGCGTTGCGCGCGGTGCTGATCGCGGCGGCGATCCTGCTGGTGTTCGGACTGTGGGGCAGGAACCTGCTGCACCTGCTCGGCATAGAATTGCACAGCTTTCGCATCGCGGGCGGGATCATGCTGTTCATGATCGCGCTGGAGATGGTGTTCGAGCGGCGCACCCAGCGGCGCGAGGACCGCGCGCAGAAGATCATCGACACGCCGGAAGTGGAGGATGTCTCGGTCTTTCCGATGGCGATGCCGATGATCGCCGGGCCGGGCACCATTACCACCGTGATGCTGCTGATGAGCCGGGCGGAGGGCCTGGAGGAACGCCTGATCGTGTTTGGCGCGATCGCCGCCAATCTGGGGCTGATGATCCTCGCGCTGTTTTCGGCCGGTGCGCTGATGGCGGTGCTGGGCCAGAAGATCGAGGCAGTGATCACCCGTCTGCTCGGGGTGCTGCTCGCCGCTTTGGCGGTCCAGTTCGTGATCGACGGGGTGAAGGCAAATTTCTGACGCCCGGATAGGCGCGCGATTGGCCTGTTGTGCATTATAGTGTTTCCCGGCAATAAGGGCCAACGCCATGCACCAGACGTTCCCCCTCACGCCCTTTCCCTGGGCGGATGCCTTCATCATTCTCGCGCTTGTCGCGCTCAATGGCCTGTTCGCCATGTCCGAGCTGGCGATCGTATCAGCGCGCCGGCCCCGGCTCCAGGCGGCGGAGAAAGCTGGCAAAGGCGGCGCTACCGTGGCGTTGCGGCTGGCCGAGGACCCCGGCAAGTTTCTCTCAACCGTGCAGATCGGCATCACGATGATCGGTATCGGCGCCGGCGCCTATTCAGGCGCGAGCCTGGGCGATCCGGTGGCGCAGCGGCTGGAGGTTCTGGGCCTCAGCCCGGAAAGCGCCACGACTACCGGCTTTGCGCTGGTCATCGGCCTCACCACCTTCGCCTCCCTGATCGTGGGGGAGCTGGTGCCCAAGCAGTTCGCGCTGCGCGCCCCGGAGCCGATCGCGATCATGATGGCGCGGCCGATGCTGTGGCTGTCCCGGCTGACCGCGCCTTTGGTGTGGCTGCTCGATGGCTGCTCGGCGCTGATCTTCCGCGCGCTCGGCCTCAACCGCGAATCGGAGGCGCATGTCACCGCTGAGGAGCTGCATCTGATCGTCGCCGAGGCCAGCAAATCCGGCGTGATCGAGGAGAGCGAGCGTGCGATCATCTCGGGCGTGGTCCGCCTCGCGGATCGCCCGGTGCGCGAAGTGATGACCCCGCGCACCGATGTCGACTGGGTCGATGTATCGAGCGACGCGCGCGCCTTGCGCGCCAAATTGCTCGCTACCCCGCATACCCGCCTGCCGGTCGGGCGGGGCAGCGTCGAAGAGATCATCGGCGTGGTCCAGGCGCGCGACATCATGTCCGCATTGCTGAAGCGAGAGAAGATCGACGTGGCGGCGCTGATGCGCGCGGTGGCGGTGGTGCCGGATCAGGTCGATGCGATGGACGCGCTTGAGGTGCTGCGCCGCTCCGAGGTGCCGATGGTGATGGTGCATGACGAATATGGCCATTTCGAGGGGATAGTCACCCCGTCAGACATGCTGTCCGCGATTGCGGGCACCTTCGCGTCGGACGCCGACCTCTATGACGAGCCGGATCTGGTGGAGCGTGAGGATGGCAGCCTGCTGGTGTCCGGCCAGATGGCGATGGACCGGCTGGCGGAGAGGATCGGCCTTTCCCTGCAGGAGGAGCGGGATTACGCCACCGTCGCTGGCCATGTGCTGTGGCGCCTCAAACACCTGCCCGAGGTGGGGGAGCATTTCACCGATCAGGGCTGGGTGTTCGAGGTGGTCGACATGGATGGCCGCAAGATCGACAAGCTGCTGGTCGCGCCGCAGCGGGGCTAAGCCCGCTTCTACCTCTAACCTTAACCCGAGCGCGGGTGGGGGTCATTTGCCCTTCTTGCGGCGGGTTTCCCAGCCTTTGCGCGCCGCCGCGCTGCGGGCTTCCGTGCTCTGTGACGCGGCGGAGTTGTGCCCGCCCTTGCTGGCGCTGACATGGGTGTCCTTCTTGCCCCGGCCCGAGCCGGATTTATTGCCGCCGCCGGATTCCTTGTTGACCGTCGCCCAGGCGCGGCGCTCCGCCTCATCCTCGGGCACGCCGCGCGCCTCATAACCTTCCTCGATATGAAGGGCCTTGCGCTTTTGCTTGTCGGTATAGGCGTCCTTGTCTCCACGCGGCATGGCCGGTTCCTTCCTTGTGTCGTTCAATGGTCCCGCGCCTCGAAAACGCGGGTGCCGCGCGCCATGTTCCCGCCCAAACGGGCCGGGGGCACAGCCGCCACAATTCCGGCGCTGGCCAGCCCCGCTTCGTCGTGAAGGCGGCGCGTTTTGACGGAGGGACAGGAACGGACAGGCGGCATTCCGGTTCGCTGCCTACCTTGACCAGACACACAAAGGATATCCCTCATGAACGATATGGACACTGACGAAACGAACGAACTGATTTCCTCCGACAAGGTGGAAGGCACGGTCGTTTACAACCGCGATGGCGAGCGTCTGGGCACGATCAGCAATGTGATGATCGGCAAGCAGGATGGGCAGGTCGAATATGCCGTGCTGTCTTTTGGCGGCCTGTTTGGCCTGGGCACCGATCATTATCCCCTGCCTTGGTCGATGCTGGAATATGATACCGATCTGGGCGGTTACGCGATCGACCTCGACAAGGACATGCTCAAGGAAGCGCCCCGCTATCCGACCTCCGATCAGCCGGATTATGATCGCGACTATAGCGACCGCATCAACAATTATTACGGCATGGGGGGTGGCTTCTAACCCCTTGCCTCTGGAGACATATACTCGGCAGGGTGCGGCGATGCCGCGCCCTGTTTTGTATCAGGCGCACGCTTCTCCTGTTTCCTGGCGCGCCAGCCTTCAGCCCACCTCGCGCGCGACTTCCCTCCAGCCAATGTCGTGGCGGCAGAAGCCTGACGGGAAGGAAAGCGCATCGATGGCGGCATAGGCTCTGCCCTGCGCCTCGGCGATGCTGCTGGCGAGCGCGGTGACATTGAGCACCCGCCCGCCGTTGGCGACCAGCGCGCCGTGCTCGTTACGCACTGTGCCCGCATGGAAAACCTTGACGCCCGCCGCCGTCCGCTCCGCCGCTTCGAGGCCGGCAATCGCGCCGCCCTTGTCCGGGGTGCCGGGATAGCCGTTCGCCGCCATCACCACGGTAAGCGCGCAGTCCTCCGCCATGCGCACCGCACCCCATTGCGCCAGCCTGCCCTGCGCAACATCCATCAGCAGCGCGGCAAGATCTTCCTCCAGCCGCATCATCAGCACCTGGCATTCCGGATCGCCGAAGCGCGCATTATATTCGACCAGCTTCGGTCCTTCGTCGGTCAGCATCAGCCCGGCATAGAGCACCCCGCTATAGGGCATGCCCTCGGCGCGCAGTGTATCGACCGTGGGGCGGATGATACTCTCGATCGCCTGCCGCTCAAGCGCGGGGGTGAACACGCGCGCGGGGGAATAGGCACCCATGCCGCCGGTATTGGGCCCGGTATCGCCCTCGCCCACCCGTTTGTGGTCCTGCGCACTGCCGAAGGAGAGGATGTCGGTGCCGTCGGTCAGCGCGAAGAAGCTCACTTCCTCGCCGGTCATGAACTCCTCCAGCACCACTTCCGCACCCGCCGCGCCGAGGCTGCCGGAGAACATGTCGACCAGCGCGGCGTCTGCTTCAGGTCCTGTTTCGGCGATGATGACGCCCTTGCCCGCCGCCAGCCCGTCCGCCTTGATGACGACCGGCAAGCCAAAGCGCGGCAGGGCGGCGCGCGCCTCCTCCAGCGATGTGGTGCGCACATAGGCGGCGGTGGGGATATTGGCGCGCGCGCACAGATCCTTGGTGAAGCCCTTAGACCCTTCGAGCTGCGCCGCCGTCTTGCCGGGGCCGAACACCGGCACTCCGGCAGCGCGCAAGGCATCCGCCAGCCCGTCGACCAGCGGCGCCTCGGGTCCGATCACCACCAGATGAACCGCCTGCACCGCGCAAAACGCCGCCACTGCATCATGGTCTGTCGCATCGAGCTTTACCAGTGTGGCGCACTCTGCAATGCCGGGGTTGCCGGGCGCGGCGAACAGTTTTTCACAGCGGGGTGATTGCGCCAGCTTCCATGCCAAGGCATGCTCGCGCCCGCCCGAACCCAGCAACAGGATATTCATAGACTATGCCCCCGGAAGAAGAAATGGAGTCCGCGTTGGATGCTTCGGGCCGCCTGTTAGCGCAAGAGCGGGCGGGGGACAACGCACCCGCGCTCTCCGTTTCCGAATTGTCGGCGGCCTTGAAGCGCATGGTCGAGGACCGCTTCGGTCATGTGCGCCTGCGTGGCGAGATTTCGGGCTACAAGCGCGCAGGCTCGGGCCATGTCTATCTCGCCCTCAAGGACGACAATGCCCTGATCGATGCAGTGATGTGGAAGGGCAGCGCCGCCCGCCTCGCCTTCGCCCCTCAGGATGGCGTGGAGGTGATCGTCAGCGGCAAGCTGACCACCTATCCGGGGCGCAGCAAATATCAGATCGTGATCGAACGGATGGAGCTGGCGGGCGAGGGCGCGCTGATGCAGCTTTTCGAGCGCTTGAAACGCCAGCTTGCCGCCGAGGGCCTGTTCGCGCCGGAGCGCAAGCGCAAGCTGCCCTATCTCCCGCGGGTGATCGGGGTTGTCACATCTCCCACCGGCGCGGTGATCCGCGATATATTGCACCGGCTGGCGGACCGCTGCCCCACCCATGTGCTGCTCTGGCCCGTGCTGGTGCAGGGCGAGGGCGCGGCGGCACAGGTGGCCAGCGCGGTGCGCGGCTTCAGCGCGATGGAACCGGGCGGCCCGATCCCCCGGCCCGATCTCGTCATCGTCGCGCGCGGCGGCGGCTCGATCGAGGATTTGTGGGCGTTCAACGAGGAGGCGGTGGTGCGCGCGGTGGCGGAGTGCTCTATCCCGGTCATCTCCGCCGTGGGGCATGAGACGGACACGACCTTGTGCGACTATGCGGCGGATGTGCGCGCCCCCACGCCCACTGCCGCCGCCGAAATGGCGGTGCCGGTGCGCGCCGAACTGATGGCGGGCCTCGCCGAGCTGGGCCTGCGCGGGGGCCGGGCGATGCGGCGCGGGGTGGCGCTGCGGCGCGAGCGCCTTGCCATGACCGTGCGGCTGCTGCCCGCGCCCGAAGCGCTGTTGGGGGTGCAGCGGCAGCGCGCCGATGATCTGGGCGAGCGGCTGGTGCGGGGCTTGCGGCACCGGGTGACGCTGGCGTGGAGGCACCTGTCCGAGGCGGGTGGGGCTCTGCGCCCGGCGGTGCTGCACCAGCGGGTAGCGCGGGAGCGGGCGCGGCTGGACAGCATCCGCCTGCGGCCCGATCTTGTCCTGCGGGGGCTGGCGCAGCGGCGCGACACGCTGGAGGGCACATGGCGGCTCGCCCTCTCGCTCGATCCGCGTCGGCCGCTCAGCCGTGGTTTCGCCATGGTGAGCGCGGGCGGCACCCTGCTCACTTCCGCCATCGCGGCGCGGGCGGCGGGCGCGATGACACTGAGCTTTCACGATGGCGCGCTCGATGTCGAGGCGCAGGAAGGGGTTGAGCCACACCATCCATCCCGGCTATCACCCCCCCAGAAACCCGCGCGTAAACCACCGCGCGCCATTATGCCCGCCGCAGGACAGCAGGATCTGTTCGGCGCGGACCGGAAGGATGACCATTGATGCTGATGCAAGGCAAGGACCAGCCCGCCCGGCTGCACTATATGTCCTACAGTTTCCGGGTGCTCAGCCCCGGCGATTATGTGCTGTGCGCCATGACCGGCGCGCGCATCCCGCTTGACGATCTGCGCTACTGGTCGATCGTGCGGCAGGAGGCCTATATCGATGCGGAAGCCTCCGCACAGGCGGAAATCCGCTGGCGCAAGGCGCAGGGGCTATCCGCCTGAGCATCCTGATGCGGCCTGGCCTGGTTCTGATGCCGCTGCTTGGGCTGGGCGCATGCGTTGGCGCACCGCCGCCTGTCTCTCATGCGCTGCCGCCATCCTCTGTTGCCGCGCCGCCCGCGCGGCCCGCGCTGGTGCTGCAAGGCGCGGCGCGGCAGGGCGGGGTGGTGGTTGGTATCGCGCCCTCTCATGCGCGCGCGCTCACCCTTGATGGTGCCGCCGTGCCGGTGGCATCGGATGGCCGCTTCCTCCTCGCTTTCGATCGCGATGCTGGGCCAAATGCCGTGCTGACGGTGGAGTTGGCCGACGGCGCGCGCATCGTCCGCACCATGGCGGTTGCGCCCGGCAACTGGCGGATCGAGCATGTCGATGCCTCGCCCACCGCCAATATCCCGAGCGCCGAGTTTCAGGCACGCCGGCCGGCGGAACTCGCCCGGATCGCCGCCGCGCGGGGCATGGATAATGGGTCGGACGGATGGCGTCAGTCCTTCATCTGGCCGGTGCAGGCGCGCATCTCAGGGTTGTTCGGGGCGCAGCGCGTCTATCGCGGCACACCGGGCAGCTATCATAGCGGGGTCGATATCGCCGCCCCGGCACGCACGCCTTTCATCGCGCCGGCGGATGGCGTGGTCGTGCTGGCGGCGGCAGACGCGCCCTTCACGCTGGAAGGGCATCTGCTGATTGTCGATCATGGCATGGGCCTTTCCAGCGCGTTTCTCCACTGCGCCAGCCTCGCGGTGAAAGAGGGCGATGTCGTGCGGCAGGGGCAAATGCTCGGCACCGTGGGCAGAAGCGGACGGGCGAGCGGCCCGCACCTCCACTGGGGGATGAAATGGCGCGCCGCGCGCATAGACCCGCTGCTGCTCGCTGGCCCGATGCCCTGACCGGGTGATTCGCGCGCGCACCCTTGTGGCGCATCCGCCACGCTCGGCGGACAGCCGGCGGGTGGGAAGATGGGGCCGGTATCCGGTATAATCCTGTCACGCGGTTACGGGATTGATTTTACCGCAAGTTACAAATCTGTGACACTCTTGCAACATTGCATGTAAAATCGGCACGCAGACTGGCACCTTTGTGCATCACCGCGCTTTACTTGCAAGGCTTAGTTAACCCTAATGCCTGTCAGGGACGCAAACCAGAACCGGCTGTCGGGCACTTCAGCTTTCCATTGTCGGACGGAAAGATGAAGTAAAAGGTTCCTTTGTTTCCCTGGACGAAGCCGGGGTCGGCGCGCAGCGTCTGCCCCCTCCAGAGCAAGGGACTGGAACTTGAAAAATATCGATATTGCAGCTCGGCTGCGTTGCGGAGTCGCGCCAGTCATCATGGCGACGGCTCTGGTCACTCCCGCACTTCTGCCTTCCGCCGCCGCCGCGCAGGAGGCACCCGCCACTCTCGCCGCCGCAGACTCGGGCGATGGACAGAATGTCATCATCGTCACCGGCTCGCGTATTCCGCAGCCCAATCTCGAATCCCCCGCGCCGCTGACCGTGGTGACTGCGCAGGACATCAAGGCCCAGGGCACCACCCGCGTCGAGGATCTGCTCAACAGCCTTCCCGCTGTTTTCGCGAGCCAGGCCTCGTCCCTCTCCAACGGTGCGGATGGCACGGCTTCGGTCGATCTGCGTGGTCTGGGCACCAGCCGCACGCTGAGCCTCGTGAACGGCCGGCGCCTGTTGCCGGGTGATCCCAGCCCGACCAGCGGCTCCGCGGCGGATATCAACATCATCCCCGCCTCGCTGCTGAAGCGGGTCGAGGTGCTGACCGGCGGCGCATCCTCCACCTACGGCGCAGACGCGGTCGCGGGCGTGGTGAACTTCATCATCGACCCGGATTTCACCGGCTTCCGGGTGGATGGGCAATATAGCTTCTTTCAGCATAACAACCGCAACAAGACCCTGCCGCCGCTGCTCGATGCGCGGGCGAGCACCGGCCTTTCCGGCTATGACTATCCCAAGGGCAGCGTGAGCGATGGCGACACGATCGACACCACCGTGTCGTTCGGCACCAAGTTCGGTGATGACGACCGTGGCCACATGATGGCCTATTTCGGCTATCGCAAGGTCAAGCCGATCCAGCAGAACCGGCGCGATTACAGCGCGTGCGTATTACAGAACAACGCCGCTGCGCCCAATGGCCCGCGCTGCGGCGGCTCGGCCACCTCGGCCAACGGCAATGTGGTGCTGTTCGACAATTTCGGCGGCACTTCGGCGACCTCGACCATCTACACCTTCGGGCCGGGCGGCGCGTTCAACAATTCGTCCACGCTGTTCAACTTCGCGCCGAACAACTATTATCAGCGCAACGACAAGCGCTATACGGCCGGTCTGTTCGCCAATTACGAGGTGAACGACGCGATCAAGCCCTATCTCGAATTCATGTTCATGGATGACAGCACGGTGGCACAGATCGCGCCCTCGGGCGATTTCGGCAACACGCTGACGATCAACTGCGACAATCCGCTGCTGTCCGCTGCGCAGAGCGCGGTCATCTGCGACACGGAAAACCTCATCAACGGCTATCTGGGTTCGGGCACCAGCCTGTTTCCGCTGGCGGCGGGCGCGAACTTCAACCCCAATCCGGGCAATGCGCCGCTGACGTTCATTGATCCGACCACTGGCGCCACCTACAACCAGGCGTTCTTCCAGTTGCTCCGCCGCAACACGGAGGGCGGCCCGCGCCGCGCCGCCTTGCAGCACACCAACTACCGCGCGGTAATCGGTTCCAAGGGCGATCTGGGCGATGCCTGGACCTATGATGCCTATTATCAATATGGGCGCAGCAACTACAGCCAGGTCTATTCCAACGAGTTCTCGGTCGCGCGGCTCAACCGGGCCTTGAACGTGGTGTCTGATCCTCGGGTGGGCAGCGCCACCTTCGGCCAGCCGGTCTGCCGCTCGGTGCTGGACGGGTCTGACCTCTCGTGCGTGCCCTATAATGTGTTTGGCGGTGCGGGCGCGGCCAGCCCGGCGTCGGTGAATTACCTCTCGGCCACCGGTTTCCAGAAGGGCTTCACCTCTGAGCAGGTCGCGAATATTTCGTTCACCGGCGATCTCGACAAATATGGCATCCGCACCCCCTGGGCCAGCCGGGGCGTCGCGGTGAACATTGGTGCCGAATGGCGCAAGGAAAGCCTCGATCTCCAGACCGACAATGCCTTCACCACCGGCGATCTCACCGGCCAGGGCGGCGCGACTCTGCCGATTTCGGGCAATTTCCATGTCTATGATTTCTTCGGCGAGGCGCATATCCCCGTCATCGAGGACAGTTTCATCCAGAACTTGTCGCTCGATCTGGGCTATCGCCGTTCTCACTACAAGACCAGCGCCGATCGCAAGTATAACACCGACACCTACCGGATCGCGCTCGATCTCGCCCCGGTGAAGGACATCCGCTTCCGCACCGCTTATAACCGCGCGGTGCGCGCGCCCAACATCCAGGAACTGTTCGCCACGCCGACCGTCGGCCTCAGCGGCAGCTCCGATCCGTGCGCCACCGTCATCACCGCAACGGATTATGGCTGTATCGCGCAGGGTCTGTCTGTTGGTCCCGGCACCATTGCCAACCCCGCCGGCCAGTATAACGGCCTGATCGGCGGCAACCCGAACCTGACGCCGGAAAAGGCGACCACCAAGACCTTCGGCGTCGTGGTGCAACCCAGCTTCCTGCCGCGCTTCTCGATGACGGTGGACTATTACGACATTAAGATCGAGAACGCGATCAGCCCGCCCAACCAGGATGCGGTTCTCAAGGATTGCGTCACCAATGCAACCGCGACCTTCACGCCGCTGTCGTGCGGACTGGTGCACCGCGATCCCTCCGGCTCGCTCTGGCTGACGCCCAACGGCTATGTCGACAATATCCCCAACAATATCGGCTCGACCCACACCAAGGGTATCGAGTTAGGCATGGCCTATAGTTATCCGATCAGCGGGGTAGGCCGGCTGGGCTTCAACCTCAACGGCACCTATCTCGACAAGTATAAGGTCGATAACGGCTATACCCAGCCCTATGACTGCGCCGGCCTTTATGGTCCGGTATGCAGTGCGGGCGGCAGCACCACCAGCGGCGCGCCGCTGCCCCGGTGGCGTCACAAGTTCCGTGCCTCGCTCGATACGCCGGGCGGGATCGGGGTTTCGCTGCAATGGCGCTATGTCGGCAAGGTCAAGGCGGAGACGCTGGTCAACAACCAGTCGCTCAAGGGTGATTTCACCTATGACCCAGGCCTGCGCATCAAGTCGTTCAGCTATTTCGACCTGATGGCGAGCTATACCATGGCCAAGAAATACACCTTCCGCCTTGGCGTGAACAATGTGTTCGACAAGCAACCGCCGCTCGTTACCTCTGGCAACGCGAACCGCGACGGCTCCAACCTTTGCCCGACCGGGCCGTGCAACGGCAACACCTATCCCGCGACCTATGACGCATTGGGCCGCTATCTGTTCGCGGGCGTGACGCTGGACTTCTAAGCACATCTGAGCGAACATCGGGGCGGTCGGGCGATGGTCCGGCCGCCTTTTGTTTTGCCGGGCGCCCCGCAACGAGGAGAGGGAAACCGATATGGCCAGCCAGTCCGCGCTCGATCCCGCCACGGCGGAGATCGTGCGCCACGCGGTCAGCGCCGCGCAATCGGGCGATCTGGCGCGGGCGCGCACCATCGCCGCCCGCGGCCTGGCGGAGGGGCGGGACGGCACCGCCCTGCACGCCTTTCTCGGCATGATCGAGGCGCGGGCGGGAGATCTGGCCGCCGCTGCCGTTCATCTGCGCCAGGCCCATGCCGCGCGTCCCGGCGATGTGACGATCGCCTGCAACCTAACTGCGGTGCTGGTGGATGCCGGGGATATGGCGGGCGCACTTGATACCGCAACGATGCCGCTCGCGCTTACGGACCCGAGCCTGCGCATCGCGCGCTATCGCGGTTTCGCCGCGCAGGCGCTGGGGCAGTATGCCGAGGCGGAGGGAGCTTATGCCCATGTTGTCGCCTGCGCGCCCGACGATTTCGAAAGCTGGAACAATCTCGGCAATGCGCGCCTCGCGCTGGGCGATCCTGCGGGGGGCATAGCGGCGCTGCGGCGGGCGATGGCGCTGGACCCGGCGGCCTCGCCCACCCGCATCAACCTCGCCACGGCCCTGCGCGCCGGGGGAGGGCCAGCGGAGGCGGAGCAGGTGCTGCGCGCCGCGGCGGCCGATTTCCCCGAGGACGCCCACCCGCTGCACGAGCTGTATGTGCTGCTCAAGCAGGACGGCCGGCACGAGGACGCGCTGCCGGTCATCGCGCAGGCGACGGAGCGCGATCCGCATAATGCGGGCCTGCTGCTCAAGCTCGGCATCGAATATGGCCTGGTGCGCGATACCGCGCGGGCGGAGGATGCCTACCGCCGCGCGATCGCCGCCGATCCCGCATTGTCAGACGCCTATCTCGGCCTTGTCATCCAGTATGAGCACAGCAACCGCGAGGAGGAATTCGCGCCGCTGATCGGCATTGCCGAAGCGAACGGGGTGAATGAAGGCGTGCTCCGGTTCATGCGCGCGCTGGAGCTGCGCCGGGCGAAGCGGTTCGAGGAGGCGCTCGTCAGCCTCGCTGCCGTGCCTGCGGAGGTGGAGCCGGAGCGCACCGCCCATATCCGCGCCACCCTGCTTGATCGGATGGGACGCACCGACGAAGCCTTCGCCTCCTTCACCGAGGCGAATCGCCTGCATCAGGCACACGAGACAGAGCCATTGCGCCGCGCCGCCGGGTTGCGTGACCAGTTGGAAGGTGAAATCCGCCTGATGACGCCCGGCTGGGTGGCGGGATGGCGTATGGCTGCCGCTCCGCCGCCGGAGCGGCCGGACCCGGTGTTTCTCGTCGGGTTTCCGCGCTCGGGCACCACCCTGCTCGATACGATATTGATGGGCCACCCTGACACCGTGGTGATGGAGGAGCAACCACCGCTCAATCTGGTCGACAGCGCGCTCGGCGGTCTGGAAAACGTGGCCGCGCTGGATGAGGACGGGGTGCGTGCCGCCCGCCGCCGCTATTTCGAGGAGGTGGAAAAGCTCCACCCCCTGCCCGATGGCGCAATGCTGATCGATAAGTCCCCGCTGTTCCTGCACAAGGTGCCGCTGATCGCGCGGCTGTTTCCCGCTGCGCGCTACATCCTCGCGCTGCGCCATCCGTGCGATGTGGTGCTGAGCTGCTATATGAGCAATTTCCGCCTCAATTCGGCGATGGCGAATTTTCTGCGGCTTGAGGATGCGGCCGCCTTTTATGATCTCAGCTTCCGCTACTGGGAGCATGCCCGCGCACACTTCCCGGCTGAGGCGCGCACCATCGTCTATGAGCGGCTGGTGGAGGATGTATCGGCGGAAGTGCGGCCCCTGTTCGATTGGCTGGGCCTCGCCTGGCATGACGAGGCGCTGGACCACCAGCGCACCGCGCGCAACCGCGGCCTCATCACCACCGCCAGCTATGCGCAGGTGACGGAGCCGATCTACAAGCGCGCGTCAGGGCGCTGGCGCCGCTATCGCGCGCATCTGGAGCCGGTCCTGCCGGTGTTGCGGCCCTGGGCCGAACGGTTCGGCTACAGCCTGGACGACTGAGCGCGATCCGTGCTTCAGTGCTTCAGCGCGTCCTCGACCGAGACGAAAATCACCACCGCCATGAAAATCGCGGCGGCGATCATGGCGCCCAGCACCGGCAGTTCGTTGAGTATGGTCATCAGACTCTCTCCTGTTGTCAGGAGAGCAGGATGTGGCGAATGTGCGCCGTGCTATCCTTGATTCAGGTCAAGCATCGCAGCCAGATGGAGGATCAAGCGCGATTCAGCGCATTGAGCGCGCGGTGCGCCCGCGCTTCCGCCTCGTCGCGCGGCAAGCCGGCGGGGATGATCTCCCCCACCTGATAGGTAATCACGCCCGGCCATTTGAAGAAGCTGTGGCGCGGCGAAAGCCGACCGCTATCCAGCGCCACCGGCACCACCGGCAAGCGCAACAGGTGATAGAGCGCGGCAAACCCGGCGCGAATCGGCGGCTGCTCCCCATGCGGCACACGCGTACCTTCGGGAAACAGGCAGATCGGCCGGCCCGCGTCGGTCGCCTTGAGGGCTTCGGCGCGCAAATAGCGCACCGCCTTCGCGCCATCGCCGCGCTTGAGGCCGATGACGCCATGCCGCCGCGCGACCCAGCCCCAGCCAGGAATATCGAGCAGCTCCTGCTTGGCGATCACCACCGGCTCGGCGAAAAGGCACAGCACATCGACCGTTTCGAACATCGACTCATGCTTGAACACATACAGCATTGGCTCCTGCGGCAAAGTGCCGAGGATGCGCACTCTCTGCCCCAGCACCACCCGGCACAGCACGCGATGCGTCTGGCCCCACAGCCGCCCGCAGCGGCGCAGCATTCGCGCCGAAAATGGCGCAAACAGAGCACAAAGCAGCACGAACAGCGCGGTAACGGGGTAAAAAAACAGCATGAACACCAGCGAGCGCACGCCGGCCACGATCTTTCCGCTCATCCGCTTCAAATCCCCGTCAATGCCGCTGCCCGGCGCAGCACATATTTGTTATATTCCATGAACAACGTGGAAAAGCTCGGCTGGCTGGGCACCGCGTCATAGACCAGCACCACGTCATGGGGGAGCGCCTGCCTCAGCTCGAACGCCGCGCGCCGCATGTGCCAGTCGCTGGTGATGAGGCGCACCGTGTCATAGCCGCGCCGCTCCAGCCATCGGGCCGTCTCCAGCCCGTTGGAGCGGGTGTCGATCGCCTCGCGCCCCAGGGTGATGCAGCAATCGAACAGCCGGTCCTCCGCCTGATAGCGCACCGCCAGCTCATGCGGCTTCACCGCGCGGTCAACGCCCGAAATGAGCATGCGCCGCGCCGCGCCGTCGCGCATCAGGTCAAGGCCACGGTCTAGTCGGCCGTCTCCGCCGGTCAGCACCACGATCGCGTCGGTCGTGCGCCCGTCGAGCGGCTGGGGCAGCAGCAGCGCGAACCAGCCGAAGCCGAGCGCCCACATCAGCACGGCCAGTGCGGAAAGGCGCGCCGTCACAGGCTGCGCTCCAGCGCCCGCATCACCGTGATCCGCGCGGTTGCGGTGGCGACCAGCATCGCGAAAAGAGGCAAAGCGAGCAGCCACAGGCTCGCGCGCCAGGGCAGCGCGACCAGCCCGGCCAGCTCCAGCCCGCTGGCGCCGAGCGTGCGCCCGATCAGCCACAGCAGCGCAATGGCGCACACTGTTCCGGCGGCAGCGCCGAGCAGCGCATCGAGCGCGATGCGTCGCTGGAACAGACGGGCGATCTGGAGGTCGGTCGCGCCCAGCATATGCATGATGTCGATCGTGCCGCGATGCGCGTCGTGCACGCCGCGCGCCGCCAGCACCACGACCGCGCCCGTCGCCAGCAGCATCAGCATCACCAGTCCTGCCGCCGCGCCGATCAGCGCGCGCATCAGCGCCTCGACCGGGGCGAGGTAGCTCTGGTGCGCGTCGATCCGCGCCGACGGGGCGCGCTGCTTCACCGCGCGGCTGATTTCCGCGATTTTTGCGCTGGCGGTGCCGGGGGCGAGGGTGAGGTCAATGAGCGCGGGAATGGGCAATCCGTCCGCCGCCGCGTCCTCGCCCAGCCAGGGGGCGAGCTGCTCCCTCAGCCGCGTTTCCAACACGATCCTATAAGCGCGCACCGCCCGCTCCACATGGAAAACACCCTCTATTTGCCGCACCATCTGCGCGCGCTTCGCCGCATCCGCCTCAATGATCTGGATCGTGTAGCCACCCGCCAGATCCCCGCGCAGCCGCTCCAGCCCATGCCCCAGCGCCAGCGCGCACCCGGCAGCCAGCACGGTAAGGAAAATCATCACCGCGATGATCCACGGCATCGGCCCGCGTCTGCCCTGCGGCAGCCAACGCCGTTGCGCCGCTCTCGCCGAATGCGCTGCCCCGCTCATTGCAGCGGCCTGCCTGTCTGTGTCCCCTCCGCCGCGTCCCTTGGGCGCGCCGCAGGAGGAAAGCGCAAACTGCCGGTTGGGTCGATGAGGTGCCCCTTGTCCAGCCGCATCATTTGCGCATGGCTGATCTGCGCAATAAGCGGCAGGTCGTGCGTCGCGATCACGATCGTCGTGCCCAGTCTGTTCAGCGCCTCGAACAGGCCAATCAGCCGCTTTGCCATATCGGCATCAACGTTGCCGGTCGGTTCGTCTGCCACCAGTATATCGGGTCGTCCGATCACAGCGCGGGCGATGGCGACGCGCTGCTGTTCTCCGCCGGAGAGGGAGGCGGGCAAGGCATCATGCCTGCCCCCAAGCCCAACCCAGTCGAGCATTTCCTCGACCGGCCCGACAATCTCGCGCTCCTCTATCCCCGCCACGCGCAATGGCAGCGCGATATTGTCGAATGCCGAGAGATGCGGCACCAGCCGGAAATCCTGAAACACCACGCCGATACGGCGGCGAAAGCCGGGCAGGCGGCTGCGATGCATCATCACCACGTCCTCGCCAAAGAGTTTGAGCACGCCGCGCGTCGGCCGCTGAGCCAGATAGAGTAGCTTGAGCATGGAGGTTTTGCCCGCGCCTGAGGCACCTGTGAGGAAGTAAAAGCCCCCCGCTGAGAGGGAAAAGCTGATATCACTCAGCACCTCCGCATCCGCGCCATAGCGCAAGCCGACATTCTCGAACTGGATGATCCTGTCCATCACTATAGCCGCTACGACCCCGCCATATCCCGCGCAAAAAAGCCATCGCACAAGGCCCTTCGCAGGTAAAGCCCGCGCATCGCTAAGCGCAATAACCTCGGTAAAGATTAACAGAACTTCATCATGGCTTGCGCCCGTGTCCTATGCGCGCTTAATAAGAGCCATGATCCTGATCTGCCCCAATTGCGCGACACGCTATCTCGTGCCTGACGAAGCGATTGGCGTGACTGGGCGGCAGGTGCGCTGTGCTTCGTGCAAGCACAGCTGGCATCAGGATGGCATTGCCCTGCCACCGCGCGCGGAAAAGCAGACAGAGACATCGGCTTCGCTGCCTTCCTCTGTTCCGCCAGAACACCCAGCGCCAGGCACTGCCAGGCCGGTTGACAGCATGGCTGAGGATTTTGGTTTTGCCGCGCTTGCAGACGATGCGGCGAACGCCACACCACAGGGACAGGCGCAGGTGGTCGATGTAACCGGCGTTGGCCCCACCAACCCGCGAGTGATAGACCAGCAGGCGGGCAAGCGTGCAGTCGATTTCGCGGAGGAGGCTTCTCCCGCTGAGGAGGAGGCAGCTTTCCGCCCCCGGCGCAACCCCGCACGGCTATGGACTTATGCGGGTATCTTCTTCGCACTGTTCACGGCGGCAGCGGGTGGCGCGCTTTCTTATTTCGGCCCGCCGCAATGGGCGGTGCGTGCTGGCCTGCTGGCGGACATCGAGGAACCGGTGCTGCTTTTCAGCCTCACCAAGCCTGCCGAATGGCGCACCTTGGCCAATGGCTCAGAATATTTTGCGTTCAGCGCCCGTATCCTGAATAGTGGTACGAATGTCGAGCCCGTGCCCCCGGTCGAGGTGCAATTGCGCGACAAACAGGGGCGGCTGGTTTTTAGCTGGACGACACGAGCAGATAAGGCAGAGCTAAAGCCCGGCGAGGAGGCCAGTATCAACGAAAGCCGGCTCGATATTCCTCGTAGTGTCGAGAATATTTCGCTCGCTTTCGTTAACGCCCACTAAGTCTGTGAAGTCACGCACAATCGCTGCAATGGGCGCTTGCATGCCCCCTCCCGCTTTGCTAATGGCCAGCGCCTGCCAGGTGCCGGGCTTCAGCAATGAGGGCGGCTTCCTTTTCTGATGTGCGGTCGTGGCGGAACTGGTAGACGCGCAACGTTGAGGTCGTTGTGGCCGAAAGGCCGTGGAAGTTCGAGTCTTCTCGACCGCACCAATATGTATTGATTTCATTAGATAATTTCGGGGGTTTGGCACAGTTTGGTACAGTGCCGCCTCCCGATAATGCTGTGAACCGTTACAAAAGCAGGCTGATTGGAGCGCCAATCGGGCCGAGATTTGTTAGCGGATTGTTCGGGGACGGCCTTTTCTTGCGACAATTGAATCGCTGTTGGCCTTTGCCCACTCACGGGCAACTTCGGGGAGCCATCGTGGACGAGCCAGTGCGGTGACACGCGGCGGCAACTTCTCGGGGCACTGTGAGACCATCCTACATATGGTGCTCTCGGAATACCCCAAATATTTGGATAGTTCGCGAGGCGTCCACAGTCGATCCTCCTCCATGACCAGAGTCCTTAATTCGGGGCTGATGGCCTAGGTGGACTGAGTGATATGCGTTTGCCGTCGATCCTGACGCGCTTTTTGAAATCCGCGATCACCTTCGAGAAACGCCGCCAGCATCGCGGGTATGAGTTCAGCGACGGGTTCCTCGCGATCATAGGTGTCGGCATAGAGGGCCGCATAGTCGGCAAGGGCCTGATGAAGATCAGGAGTGATCGTAATGGCCAGCTTGACCGGTGTCCGGTCAGGCAGTTTGCCAAGTTTCAACTCCACCATGTCACCGCTCCTGCCCACGCCATGAGGGGACTATCAAATCCCTGTGCACAACCAGCAGCACCAAGGCGCCAGGCCGGATAGTGATGGTAGGTTGGACCTGCAAATTACGCTGGGTGATCTGATCGCCCGCACGCGACACATTCTGCTGCGTAGACTCCCGGATCGCCTGAACGAGATCACTCTCACCTGTGACGGTGAGCTCGGTGCCTACCCCGAGAATGGTGGACAGTGCCACCCCCTTAAGCAGCGCCCATGTGTGAAAATCGACCTTGTCCTGTAGGCCGGCGTAGCCAGAAACGTCAGTCGCAGGTACATTGTCGATACGCAGTGAACTGCCATCGGGAAATATGATACGTTGCCACACGATCAGCGCGCGTTTCTGGCCGAACGCCACGACGCTGTCATAGCTCCCGATCAGTCGCGAACCTTGCGGGATGAGCAATATACGCCCTGTCGGACTGTCATAGACATTCTCTGTCACCTGCGCCGTGACGAGTCCTGGCAGATCGGAGCGCAGACCGGTGATCAGGCTTGCGGCAATGACGCTCCCTGCGGAGAGCAGATAAGGCGAAGGCGCGGCGGTCAGGCTATGCGGATTGATGTCACCGCGCAGATCGAACGACCTGACAAAGTCCGCCTTGCGCTGCTGGGCACCGGGATCATGGTCTGGATCGAGTGACAGTTTTGCCGAATCGGCTGCGGGCGCTGCGATGGCTGACGACGGGGCCGATGTTTCACCGGCTCCAGGCGCCGACCGGTCTTGCACGAGAATTCCTGACTCTCGCGCGGCTTTGAGTTCTGCCATGCGGCGCTCGCGCTCGGCCTGCATGCCTCTATCAGTATCGCGAACACCGCTCTCCGGTGCCATGGCGCGCTGCTGCTCCAATATGGCCCGACCAAGATCACCTGGCAGCGGGGGTCCAAGCTTCGGCGCATCGCCATAGCTGGCCGGTAGTCCATTCAAGGCGTCGCTTACTGCCTTGCCATTCGGCTCGGAGAGTTCGGTCTGTTCTGTTACTGCTGAGAACACGCGTGGTTTGAGCGCGATCCAGGTAACCGCCATCAGGCTGACAGAGCCGATAGCGGCAATGCCGACGATCAGCCCGCGCCTGAACCGGATTGCGCGCTCAGGCTTTGCGCGAATGGCCAGCGTCTCGGGATCGACCTTCGCCGCTACCGGCGCGGGTGCCACGGTTTCGGAAGCTGCGGTATCGCTCATGACCGCTGTCCCTTACGCCGCGCTGCGCCCTCGGCAACGCGCTCAATCCGAACGATCTGCTGCTTTTTGGTACCAAGGCGCAGTTCGGCAACATCGAAGAGGCGATCAATAATATAGAAACGCCCGCGCACTCGGTAGTTGACGAGCTCTGCGTCCCCACTGGGACCGATCACGAACAAAGGCGGCGCTTCACCGACCGCGATGCTTTCGGGGAATTCGACGAAAGTCTGCCGTCCATCATCGAACGCGCGCAGCGGCAGCCATGCCGGCTTGTCGCCGCCTATCTGATAATTGAAGTGGAGCTGATCGATCGCCAGTCCTTGCGCGACAGGGGCTGCAGCTTCAGCCTGCTCGGCTGTGCGTTTGAGCGCGATAAGCTGATCGGCGGGATAGACCCAGGACAGCGCCGCCATCGCCGTGCGTGATGTGGCACGAAGCTGGAGATGATAGCTGCGCCGGTCGGTGGTGATGACGAGATTGGTGGAAAGCCCGGACGCGAATGGCTTGACCAATATATGGGTGCGCTTGTCAGCACCGCTGCCGCTAATGGTGTCGCCAATCACCCAGCGCACCGTGTCGCCCGATGCCACCGCAATCAGATTTTCGCCCGGTTGCAGCGCGATGTCGGTGATCGTTCCGGGCGCGGCATAGAGCTGATAGATGGCGCCCTCGCTATAGGCATAGACTTGCACCGCATTGATGAAGCCCTGGGTGCTGGGTTCCCGCGTTGCTGCGCGGTTGGCACGCGCAACGCCAAGGACGACCGGGGACGGAACATGGCGTCGAGGCCGCACGTAATGGTGGACCGCCAGACTGGGCTTTGTAGCGGGAGCAGCTACTGGTGCAGGCACTTTCGTAGTGGTGGCTGCTGGCGTCGGAACAGCGGGTTTCTGCGGCGTCTGGCCATGGGCGGCAGAGACGCCAAGGGCAAGCAGCGATGGGAGGACAAGAAATTTCATGGCTGGGTCTCCTGAACGGGCATGCCCATAAGGGCTGGATCTTGTGGCAAGCTTGGCGGCGCTGCGCTTGGCACCGAGGGCTCTGTCGGCGGTGGCGGCGCTGTCCGCATCGATGTAGGTGATTGCGAAGCGTCCAGTTCACGGCTCCAGTCGATCGCATCTACATAAAGCCCCAGCGGATTCTTGCGCAGCGTATCGGCGTTGGCTGGCGGCTTGGTGACCACGGTCAGTATCCCGGTCCAATGCGATGTGCCTGCCTGCACGCCATGCTCATATGCGGTTTCGGTCCATTTGACCTGGAACGAGCGGTCGGACGCGCGCACCACGCTCGTCACCTGCACCGATAGGGTTCGCTCACCGATATGGGCGAAGGGATCGCTACTGCGTGCATAGTCGCCCAGAAACTGGCTGCCGCGCCGGGTGGCAAAATCATAGGCTTCGAGCCAATCGCGGCGCATCAACACCGGGTCGAGCGAAATCCCGCGAATATTCTGGATGAACTTGGAAAGGGCCCAGGCGATCTGCGGATCAGTGGGCGTATAGTCACGCTCCGCTGCCGTGACCGCGCGGGCCTCGCCCAGACGATCGACCTCGACGACGTAGGGCGTCACCCGGCTTTGCAGCGATTGCCAGACGAGAGCACCGGACAGGCCGCAGGCGAGACTGAGACAGCCGAAGGCCATCAACCGCCAGTTGCGCGCCTGAACCCGCGCCGAACCGATCCGCTCGTCCCAGACCTGACCGGCACGGCTGTACGGCGTCTCCGGCTCAGGCGTTCGTCCATAACGCTGGACCGCGCGTTTGAAGATCATCACTCGTCCCTTTCCTTGATATCGGGGGTGGCGGACGCGCTACCGCGGTCGCCCTGTTGCAGCGCATGCAGCGCGACCTGCCGACGGTGCCGCACACTCTGTTCGGAGCGCAGAGCCTGCGCCCATGCAGGCGCACCCTCACCGGCACCGGCAGACGCACTGCCAGCGGAGCCGCTGTGGTTGAGCGCATTCCATGCCGCCGAGCGGCCACTTGCTGCAGCCTCGCTGATGCCGAGCGCTCCCGACATGCGTTCCCGCGCCGCGTTGCCCGCTGCGCGGGCCACACCGCCAAGACCAGCGGCCATAGTCGGCGATGCGGCGGTTTCTTTGCCCAGCGTATACGCTGTAGAGGCCGCCGAACCCATCGACGTGCCCGCGCGGATCGCGCCCAGTGCGCCGCCACCCAGCATACGCGCTGCCCCCATGGTCGCACCGCCGCCGAGCATGGCCACACCGGCAGAACCGACCGTGGTGCCGAGTGCTGCGCCCGCACCAAGCTGCGGGGCGCCTGCAACCAGCCCTGACGCGATGGTCGGGCCAAAGATACCAAGCCCAAACAGCGCAAGGCTGGCGAGCACCAGACTCATTGCCTGCCCTACATCGGGCTCCTGCCCCTGCAACGCGGTGGTGAACTGGGTGAAATAATTGGAGCCGATGCCAACAATGACGGCAAGCACCATGACCTTGATGCCGGAGCTGACCACATGGCCGAGTACGCGCTCGGCGAGAAAGCTGGTGCGGTTCCACAGCGCAAAGGGCACAAGGATGAACCCGGCAAGGCTCACCAGCTTGAACTCGATGATGATGACGAACATCTGTACGGCGAGAATGAAGAAGGCGACGATCACCAGCGCCCATGCGAACAACAGGATCGCTATTGTGAGAAAATTATCGAAGAAGCTCGTAAACCCCATCATCTTGCTGGCCTGATCAAGTAGTGGCCAGGCGGCAGAGAAACCGGTTGCGGCGAGCCGCCCGGGTTTGAGCAGGTCGGCTGCCGTCAACACGCCGCCGCCTGCGGTCAGCCCTGCTTGTGCAAAGGAGCGGAAGATGATGTCGGCGAGCGTCGAGAAGCTGTTCAGGATGAAGGCGAAGGCACCGATATAGAGGATCTTGCGCACAAAGCGCGCGAGCACATCATTCTCGCCGCCCCAGGCCCAGAACAATCCGGCCAACGTGATGTCGATGCCGATAAGCGTTGCGGTCAGGAAATGGACATCGCCGCCCAGCAGGCCAAAGCCGCTCTCGATGTAGGCGATGAACGCCGTTAGAAATCCGTCGATGACATTGAGATTATTCATATGCGCGACCTTGGGCGAGGTAAGAAAGGTGCCGCGAGATCTGGGAGCCAACCGGACCTCGCGGCGACGGCGCTGCGGAAGAGAGGTCGGTGTCCGCTACGCCGCCTGATCCGGCCGGCACTTAAGGGGTGTAGGCCGAGCCGGAACCGAGGAACTTCTTCGTTGCCGCCTGTGCGTCGGACTGCGCCTGTGCGCGGCTTGCCTGCTCGATCGCCTGCGCACGATATTGCGCTGCCATCAGATTCTGGATCTGGAACTGCTGTTTGGCAGTGAGTGCCAGCAGCTGGTTGGTTGCCTGTGCGACCTGCAATGCGCCCTGCGCGCTTTGGCTGCGCGACACGATGCTATTGAGGGTACTGGCATCGGCGGTGACGTTTTCGACCACCTGCGCTTGTATGCCCATCGCCTGTTTGAACGCCGCCATCTGCGTATCGAGCCGCGCCTTGGTATCGATCACATGTTGGTTGTTGGTGAGTGCCTGGTTGAAGCTCTGCGGAAACAGTGCCCGGAACTGCTGATCGAGATTGGCAATCTTGTACTGAATGCCCTGCGCCTGTCCCATCAACTGGTCGATCTGTTGCAGCGTCTGTGTGATCGCCTGAATCTCAGGGAAGCTGATCGTGGTGAGGTTCTTGGCCTCGTTGATAAGGCTCTGCGCTTGATTCTGGAGCATGCGGATCTGGTTGTTGATCTGTTGCAGTGTCCGTGCGGCGGTCAGGATATTCTGGCCGTAGTTGCTGGGATCGAACACGATGATCGAGTGCGCCGGTGTCGCCGTCACTATCACCGCTAGTCCCAGCGCGCCGCCCGCGCCAAGTCCCAGCGCGGAAGCTATCAGATATTTTCGGAGAAGTACGGGGACACTGACGGATTTCATGGAAGGCTCCTTGCGGCTGAATGGAGACCGCAAATTCGACCAATTTAACGCATCGCGTCAGAGTCTGTCTGGTGTCGGCAGATACATGGTGGGGGACTCGGGGCTGTGACTAATGTCGGCAAGTGGGACTTTCCTGCCGATCCGAATTGAACCTCTGAGTTTCGACCTTCGCTAGAATCCGCCATCCAATTGCGTAAAAGTTGCGAGCCTTCGTTCGCTATTTGAGGCCGTATCGATGACTTTGTTCAAATCAGACATCCGCAGATCAGGATTGTGATGCCGCAGATTCGGAAGTTTGATTTTGAAGAGCCGACGCCGTTCAGACATGTATCTTCGCCTGGGCGTCGAGAGCGGCCAAGGCTTTGAGTATTGCAAGCCGCGCCTGCAACTGGGTTGCGATAGCGTTCAGCTTGGCGGTCTCGTCCTCGAACTCGTTGCCGGGCACAGATCCGGCATACGCACTTCATCGGCCTCGCGCGCAACTCTGGCAATCGCAAATTCGATCCAGCTCGCGGCGAGCAATCCTTTGAACCCCGCGATGGCAGGCCTGGCAGCTAAGGACGCTGGCCATCTCGAACCGCTTGTACATAGGCCAGGGCCTTGTCTGTGGTGGCCGCCAAGCCTGTATCACCTGTGCGCCGCGCGGCATCGCAGGCTGCCTTGGCATGATCAATCGCATCCTTGAGTAAGCTTCGCTTCCCGATCATGTCGCCAAGATTGGCCTCGGTCACCGCAAGGTTGAGCATCGCTTGGATCCCGCTGGGCGTGTCGACGCCGATAATCTCCAGCGCTCCCTTGAGGGCTTCGATTGCGACTTCATACTGCGTCTCGCTGTTCGTCTTGTCACCGTCTGCCGCCAGCGCAATGCCAAGTTTATACTGGAGCTGAGCCCAGTCTTTTGGCATGGCTTCCCGTGTAAAGACCGACTGCGCAGCCACGAAGTGAACCACACTTTCGCGCTCGCGGCCGGACATCAGCAATGCGTTGGCGAGATTGGCGTGCAATTGCGCAACATCAAATGCCGGGCCACCATCACCACGTGCTTCGAGCACCGCCGTGAATGCGGTGACAGCCGACTTAGAGGCTTCCGGAGCGTGCGTGATCGTGGCGAGCATGAGATAGGCTGCGCCAAGATTGGCCTGTGCCATAGCCCACCATTGCGGCGTGCCGTCGCGCGTAAATATATCAAGTGCTCCGCGCAGCCCTTCCTCGGCCTTAACAAAAAGAGCAGGGTCTTTGGTAAAACTTCCGAGCAGCGGCAATGCTGCCCCATAGTTGATCTGCGTCAGCGCCCACTCCCGGGGAGAGTTCTCACGGGTCCGGACTTCGAGCGCCTTTTCGTAAGCCGTAATTGCTTTGGCGGCCAAATTTGCGTCCCTCTGAAACTGGCCCTGAAGGAGATAGGCATTGCCAAGATTGTCGTTGAGAGCCGCCCAGAACGCCGCATCATCTTCGCGCCTGACAACCTCCAGCGCGGCCGCAAAGCGCGACGCCGCCGCGCGCATCGTCACAGGCTGGTGATTGCGCTCGGCCAGGCGCAGGTTAAGATTTCCCAAGTTAGACTGGAGATTGGCCCAGTCCGAAGCATCAGGCTCTCGTTTGAGCTCTAGGTCGGCAAGCTGGAAGGCGGCCAGCGCGCTGTTGAATGCGCCACTGGCAAGATCGGTATCGAGCATGGCGATCTGCAGATGTGCAAGGCCGATGCTTTGCTGCGCCAGGCCCCAATATTTTCTCGCAGTTTCGCGCGGCGCGAGCGGAAGGGCCTCGTCACGATAGATGGCTAGGGCGCGCTCCGCGGCCGCGCGATCGGAAAATAGCTCGGCGCGGTCCAGCCATTGGCGCCCATTGGCCATCTGCAATTCCCAGGCATTGCCACGGGCCCCGGCGGCAAGCTCAAGGGCAACGTTGCTCGCTTCATAATAATGTACGCTCGCCAGCTCATTCTGGCCGTTGAGGACAGCGATTTGTGCCTGGGCGACGACCGCCTCAAACCAGGCCCTCCGCGCATTGTCCCGATCGCTCGCGCGAAGGAAGGTCAGTTCTCCAAAGGCTGAATCGGCCTCTACCAGCCGGCCTTCATCGAAAAATGTGCGGGCCCGGTCGAGCGCGTCGAGTGCCCGTTCGCGCAGTCCGCCCGGGTCGAGCGCGTCTATCGCCTTGCCGAGCTTGATGATTTTTGCCTGCGTCTTTGCTGCGTCCGCCGCCTTGCGTTCGACCAGAGCCAGCATATCCTCATCGGACAGTTGAGGATCTTCGGCGCCGAGCACTATCGCGATCGCCCGCAAGGTGCCCAATCGGATATGATTCCTGCTTGCTGCGCGCGCCAGCGCGGCTGTGTTCCGGTCGAGGCGATCGAGCAGCGCGCGCGCTTGGCTGGCAGGCAGCCCGAACCGCGACCCGATGACGCGTTCCTCAGTGGTATCACGTGCCTGTGCGCTATTGGCCAGCAGGAGGCCTGCGGCCAGGGCAAGCGTCCAACGTGATGCCGGAGCCGGGAAGATGCGTCTCATTGCGCCGCGCCGGTTTGGGTAGGTAGCCTTTCAAGCATGACGCCGGCTCCCTCGACCAAGTCCGTCTGCCCGGCGCCTCGGGCGCGCTCTTTGACGTTCTGAAAAGCTGATCGCGCTCGCGCGATGCTCGCTTCGTCCCGATCGATATCGGCCCATTTGCCATAGGCGATGGCTTCGTTGAACTGGGCGACGATGCTCTGATATTCGTCACCGATGGCGGCATAGGCTTGGCGGGCCGCCGCCATCTGGCCAGCCGCCAGGGCAAGCTCTTCCAGGCTGCCGGTGCGGCTGCCAATCTCGAAATGCGCCTTTCCGCCATGAAACAGAGCCTGCGCTTGCAAGGATCCGCCGATTCGGGAGGCAGGGAGCTTCGCGGCGGCATCGAGCGCCTGCACAGCCACATTGAGCCGCTCATTGCTCTGTTCCTTTTCCCCGAGCTCAAGCGAGATCCGACCAAGATTGACTTGGGTCTGCGCCCAACTGAATGGATCACGGTCGGGAGAAAAGGTCGCCAGCACGTCGCGGTACCGCCCTAGGGTCAGGACTCATAGCCAGAAGAGGACAGTGGCGGCGAGAGCGATGGCGGAGAGGAAGACTGTTGGGCATCTGTCGTAGCGGGTTGCGACGCGACGCCAGTCCTTGAGGCGGCCAAACATG
>JAGNYO010000087.1 GCA_017984895.1 Sphingobium sp. | reverse complement strand
CATATTGAACGGCACCTGCAATTACATCCTCACCACCATGGAGCGCGAAGGCCGGGATTTCGACGAAGTGCTGAAGGAGGCGCAGGACCTGGGCTACGCCGAAGCGGACCCCAGCTTTGACGTGGACGGGGTGGATGCCGCCCACAAGCTCTCTATCCTTGCCAGCCTGGCCTTTGGCACCCAGATCGACTTCGACTCAGTGGACATCAGCGGCATCCGCAATGTCTGCGCGGCAGATATCCGCGAGGCGGGGACGCTAGGCTATCGCATCCGCCTCGTCGGCGTGGCTGAGAACCGGGCAAATGGCTTGTTCCAGCGCGTGCACCCGGTGCTGGTGCCGATGCATCATCCGCTCGCCAGCGTAGAAGGATCGTTGAACGCGGTGCTGGCGGAGGGCAATTTCGTCGGCAGCCTGTTCTTCTCTGGGCGTGGCGCGGGCGAAGGGCCGACCGCTTCCGCCGTGGTCGCCGACCTTATCGACATCGCCCGCGATGAATATGGCGATCCGTTCGCCATGCAGGTGGGGCAGCTCATCCGCCAGCCCAAGGCCGATAGCGGCGACAATATCGGCCGGGTTTACCTGCGCTTCCTGGTGCGGGACAAGCCGGGCGTGCTGGCGGAAATCGCGGCGGCGATGCGCGATGCCAACGTTTCCATCGAAAGCGTGATCCAGCGCGGGGCGCATGAGGACGGCTCGGTCCTGCTCGTCGTTGTCACGCATGACAGCCGGGAAAGCGCCATCGCCGAAACACTGAGGCAGTTGAACGGATCTGACAATCTTTTGGCGGAACCGGTGGTGATGCCTATTCTGGGTTAACCACCTCCCGCTCTCGACATCCGCCCTCCCCGCCGGTATCGGGACGGCACGACCCAACAGGAAGGACATCCACATGACGGTGCAGCCCAGCTCGGTTCTCGACCGCGTTCTGGTTATGGAAATGGTCCGCGTGACCGAAGCCGCGGCGATCGGCGCATCGCGCCTCATCGGCCGGGGCGACGAAAAGGCCGCGGACGCTGCCGCTGTCGAGGCGATGCGGCTCGCGTTCAACGACCTTTATATGGACGGCACCGTCGTCATAGGCGAGGGCGAGCGCGATGAGGCACCGATGCTCTATATCGGCGAGAAGGTCGGCGCCGCCATCGGCACCGGCCCGCGTATCGATATCGCACTCGATCCGCTCGAAGGCACGACGATCACCGCCAAGGCCGGCCCCAACGCGCTCGCCGTGCTGGCGATCTCTGAGGAGGGCGGCCTGCTGAACGCGCCGGATGTTTATATGGAGAAGCTGGCCATCGGCCCCGGCTATCCCGAAGGCCTGATTGATCTCGCCAAAAGCCCGCGTGAAAATGTTCAGGCGGTGGCCGAGGCCAAGGGCGTGTCGCCCAATGAGATCATTGTCTGCGTGCTCGATCGTCCGCGCCATGAGAAGCTGATCGCGGAGCTGCGCTCGCTGGGCTGCGGGGTGATGCTGATCCCCGACGGCGATGTCGCGGGCGTGATCGCCACCACCAACCCGGAAACCAATGTCGACATGTATATGGGTTCGGGCGGCGCGCCCGAGGGTGTGCTGGCCTGTGCGGCGCTGCGCTGTGTCGGCGGACAGTTCAAGGGCCGCCTGCTTTTCCGCAACGACGACGAAAAGGGACGCGCCCGCAAATGGGGCATCACGGATCTCGACAAGATCTATGACCTCAAGGAGCTGGCCAAGGGCGATTGCATTTTCGCCGCCACCGGCGTGACTGACGGGTCGTTGTTGAAGGGCGTCAAGCGGCTGCCCGGCGGGCTGATGACGACCGATAGCGTGGTGATGCGCGCTTCATCGGGCACCGTGCGCTGGATCAAGGGCGAGCACCACGCCGACCGCAAGGACAAATAGGCTCAGGCCGGTTCACATGAATGGAGAGGGGGCGCTGGAAACGGCGCCCCTTATTTTTTGAGCCGGTATCCGGTTTTGAACATCCAGCCGATGACTGCCATGCACAACAGCAGCATGCCCGTCACAAACGCCATGCTAATGCCGATGCCGACATCGCCGGTGCTGAAAAAGGTCCATCGAAACCCGCTGATGAGATAGATCACCGGATTGAACAGGGTGATCGTTTTCCAGGGTTCGGGCAGCATGGAAACGGAATAAAAGGCCCCTCCTAGAAAGGTCATCGGCATGATGATCAGCATCGGCACGACCTGGAGCTGCTCGAAATTTTGCGCCCAGATACCCAGAATGAAGCCGAACATACAGAAACTGATGGCGATCAGTATCATGAACCCGATCATCGCCAGCGGATGGGCCACTTGCACATCGACGAACAGGTGCGCGGTGGCGAAAATGACCAGCCCCACCATCATGGATTTGGTTGCCGCCGCGCCGACATAGGCGATGACCGTCTCCATCGCGGACAGCGGCGCGGAAAGCAGCTCATATATGGTGCCACTCCATTTCGGCATATAGATGCCGAAGCTGGCGTTGAAGATGCTCTCCTGAAACATGGAGAGCATGATGAGTCCGGGCACGATGAACGCACCATAGGCCGTGCCATTGATCTCGGTCATGCGCGAACCGATCGCCGAACCGAACACGATGAAATATAGCGAGGTGGTGATGACCGGCGTCATCAGCCCGGTCCAGACGGTGCGGGCAAAGCGGTGCAGCTCGAAGCGATAGATGGCGGCGATGCCGCGCCAGTTGATGCCGCCGCTCATGCCTCTGCCCCCTGCCCGGTGGGTTCCGGTTCCGAATGCACCAGCCCCACGAATATATCCTCCAGCGAGCTTTGCCGGGTCGAAAGGTCATGATAGCCGATGCCCGCCTGCCCAAGCGCTGCGATCAGCGCAGGAATGCCGCGCTCGGTTCCCCGCGCATCGAAGCGATAATCAAGATCCGCTCCTCCTTCGCCCAGCGCCACATCCCAACCGCGCAGGATGTCGGGAATGGAAGAGAGTGGCTGGTCGAGATGGACGGTCAGCGTCTTGGTGCCCAGCTTGCGCATCAGCGCATCCTTATCCTCGACCAGGATAAGCTGTCCCTTGTTGATGACACCGACCCGGTCCGCCATTTCTTCGGCTTCCTCGATATAATGGGTCGTGAGAATGATAGTGACGCCGGTTTCGCGCAGGTGCCGCACCATGTTCCACATATCCTTGCGCAGCTCGACATCAACGCCGGCGGTCGGCTCATCCAGAAACAGGATGCGCGGTTCATGGGATAGGGCCTTGGCGATCATCACCCGCCGCTTCATCCCACCGGACAGCTCCATGATCTTGGCGTTCCGCTTGTCCCACAGCGAAAGATCGCGCAGCAGTTTTTCGATGGTCGCATCGTTGCGCGGCTTGCCGAACAGGCCACGGCTGAAGCGCACGGTGGCGAGCACCGTCTCGAACGCATCGGTATACAGCTCCTGCGGCACAAGGCCTATATCCGCACGGGTCTGGCGATAATCGCGGATGATATCGCCCCCGTTCACCAAAACCTGACCGCTGCTGGGCGAGACGATGCCGCAGATGATGCTGATGAGCGTTGTCTTGCCTGCGCCATTGGGGCCGAGCAGCGCGAAGATCTCGCCCTCGCGGATGTCCAGATCCACCGCATGCAGCGCGACATGGCCCGACGCATAGGCCTTGCCGAGGCCGGATATGGAAATGATGGAATTCATGGGAAAGGGACTCTTCGGCAAGATGCTTATCGACCAGAGACATAATGCTTTCCTGGCGCGTGACAAGGCAGCAGCTTGTGCCTAGAACAAATCGATGCATCCCATCGCGCGTATTCCTGTCTCGATCACCGGTCAAACATGGTGCTGGCGCGGCGGCGTGCCGGGCGCGCTGGAGGATGGCTTCCATACAGACGATCTGGTCACGCAGCTGCTTCTGGCGCGGGGCTGCGCACGCGCGGAGGTAGCGGTTCACCGCGCCCCGACGCTGCGGCATTTCATGCCAGATCCCTCCTCCTTCCGCGATATGGACGCTGCGGCCCGCCGCCTCGCCGATGCGGTCGAGGCGCAGGAAGCCGTCACCATCTATGGCGACTATGATGTCGACGGCGCGACCAGCGCGGCATTGCTCGTTCGCCTGTTGCGCGATCTGGGCCTGGAGGCGGGTGCCTATATCCCTGATCGATTGATGGAAGGCTATGGCCCATCCGGGGCGGCGCTGGTCAAGCTGGCGCAGGCGGGTTCACGGCTGATTGTCACGGTCGATTGCGGGGCGCAGGCGTTCGAGGCGCTGGAAATGGCGCAGGCGGCAGGCGTGGATGTGATCGTGGTCGATCATCACAAATGCTCCACCAGCCTGCCCCCTGCCCTTGCCCTGGTCAATCCGAACCGGCTCGATGAGAGCGATGAGGCGGCGGCGCATGGGCATCTGGCGGCGGTGGGCGTTGCCTTCCTGCTGGGCGCGGCCCTGATCCGGGAATTGCGCACGCGCGGCTATTTCACCGCGCGGCAGGAGCCTGCTCTGCTCGATCTGCTTGATCTGGTGGCGCTCGGCACCGTGGCGGACGTGGCGCAGCTGCGCGGCCTCAACCGCGCCTTCGTGGCGCAGGGCCTCAAGGTGATGGCGCAGCGGCGCAATATCGGACTCGTTGCTTTGGCCGAAGCCAGCCGCCTGGTG
>JAGNYO010000055.1 GCA_017984895.1 Sphingobium sp. | reverse complement strand
GGCCCGAAAAGAGAGAGAAACGCCGAGGGAAAAAATACTTCTTCGATGGGGGGGAGATAAGGGCGTGGGGGGGGGGGGGGGCGTTAAGATAGATTTAATTCCAACATTATTTTCAGTTTCGGAGACAGGCCATGAGGCTCGGTAAGTTGGTGGGCGTGGCGCTGATTGGTGCGACAATGGCCTTAGCTGCTCCGGGGCAAGCGGGGGCTGTGCAAACGTTCAATTTGACCACGACGCTTACACCGCAGAACAGCATTTTTCGATACGCAGGCGACGATTTAATCGCTCGTGGCCAAACACTGACTGTCCGATCCTCCGCACCCGTTACAGGGTTTGTATCGACCTTGCTTGACGTAAACGTATACAAATACCTCAATGGAAAGTATTATGAGACCTCTGATTGGACTATGGCGGATGAGGTCGTACTCAACAACCAAAGCGTTGGTCGATTTCAGATAGGATGCGGAGGCTATTACAGTTCGCCCATACCGAGCACCGGGATGGCCTACATTTGCGAAAATGCCAGAACGCCAATTCTTTGGATAAACCTTAGCAATCTCACACAGACAGTCACCGTGAATATCAAGGGCTGGTCCCCGACGCCCGAACCTTCGACATGGGCGCTGATGATCCTCGGCTTTGGCGGGATTGGCGCGGCGATGCGGCGGCGTGCTTCGGCGGGGCGTGTGACTGCGCGGGTGAGCTATAGCGGGTAACGGGACTGATCCGGGGAGATAAACGCCCCCCAACAAAAAGGCCGGCGCATTGCTGCGCCAGCCTCATTTCCCGTTACCGGGTGTATGATGTAATCGTGCCGGTCAGGCCGCGCGGACGGCGCCGCCTTCCACTTCGGGATCGCGCAGCACATAGCCACGGCCCCAGACCGTCTCGATATAATTTTCGCCACCGCAGGCCAGCGCCAGCTTCTTGCGCAGCTTGCAGATGAACACGTCGATGATCTTCAGCTCCGGCTCGTCCATCCCGCCATAGAGGTGGTTGAGGAACATTTCCTTGGTGAGCGTGGTGCCTTTGCGGAGCGAGAGCAGCTCCAGCATCGCATATTCCTTGCCGGTGAGGTGGACGCGGTTGCCATCGACCTCCACGGTCTTGGCATCGAGGTTGACCGAGAGCTTGCCGGTCTTGATAACGCTTTGCGAGTGGCCCTTGGAGCGACGGACGACCGCATGGATGCGGGCGATCAGTTCCTCGCGGTGGAACGGCTTGGTCACATAATCGTCTGCGCCAAAGCCGAACGAGCGGACTTTGCTGTCCATCTCGGAAATGCCGGAAAGGATGAGGACGGGCGTCTGGACCTTGGAACTGCGGAGCTTCTTGAGCACGTCGTAACCGTGCATATCCGGCAGGTTGAGATCGAGGCAGATGATATCGTAATCATAGAGTTTGCCCAGATCGAGGCCTTCTTCGCCCAGATCGGTGGTATAGACATTAAACCCTTCCGTCGTCAGCATCAGCTCGATCGCCTTGGCCGTTGTCGGTTCGTCCTCAATGAGCAGCACCCGCATATGAAGCCCCTTATTCCCTTTGCCTATCAAAAAGGCTTGACAAAAACGTCTGTCTTGTTCCGCCCATAGAACGGCAGACGCACGATGATATTAACTAAAAAGATCATGAATGCAAAAGGTTAATTTTGTCCTAACCCGCCTTTTTCCACGAGTCGCGACGAATTGAATCCGATTTCAACGCCTTAACAGCGTGGCAATTTTGATGAATCGACTCGAATTTGCGGCGAAATCACGCCGCACCGAGGAACAAACGCCGTCCCATTTTGAACCGGGCGAGCAGATAATATGCCGCCACCGGCAGGATGAGCGCCAGCGCGCTCAAGCCCCACACGTCGAAATAGGGCCGCAGATAATGGATCACCGGCACATGCAGGAACATGATGACCAGCGACATCCGCCCCAGCGCCACGAACGGACGCCAGGGTATCAACCGCATCAGCCAGCCTAAGCCGAGCGAGAGGATGAACGCCAGCGGCAGGGTGACATAAGGGCGGGGGCCATAATCCCCATACTTCATGTTGAGCGGCGCGAGCGGGCCATAGATCAGCAGCGCGGTTACGGACGCCACCGCACAGGCAAGGAGCAGCCACCTGTCCTGCCCCCATGTGCGCCACAGCGCACCCAGCCACAAATAGACCAGCGCCACCGGCGCGGCGATGATGCCGAGCGGAGAAAAGTTGCTCGCCCTTCCCCACCATACGCCCAGCGCCAGCACCACCGCCATGCTGAGCGCCCAGCGCCAGTCCCGTGCATCGGGCCAGAGCTTATATATCGCCACCTGCGCCAGCCGCGCGATCATCAGGCACGGCACGAACCAGAATACGGTGAGCGGCCCGTGCAGCGAGGTGCCGCCCATCAGCCCCGCCTGCACCGCACTGCCCCAATCACGGAACATCGGCCTGAAGCCGCGCGCGCCCTCGATCAACGGGTCCGCCGCCATCAGGCAGACGAGAAACGCGATGTAGGGAAGCCCGAGCGCGCGCCACTGCTTCACCGCGAACTCCCGCACCGGCGCGGGTTTCGCCACATAGCCCGCCGCGATGAAGAACAGGGGCATATGAAAGGCGTAGATCGGATCGCGCACCGCGACACTCTTCCATGCATGGCCGATGACGACCAGCACGATACCGATGCCCTTGGCGGCATCCAGCCACTCCATCCTGCCCGCCCGCTTTTCCATTCTTCTTGCCCCCCGGCCATTTTGGTGTAGGCATTTTCAGCCGCAAAACCGGTTCCCACTTTTGCTGAAAATGCACTACGGTCGGCCTATAGCATCCCGATCCTTATCCCTCGCGCAAGAGACAACTGTGAAAACCCCAATGATTTCCCCTTTGACCGAGCGCGTGCTGATGATTGACGGCGAGGCGATCATCCTCGACAAGCCCGCGGGCCTACCGGTCGACGCGCCGCGTGACGGATCGCTGAGCCTCGAAAATCACCTCGCCTCCCTGACCTTCGGGTTTCAGCGCTGGCCACTGGCGGTGCACCGACTGGATCGGGATACGTCTGGCTGCCTGCTTCTGGCGCGCAACCCCAAGGCGCACAAACGCTTCACCGCCGCGTTTGAGGCTGGCACAGTCGAGAAGGTGTATGTCGCGGTGGTGGAAGGCGAGCCGCAGGAGCGCGAAGGCGTAATCGATCTGGCGCTTGGCAAGACCAGCAGCGCGGAGGAAGGCTGGCGCATCGTCGCCGACCCGAAAGGCAAACGCGCAGTCACCCGCTGGCGGCTGATCGAGGTGAAGCACGGGCGCTCGCTGATCGCCTGCTTCCCCGAAACCGGGCGCACGCACCAGATCCGCGTTCACCTGCGTGAAGGGCTGGGCCTCGGCATTGTTGGCGACACGATCTATGGCGCGGCGGCGATCGAACCCGGCGTGCCGATGTTGCTCCATGCACGCAGCATATCCGTGCCGCGCGGTGCGAAGCCGCCGGCACAGGCCATCGCGCCGTTGCCGGAGCGCTTCACCGCTGCGGAGTTTACAGAAGAAACTCTCGCTGATGTTTGATCCAGAACAGGCGGATTCGTTGCGTTTTGGATGTGCGGCACCAGCCCTCTCCCTCTCCCAACCTCCCATAAGAGATCCTGTCGGGAGGTTGGCAGGCGGAGCGGGCCGGAACTGCCTCTGGACCAAAAATGCAGAGCTTTGATCCAGAGACTTTCGTCATCCCAGCGGATGCGCTCGACGAGCGCTTCATCACCGCGAGCGGGCCGGGCGGGCAGAATGTCAACAAGGTCGCGACCGCCGTCCAATTGCGGGTGAACGCCTACAGGCTCGGCCTGCCGCCGTACGCCTTTCGCAAGCTGCGCACGCTGGCGGGTTCGCGGATGACGGCAGAGGGCATCCTGCTCATCCTCGCCCAGAACCATCGCACACAGGACGCCAACCGGCAGGATGCGCGGGCGCGGCTGATCGACCTGCTCGTGAAGGCGCATCAACGCGATGCACGGCGTGTGCCCACCAAACCGGGCAAGGCGGCCAAGGCGCGGCGGGTGGATAGCAAGAAGGCGCGCGCTTCGGTGAAGCAAGGGCGCGGGCGCATTCGCCTCGATTGAAAAGATCGATGGAAACGATTATTACTGCCTTCGTAACTTACCGAGGCGATCAATGTCGAATTACATCCCTACCCTGAAACAGCTTCAATATCTGGTCGCCCTTAAGGAACAGGGGCATTTCGGCCGGGCGGCGGAGAGCTGTTACGTGACGCAATCGACGCTCTCCGCCGGTATCCGCGAGCTTGAAAACCTGATCGGCATCACGCTGGTAGAGCGCACCCGCCGCGTGGTGCGCTTCACGGCGCTGGGCGACCGCATTGTCGAGAAGGCTTATCGGGTGCTGCGCGAGGCAGAGGAGCTGGCGGGACTGGCGCAGGCTTCGGGCAAGCCCCTCACCGGCGCGTTGCGCATGAGTGTGATCCCCACGATCGCGCCGTTTCTACTGCCGCGCCTGCTGCCTCATTTGCGGCATGAGAAGCCTGACCTCAAGCTCTATCTGCGCGAGGAAACCAGCCATGCGGCGATGGAATCGCTGCGCCACGGCCATGTCGATTGCGTGCTGATGGCGCTTCCTTATGCCACCGGAGAGGTGGAAAAGGCCCATCTCTTCGACGACCGGCTCTATGTGGCGTTCCCCAAGGACGACCCGCGCGATCCACCGGCCAGCATCCCGCCGGACATGATCGACGAGACGCGGCTGCTGCTGCTGGAGGACGGGCATTGCCTCAAGGACCATGCGCTCGCCGCCTGCAACCGGCCGGAGCTGCGCGCCGAGGCGACAATGATGGGCACCTCGCTGCACACGATGGTGCAGATGGTCGATAATGGTCTGGGGCTGACGATCTTGCCTGAGATGGCGATAAAAGGCGGCATTCTGGAGCATACGCAGATCAACGCCCGCCCGCTCTCTGCCGCCCATGCCACGCGCGAGATTGCGCTGGTGTGGCGCAAAGGCAGCCCGCGTGACAGGGAATTCAATATGTTATCGGATATTTTGAGGGATTTATCGCAACAGGCGGGTTAGCCCACGTCCTGACGCCAGCGTTCCGCGGCAGTGTCATCCTCGGCCCTTGCCTCTACCCATTCGGATCTGCCATCCGCAAACCGCTCCTTCTTCCAGAAGGGCGCAGATGTCTTGAGCCAGTCAATCAGAAACGCGCAGGCTTCCAGCGCAGCGGCCCGATGCGCTGAAGCCGTGCCGACAAAGACAATGCGCTCGCCCGGCCGAAGCTCGCCGACGCGGTGGGCTGCCACCACGCCCAGCAGCGGCCAGCGGGCGCAGGCATCCTCCACGATCCGCGCGATTTGCCCTTCCGTCATCGCGGGATAATGATCGAGCCGCATCGCGATCAGCCCATCCCCGCCGCGCACGATGCCGGTAAAGCTCGCCACCGCACCGCCGCTCAGCGCTTCCAGCCGCGCGAGATGCGACGCGGGGTCGAAATCCGCCTCCCCGACCGCGATCACGATGTCGGTCATCCGCCTGTGACTGGCGGAAACAGCGCCAGTTCCCTGGCTGTGCCAAGCCTCGTATCGAGCGGCACGAAATTCTGATCCAGCGCGGCGCGCACCCGCTTTACGTCGGCAAACACCTGTGCATAGCCGCCGCCGCGCTCCGCCAGCCGCGCGATCAGTTCCCCGACTGTGACATCGCCGCCGGGATGGTCGATCGTCTCGCCATCCTTGCCGATGCCCTCCCGCACCCACGCGAAATAGAGGATTTCCAGCGCCGCCATCCGCTCAGTCCATATGCTTCAGGCCAACGCGCAGATAATCCCACCCGGTTAACAGGGTCAGCGTCGCTGCGGCCCACAGCGTCAGCAGGCCCACCTGATGGACGAACGCCCAGTGCGGCAGTGCGCCGCCCAGGATCAGCGCGCCCAGCGCAATGAGCTGAAACGCGGTTTTCCACTTGGCGAGGCGGGACACCGGCATGGATACCTGCAAACCGGCGAGAAACTCCCGCAATCCCGATACCGCGATCTCGCGCAACAAAATCACCAGCGCGGCGATGATGTGCACGCCGTCGATATCGTGCGTCGCCGCCAGCATCAGAATCACGGCACCGACCATGATCTTGTCCGCAATTGGATCGAGGAAGATGCCGAGCCGCGACACCGCGCCCTTGGCCCGCGCCACATAGCCATCGAAATAATCGGTGAGGCCCATCAGGCAATAGAGCAGGAAAGCCAGTGTATAGCCTGTGCGCCACTGGTGCCCCTGCTCCGCCGGCCACAGCAGGGCCACCAGTATCGGCACCGCGAAGATGCGGGACAGGGTCAGCAGGTTCGGCAGCGTCAGCATGGCTCTTCGCCTGCCATAGCCGATGTCCGCTGGCAAGAGCGCAGCCTGTATCATTCCGGTGCAGGCGGGGCATAGAGCGGACGGCATGATGTTAGATGTTGCACACAAGGGCGCCAAGCCGCTAAACGCGGGCCATTCGTCAATCATCGGGGCCAGCCGCACCACTATGAAAACATCGCTGCGCTTGCTGACGAAGCGACGTTTCGCGCCCCTTTTCGCGACCCAGCTCCTTGGCGCGTTCAACGACAATCTGTTCAAAAACGCGATGGTGCTGTTCGTGGTGTTCAGCGTCTACAGCGACCCGCAGGCGGAAACATGGTTCAGCGCGCTGGCGACCGCGGCGGCGACCGTGCCTTTTTTCCTGCTCTCCGCGCTCGCCGGGCAGCTTGCGGACCAGCGGGACAAGGCGGGGATCATCCGCATCGTCAAGCTGGCGGAAATCCTGATCATGCTGGTCGGCGCGGTGGGTCTGGTGCTGGCATGGATGGCCACTGCGGTGGAGCTGGTCGCCATCCCGCTGATGATGGTGGCGATGCTCGCCATGGGCATCCACTCCACCTTTTTCGGGCCGATCAAATACGCGATACTGCCACAGCACCTCAAGGATGACGAGATATTAGGCGGCACCGGGCTGGTCGAGGCAGGCACCTATATCGCGATTTTGGCGGGGACGATCCTCGCAGGGCTGATCGCGGTGGAAGTGGCGGCGGTCGTTGTGCTGGCCACCGCGTGCCTCGGATATCTTACAGGGCGGATGGTGCCGCCCGCGCCGCCACTGGCCCAGGCTGGCAAGCTCGATTTCCATATCGTGCGCGCCTCGGTCCGGCTGGTGAGCGCGACCATGCATATTCCGCGCCTGTTCCTCGCGATTGTATCGATCAGCTTTTTCTGGACGATCGGCACAGTGCTGTTCATCCAGTTCCCGCCGCTGGTGAAGAATGTGCTGGCCGCAGACAAGGCGATTGCCAGCGTGTTTCTCGGGATTTTCTCAGTCGGCGTCGCGATTGGCTCCATTGTCATCAACCGGCTGTTGCAAGGCAAGGTTTCAGCGAGGTTCGCCCCGGCCTCGGTGCTGGCGATGGGCGGGTTCGTGCTCGTCTATCATGTGCTGTGCCGCCTGTGGGAGAGCGGCGTTGCGCCGGGCCAACTGATGACGCTGTCCGATTTTCTGGCGCACCGCCATGCCGTGGCAATGCTGCTCACCCTGCTGGGCATTGCGGTGTCTGGCGGCATGTTCGTGGTGCCGCTTTATGCCTTCCTGACGACGACGGTGGACAAATCTCAGGCCGCGCGAACTGTCGCCGCTAACAATATTGTCAACTCGGGCGCGATGGTGGTGGGCGCGCTCATCACCCTCGGCATGAGCGCGGCGGGGGTCAATGTGGTCAACCAACTGCTGTTTACCGCATCCATGACGGTGCTCTCGGCGTGGCTGGCGCAAAAGCTCCATCTCGCCTGCGATTAGGGGTGGGCGATCAGCGCGGCAATCCCCACACTATGCCGGGGTGAAGCAATCCGTCGAGCAGTTTTAGCCCGCCAGCCCGGTCCCGCTCCAGCAGCAGCGCACCATCCAGATCGACCCATTCCGCCTTGTCCGCCAGCAATAACGCGGGCGCGATACCGAGCGAGGTGGAAAGCATGCATCCCAGCATCAGCCTCTTGCCTTGCGCCAGCGCGCTATCCCGCAGGGCAATCCCCTCACTCAGGCCGCCGGCCTTGTCGAGCTTGATGTTGATGACCGGGAAATCCGCCAGACGGGGCAGGTCAGACCTGTCCTGGCAGCTTTCATCCGCGCAGAAGGGCACGGGCGAGCGCACGGCGGCGAGGCGCACCTCCTCGCCCTGCCGCACCGGCTGCTCGATCAGTTCCACGCCGAGCGCGGCCAGCGCGGCAGCCTGTGCCGCAATGTCCAGATCGTTCCAGCTCTCATTGGCATCCACGATCAACCGCGCATCGGGCGCGCCCTCGCGCACCGCCGCGATCCGTGCCAGATCCCCCTCGCCGCCCAGCTTGCATTTGAGCAGACGAAAACCGCGCGCAGCGGCGGAACGGGCTTCTCCCCCCATTCTGGCGGGCGTATCGATGCTGATGGTAAAGGCAGTGGGCAATGGCCGGGGTTCCGCCAGCCCGGCAAGCTGCCAGACCGGCGCGCCCTCCTGCTTCGAGCGCAAATCCCACAGCGCGCAGTCAAGCGCATTACGCGCCGCGCCACGCGGCAGTGCGGTGTTGACCAGAGCATGAGAAAGCGAGCGCCCGGCCAGAGTGCCGCAAAACGCGCGGACCGCGGCGGCGCACCCCTCCGCCGTTTCGCCATGATAATAGATCGGGGTTGCCTCGCCCCGCCCCTCGTGGCTGCCATCAGTCACGGTGCAGAGGAGGACATCCACATGGGTCTTGGCGCCGCGGCTGATCGTGAAAGCGCCCGCCACCGGCCAGCGCTCCACACGGATGTCGGCAAGGCTGATCATACGCGCCTCGCCCCCGCTTCAGCGATTATGCGTGGCGATCCAGTCCTCCACCACAGGGGCGATGCTCGTGCGCCACTTGTTGCCATTGAAGATGCCATAATGACCCGCACCCATCGCCATATGATATTTCTTCATGGCATCGGGCAGCCCGCCGGAGATGGTGAGCGCCGCCTTGGTCTGACCCAGCCCTGAAATATCGTCGCGCTCGCCCTCGATGGCGAGAATCCCGATATCCGTGATCGCGCCGGTATCGATGCGATTACCGCGGTGGACGAACTCGCCCTTGGGCAGGCTGTGCTTTTGGAACACCTCCTGCACAGTCTGGAGATAGAATTCCGCCGTCATATCGCACACCGAGCGATATTCGTCGTAGAAATCCTTGGTCATGTCGGCGCTTTCGTCGTCGCCATCGACCAGATGCTTGAACATCTCCCAGTGGCTCATCATGTGATTGCCGAGGTTCATCGACATAAATCCGGCGAGCTGCATGAAACCGGGATAGACCCGCCGCCCTGCCCCGGCATATTGGAACGGCACGGTGGCAACCACATTCTGCTCGAACCAGCTAATCGGCCGCTCTGTCGCCAGCGTGTTGACTACGGTGGGCGCCTCGCGCGTGTCGATCGGCCCGCCCATCATGGTGAGGGTGCGCGGCCGGTTGGGGTCCTTGTTGGCGGACATGATGCACGCCGCCGCATAGCTGGGCACCGAAGGCTGACACACCGCCAGCATATGCGCGCCCGGCCCGATATGCGCCAGCCAGTCGATCAGATAGTCGATATAATCATCAAGATCGAAGCCGCCTTCGCCCAACGGGACGTTGCGCGCATCCCGCCAGTCGGTGATCCATACGTCATGCCCCGGTATCATGCGCTCCACCGTGCCGCGCAGCAGCGTGGCGTAATGGCCAGACATCGGCGCGACAATCAGCAGCTTGGGCCGGTTCTTCGGTGCCTTACGCACGATGAAATGCTTGAGCTGGCCGAAATTCTTGCGCGCCTCGATAACCTCGTCGACTGCATATTCCTTACCCTCGATGAGGGTTGTAGCGAGGCCAAAGTCCGGCTTGCCGCGTGGCGCGGACGCATGCGCGAACACTTCCAGCGCGGAGGCGAGGATCGGCCCACCACCGAAATAGGCCAGCGGATTGGCGGGGTGATTGAGCAGCTCCGCTCCGACATTCGCCATTGCGCTCGCTCCTGCGAGAAAATTGCGATGAAGCTCATATGCGTTATAAAGCATTATTTTCATACCCTTAGGGAGGACGCTGCAACAGTATAGGCGGAAAAGATTTTCAGGTTATTATCGCAATGCACAATAGGCAAATGTTTTCGCTTTACGCCTGAATAATCGCACGGGTCATAGTGCCCATTGAGAATGGACATGACGGCTGCTAAGCGCCCCTCATGGCAAAAAACCCTACCCCCGCCCAGGAAGCCGCGCCGCAGCGCGGACAGATCGGCGCATTGCTCCCCATGATCGAGCAAGTGAGGCGGCATCCGCTTCTGCTGACGGCGGCCCTGCTTTCGCTGGTGATCGCGTCTGCTGCCACGCTCGCGATTCCCAGCGGGTTCAAACTCGTCATCGACAAGGGCTTCGGCAGCGGCGGCACGCAGGACATCGCGCGCTGGTTCGAATATCTGATGCTGATTGTCGTGATGCTGGCACTGGCAAGTGCGGCGCGCTTCTATTTCTTCTCGCTGCTGGGAGAGCGTGTCATCGCGGACATCCGAATCGCGGTGCAGCGCCACCTGTTGCGCCAGTCCCCATCCTTTTTCGAGGAAAACCGCCCGTCCGAAATCGCCGCGCGGATGACGGCGGACGCCACAGTGATCGAACTGATCGTCGGCTCGACCATTTCGGTCGCTCTGCGCAATCTGCTTACCGGCATTGGCGGCATCGGCTATCTTTTCACGATCGCGCCCAAACTCACCGCTTATCTGCTGATCGGCATACCCGTGGTGGTGCTGCCGATCATTGTCCTGGGGCGGCGCCTGCGCGCACTATCGCGTGACAGCCAGGATGGCGTCGCCAGCGTGGGCAGCATGACCGCCGAAATTCTGGGAGCGATGCGCATCGTGCAGGCTTTCGGGCAGGAGGACCGCGAGGCGCAGCGCTTTGCCGACCAGGTAGGGCGCACTCTTGCCATCGCCCGGCGGCGCATCACGATGCGTGCGACCATAACGGCGGTCGCCTTTTTCCTGATCTTCGGCTCGATCGTGGCAGTGATGTGGCAGGGGGCGCTCGATGTCGCGACCGGCGCGATGACCGGCGGCAGCATCGCCGCCTTCGTAATCACCGGCGGATTGGTAGCGGGTGCCTTTGGCTCGCTCTCGGAAAGCTGGGGCGATCTGCTGCGTGGCGCGGGCGCCGCAGGGCGGTTGCATGATCTTCTGGCGAGCGAGCCGCATCTGGCGTCCCCTGCCCGCCCCACCCCGATCCCGCGCGAAGGCGGCATCCGTATCGCCTTCGAGCAAGTGTGTTTTCGCTATCCCACCCGGCCGGAAAGACTGGCGCTCAGGGAGTTCACCCTCGCTGTGCGCCCCGGTGAAACGCTGGCGCTGGTCGGTCCTTCCGGCGCGGGCAAGAGCACGGTGCTGCAACTGCTGTTGCGCTTTTATGACCCGGAGTCCGGAGCGGTGCGCTTCAACGAGGTGGCGCTTAAAGATGCCGCGCTCGCGGATTTGCGCTCTAACATGGCCTTGGTGCCGCAGGAGACGATGATTTTTGCGGCCTCCGCACGGGATAATTTGCGCTATGGCCGATGGGACGCCAGCGATACCGAGATATGGGAGGCAGCCCGCGCCGCCAACGCGGAAGAATTTCTGCGTGAACTGCCGCACGGGCTGGACACCTATCTTGGCGATAATGGTGCCCGGCTGTCTGGCGGGCAGCGCCAGCGGATCGCTATTGCCCGCGCCATGCTGCGCGATGCGCCGATCCTGCTGTTGGACGAGGCGACCTCGGCGCTCGATTCGCGCTCCGAACATCTGGTGCAAAAAGCGGTCGAACGGCTGATGCAGGGACGGACGACCATCATGATCGCACACCGCCTCTCCACCGTGCGCGCGGCGGACCGGATCATCGTCATGGATCAGGGGACTATCGCCGAGCAGGGCACGCATGACCAGCTGATCCAGCAGGGCGGTCTTTATGCGCGGCTTGCATCGGCGCAAACCATGGATAGCGATATCATTGGCGAGGCAAGCGTTGCGGAGCAACCGGGCGACGGCGCAGGAGCAACCGAGGCGCAGGCGGGGGCAACAAGCTGAAGGAAGCCCGCGCTCTTAAGGCCTGGCCGCTGCCTATCGCCTCATCAGGGCGCACTTACTCGCATGATATGCTCGTAGATCGCTTTGTGCAGGGGCGATTCGAACATACAACCCGCCTCCGCACCCTTGGTCCACATCACGGTGGCGCGGCGTCCCTCGAAGCCTGAGAACATCACCCAGATCGTCATCCCCGGCTTGAGGTTGACGAAGCTGTGCAGGCGAAAACCGGTTTCGGAAAGGTTGGACACACGGCTGGTGAACCAGGTTTCGCCGGGCCGGCGCAGCTTGACGCCGATCAGCACCGTGTGCCGGGCCATGCGCGGCTCGTCTGTCTGGCCCAGGGGGGTCTGGTCAATAAAACTCATCGCAGGCTCGCGCATCCTCCATCCGCCCGCTATCGCAGAGCAGCGTAAGGATTTCGTTAAGCGGCGCGAACACGAGATGCGCTGCCATATTTTCGGAGAATGCGAGGAGAGTTGCGCGCCTGTACAGGTTTACGGTCGCACGCAAGAAAAAAGGGGGCCTGAAGCCCCCTTGATCGTGCCCAATAAGAGAAGGGGGCGGCCCCATCCTCACGCCAGGTCAGAAATTGTAATATTGCTCGTTACCGATGAAGCCGAGCTTCGTCACCTTCGACGCCTTGATGATCGCCAACACTTCATCGACCGTGACATAACGAGTCTGGCGGTCAGGCTGGAACTGCAATTCCGGCTCAACCGGCAGCGCCATCGAGGCGCGCAGATATTGCCGCAGAGTCAGCTTGTCGATCGGGTTGCCGTTCCAGGTGATCGTGCCAGCAGCGTCAATCGCGACCTTGTTCTTGACCGGATCGACCATATCCGGCGGAGGCGGATTCTGGTTGTTGGGGAGGTCGATCTTCACCGCGTGGGTCTGGATCGGGATGGTAATGATGAACATGATGAGAAGCACGAGCATGACGTCGATCAACGGCGTCGTGTTCATCTCCATCATCGGCTCACCATCGTCTGAACCGGCACTCATGGCCATGGCAATTACTCCTGCAAACGCTTAGAGACGCTGGACTTTGATCGAACCCGGATCAGGCTGCGAAATGAAGCCCACTTTCGGGAAACCGGCCAGCTGCATCGTGTAGATAGTGCCGCCAACACAACGCCAGGGCGTGTTGATGTCGGCGCGGATATGCGCTTCGGGCAGATCCTCTGCCGTCATGTTGGCGATGCCGCCCGCCTTCTCGATATCCTTCTTCAGCTTATCGACCGCGCGCTTCAGCAGCTCGTCCGAATTGACCCGGGTCATGTTCCAGTAAACCTCGCATGAACCGTCCGCAGCATTGTTAATGGAGAGGGAAACATTCTCCGGCTTGGTCGTCGTCGGCTCGAACGGCACCTTGGGAAGCTGCAGGTCGATCGTCTGCACCACGACAGGAACGGCGATCAGAAAGATGATCAGCAGCACCAGCATGACGTCGACAAGCGGGGTCGTGTTGATGTCGGACATCGGCTTTTCGTCGCCGCCGCCGGATCCAGCACTAATTGCCATCGATCAGTATCCTACTTTTCATATCGTATTTATAGGCCTTGCAGCCCGAAGCGGGCCGGCGACCGCAGCCCCCATAGAGGAGAGCGGTCACCGGAAACGCAGTCTCAGGCTTTGGTCGGCGCAGCAGCCGGACGCGCAGCGGCTGTCGGTGCCGCGGCAACGGTCGGGCGGACCTGGCCGTTGGACATCAGGAAGCCGAGCAGATCGACCGAAAAGCCGTTCAGATCTTCTGAAATCGACTTGTTGCGGCGCTGCAGCCAGTTGAAGGCAAGCACGGCGGGAACCGCGACGACCAGACCGAGCGCGGTCATGATCAGCGCTTCGCCGACCGGGCCGGCGACGGTATCGATCGACGCCTGGCCGGACGAACCGATCTTGATGAGTGCGCGATAGATGCCGACCACGGTGCCGAACAGACCGATGAACGGTGCGGTCGCGCCCACGGTGGCGAGGAACGCGAGGCCGCCGCCGAGCTTCGAATTGATCGCCGCTTCAGAGCGGGCGAGCGAACCATGCATCCAGTCATGCGCCTCGACCGGATCGGTGAGCTTGCTGTGCTGTTCCTGAGCGGCAAGGCCATCGTCGACGAGCTGCTTGTAAGCGCTGTTCTTCTCCAGCTTGGCACCGCCCTCCTTGAGGGTGGAAGACCGCCAGAAGCTCTGCTTCACTTTTTTACCCTGGCTCATGATCTTCTGCTGTTCGATCAGCTTGGTGAACAGGATGTAGAAGGAGAAAATCGACATACCCACGAGGATGACGAACACGGACTGTGAGATAATGCCACCCTCACGAAGAGCGGCTTCCAGGCCATACGGATTATCTTGCGCGGCCCCAGCGGCAGCAGCTGCAGCGATAGAAATGAACATTGTTACCTACTTCCCTCTCAAAAATACAAACCAAAAACGAAGGGCGGTGTGGGCCGAACCGGCTTCAACCGCCCGTCTGAAATCACTCGGGTATGCGCCATACGAACCGGCTGGACCAGCTATCGGCCATCGCCGCGCCATCCGTGCCGGTTGCAGGCTTGAACCGGCCACGGCGCGTCACAAGCTGACAGGCCGTAGCATCGAGATCCGAATGCCCGCTGGATGATGTAACCGAGCAGTTTGCCACCCGGCCATCCACACCCACATCAAGACGCAGGCCCACGACGCCCGAGCGCCCTTCACGCAGTGCGCGGCTGGGATAGTCGTCGGACGTCACCCAGTCACCCGGTCTGCCTTTGGGGAGAGCTCGTGCAACAGGACGCGGCGGAGGCGGTGCCGTGGTCGGCACCATTATGACAGGAGCCGGCGGCGGAGGTGCCGACACAGTCTGAATCGGTGGGGCGGCAACCGGGGTCTGCACCATCGGCGGCGGCGCAACGACGGGTGGCGGCGGCACATCCGCCGGCTTGGGCGGCGGTGGCGGCGGCTCATCCGGTGGCGGCGGCTCTTCCTTGACGTCGATTACATTCAGCTGTTCCGCGGCTTTCTTGACATATTTCATGCCAAGACCCGTGACAAATGCATATCCCAGAACAACGTGAATCAAGGCGACGATAACAATCGAGATAGTACGACTCGATGCCTCTGAGTGATCAGCGTAGGCCATTCAGCAACGACACTCCTTAACTCTACAACTTATAAAAAAGTCGACATTTAGATATGGGGCGAGAGTCATATGCGCACATATGGACCCAAGCCCCACCCTGCCTTGTTTACTATTATTCATCTGCTTCCTATCGTGACGAGCGAGCCGACGCAACCGCTTTGTGCGCCATTATATCGCGACAGGGTGAGAATTTTTCAGACACGCGTGCCGGAGGTCGGAGCATGCAAAATCGGAAGAGCATTTGATGATAATCCATAATGGTCGGGTTTCCTCCGCGGAACTCTTACGTAAAATATTGAATGTGTTGACTATTATGTCCTTATTGGTGCTAATTGGCGGCCCTTCTGCTGCGGCGGCGCAGCAGGCTGAGCCGGTCACTTCTGGCCTTTCTTATGCCGATGTAGCCGATCTCGCTTCGGCCGCGCCCCTGATCGCCAAAGCCCGCATCCGTAGCGTAAAGGATGTCCGCATCGCCGGCGCGAATCCCGGTGATCCGGCGCGCACCTATCATCTGATTACCGCACGGGTTGATTCGCTGATTCGCGGCACGGGCGGCATTGCCCCGCAGGTGCGCTTTCTCGTCGCCCCTGCCGAGGGCATTGCCAACAGCCCTGTGGTCCGGCGCTGGCGGCGCGGCGCGACCGTGCTGATCTTCGCGCTGCCGGCCGCGCAGCCCGGCCAGGTACAACTTGTCTCGCGTAATGCCCTGCAACCCTGGAGCGCCGGGATCGAGGCGACCACACGGGCCGTGGTCACCGAAATGCTCGGCCCTAACCCTGTCCCCGCCGTGCTGGAAGTGGGGGATGCCTTCCATGTCCCTGGCACGGTGCAGGGCGAGGGAGAGACGCAGATCTTCCTCAAGACGGTTACGGGCGCGCCGGTTTCACTGTCGATTTTGCGTCGCCCCGGCGAAGCTGCGCAATGGGGCGTGTCGCTGGGCGAGATCGTCGATGATGCGGCTGTGCCACCGGCGCGCGACACGCTGCTGTGGTACCGCCTCGCCTGCGCCCTTCCCGACGCACTGCCTGCTTCCTCCACCCGCGCCATGGCCATGCTTGATGCAGAGGCGGCGCGCCGGGACTATCGATTGGTGATGGAAAGCCTTGGCAGGTGCGGCCGCACATTGTAGCGGACGTGCGGACGGCGGTGGGCGCTGTCCTAAAGGCATATCAGCGAAGCGGGATGGCAATGCAGGATCAACGACCGATGCGGGTAGCGATAGTGGGGCTGGGCACAGTGGGCATCGGCGTGATCCGGCTGCTTGATGCGAACAGCGAGCTGATTGCCCGCCGCGCCGGTCGGCGCATTGAGGTGCGCGCGGTCAATGCGCGAGATCGCGAGCGGGACCGCGGCGTCGACATCAGCCGCTTCGACTGGGTCGACGATATGATGGAGCTGGCCCGACGCGACGACATAGATGTGGTGGTGGAGCTGATCGGCGGGTCTGACGGCCCTGCCCTCGCCCTAGCCAGGGCAGTATTGAGTGCGGGCAAGCCGCTCGTTACCGCCAACAAGGCGATGCTGGCGCATCATGGGCTGGATCTCGCCAAGCTGGCCGAGCAGTCCGGCATCCCGCTGAAATATGAAGCCGCTGTGGCGGGGGGCATCCCGGTGATCAAGGGCCTGCGCGAGGGCGCGGCCGCCAACGAGATCAGCCGGGTGTATGGCATATTGAACGGCACCTGCAATTACATCCTCACCACCATGGAGCGCGAAGGCCGGGATTTCGACGAAGTGCTGAAGGAGGCGCAGGACCTGGGCTACGCCGAAGCGGACCCCAGCTTTGACGTGGAAGGGGTGGATGCCGCCCACA
>JAGNYO010000054.1 GCA_017984895.1 Sphingobium sp. | reverse complement strand
CGCGGGAACTGAACGGCGTAGACTTCACTAAGGGCTGCTATGTGGGGCAGGAAAACACCGCGCGGATGCACTATCGAAGCAAGGTCAACCGGCGGCTGGTGGTGGTGCCGATGGCGCAGTCAGACTCCGCGCGGCAGATCGCGGCCTATCCCGATCTTGGCGTTGCCGTCGATCATCGGCGGGTGGAGGACATGGGCGCCCTCCCCCTACCCGGCTGGCTGGCCGCCGCCATAGCGGATACTCCGGCATGAGAGTTTTCGTTGCGCTGCTCGTCGCGCTGCTCGCCTTCGCCCCGGCGCAGGCGGAGACGCGCTGGTCGCTGGTGCGCAGCTACCCGCATGACGACAAGGCCTTCACGCAGGGGCTGATCTGGCTCGACGGCGCGCTCTATGAAAGCACCGGGCAATATGGCGCATCGAACCTGCGCGAGGTGCGGCTTGAGGATGGCGCGGTGCAGCGGTCTGTCCCGCTCTCGCCGCGCTATTTCGGCGAGGGTCTGACCCACTGGGGCGACGCGCTGATCTCGATCACCTGGCGCAATGGTATCGGTTTCCGCTGGGACCGCGCGACTTTTCGCGAAGTCGCCACCTTCCGCTATGCGGGCGAAGGCTGGGGGTTGGCGAACGATGGCACGCGCCTGATCTTATCGGACGGCAGCGCGGAGCTGCGCTTTCTCGATCCCGTCACGCTGGAGGAAACCGGCCGCCTGCCCGTAACCCACAATAGCAAGCCAGTGCCAATGCTCAACGAGCTGGAATATGTGAAGGGCGAAATCCTCGCCAACATCTGGATGACGGACCGCATCGCGCGGATCGATCCGGCCACCGGCCAGGTGATCGACTGGATCGACATTAGCCGTCTCACCCGCAAGCAGAGGCTCACCAACCCCGACGCCGTGCCCAACGGCATCGCCTATGATGCGGCGAATGACCGGTTGTTCGTCACCGGGAAATATTGGCCAAAACTGTATGAAATAAGGCTGAAGCGCTAAACCCGCATCGGCATGAGCACATACAACGCGGGCGAGCGGTCGTTCTCGCGGATCAGCGTTGGCGCGGCCTGATCGGCGAGGTGCAGCTCCACCACATCGCCCTCGATCTGGCCGAGAATATCGAGCAGATAGCGCGCGTTGAAGCCGATCTCGAAGCTGTCGGACGTATAATCGCCCGGCACTTCCTCCGCCGCGTTGCCGTTTTCCGGGCTGGTGACGGACAGGGTGATCTTGTCGCGGTCCAGCGCCATTTTGACCGCGCGGGTTTTCTCGGTGGCAATTGTCGCCACACGGTCCACCCCTTCCTCGAAGCTGCGCGGATCGATCCGCAGCAGCTTGTCGTTGGCGGTGGGGATCACCCGGCTGTAATCCGGGAAGGTGCCATCGATCAGCTTGGAGGTTAGAATCGCATTGCCGATGCCGAAGCGAATCTTACTGGCCGACAGCGAGATTTCGACGCTGCCCTCCACTTCGTCGAGCAACTTGCGCAATTCGGCGATGCATTTGCGCGGGATGATGATGTCCGGCATTCCCTCCGCCCCATCGGGCCGGGGCACGGTGACGCGCGCGAGGCGGTGGCCGTCCGTCGCTGCCGCCTTCAGCACCGGCTGTGGATCATCCGACACATGGAAAAAGATGCCATTGAGATAATAGCGCGTTTCCTCGGTGGAGATGGCAAAGCGCGTCTTGTCGATAATCTGCTTCAGCGTCTCGGCTGGCAGCTCAAACTGCGTGGGCAACTCGCCCTCCGCGATCATGGGGAAATCGTCGCGCGGCAGGGTCGAGAGGTTGAACTTCGCCCGCCCGGCCTGAATCAGCATCTTGCCGTCCGCAGCTTCGAGGGAAACCTGGCTCCCCTCGGGCAGCTTGCGGGCAATATCGAACAGCGTGTGCGCGGAAATGGTCGTCGCGCCGGGCACCTCGACCTGCGCCTGCACCTGTTCGACCACTTGAAGGTCAAGATCCGTCGCCATCAGGCGGATCGTGCCGCTGGCGGACGCCTCGATCAGCACATTGGAAAGGATAGGGATGGTGTTGCGCCGCTCCACCACCGACTGGACGTGGCTCAAGCTCTTGAGCAGCGTTGCACGTTCGATGGTTGCCTTCATTCCCTGTTCCCGCTCTTGCCGTAATGTGCTCTCGGCGAGTTGGTCCCGCCCTGCCCGGATATTGGACTTCCTTCATTACCGACAATGCGGCGCACCGCAAGCGGCAGGCGCACCTGATCTTCGATATTTTGGCAGCGATGCTTGCAAATGCCGCCGCCTTGGGCTTTGCAGGGAGGTATGAAGCGGGTGGCAACCGGATTGGCAATAGTGGCGTGGGCGCTGGCTGCCCCTGCGCAGGCACGCGATTCGCTTGGCGTGTTCGGCGGGTGGGGCGCATTTCGCGACCCCGCCGTGCCGCGCTGCTACGCCATTGCCGAGCCGAGCCGCACCTCTGCGGGCAAGGCAGGGTGGCGCGCCTTCGCATCGGTCGGCACATGGCCCGCGCGCCATGTGCGCGGCCAGCTCCACATCCGCCTCAGCCGTGAACGCGGGCCGCAGGCGCGGGTCTATCTCAGCATCGGCGAACGGCGATTCGCGTTGTCGTCGGGCAAGGCGGATGCCTGGGCGCAAGATGCGCGCATGGATGCTGCCATCATCGCGGCCATGCGCTCTTCCCCCACGATAAGCGTGGAAAGCAGCACCGCGAGTGGGCGCCCCTTCTCCGATGTCTACGAACTGAAAGGCGCCGCCACCGCGATGGACGCCGCCGCGCTCGGCTGCGCAGTATAGCCTTGTCTAAAAGCGCTTGATCACGCGACCGACCGAGTTCGGGCTGGAAGTGGGTTCATGGATTGCCGCTTCCCCGACATCCGCTTCAAGCTCAGAACGAATTTTCTCCAGTTCATTGTCGGTCATATGCTCGATACCGATAAACTCGTTGCGCGCCGTTTCCAGTGCGCGGATCAGTTCATCCAGCTTGGCCTGCATCGCCGCCGCATCGCGGTTCTGGCTGTTCTGAATGACGAACACCATCAGGAAGGTGATGATGGTCGTGCTGGTGTTGACCACAAGCTGCCATGTGTCCGAGAAACCGAATAGCGGGCCTGAGCAGGCCCATATAATGATACTGAGCGCAGCCAGAATGAACGCCCAAGGTTGCCCTACTGCAGCGGAAACAGTCGTGGCGATACGGGTAAAGAAACGGTCCATGTGATGTTCTCCGGTGCATTGTGCAAACCCGTGAAAAGGCTGGCGGTTGCAGGCACCTCATACTATATCGCGCTTCCATGCAAATCCCCGGACATATCGACCCCGTGCCTGTGCCGCGCGCCATTACCCCGCGTGAGGACGGGCGCGTCGATCTCCTTGGCCTCAACCGTGATCAGATCAGGGCGGAGCTGGAAAGCGCGGGGCTGGACGCCAAACAGGCGAAGCTGCGTGCCAAGCAGATCTTTCACTGGCTCTATCATCGGGGCGTCACCGCTTTCGACGCGATGACCGACATCGCCAAGGCACAGCGCCCGTTCTTTACGGAGCGGTTCGTTGTCGGCCGGCCGCAGGTGGTTGAGGCGCAGGTCAGCACCGATGGCACGCGCAAATGGCTGCTCCGCTCCGACGACGGGCAGGATTACGAGATGGTGTTCATCCCCGATGCGGACCGGGGCACGCTGTGCGTCTCGTCCCAGGTGGGCTGCACTTTGAATTGCCGCTTTTGTCATACCGGCACGATGCGCCTGGTGCGCAACCTGACGCCGGGCGAGATCGTCGGGCAGGTAATGCTGGCGCGCGACGCGCTGGGCGAGTGGCCCAAGGGCACGATGGCGGCGGCATCTGAAGATGAAGATGACGACGCGCCGCACTATTCGCCCGATGGCCGGATGCTCACCAACATCGTGATGATGGGCATGGGCGAGCCGCTCTATAATTTCGAGAATGTGCGCGATGCGCTGAAAGTCGTGATGGATGGCGACGGCCTTGCGCTGTCCAAGCGGCGCATCACGCTTTCGACCTCTGGCGTGGTGCCGATGATGGTGCGCGCAGCGGAGGAAATTGGCGTCAACCTCGCGGTGTCGCTCCATGCCGTCACCAAGGAGGTGCGCGACGAAATCGTGCCAATCAACCGCAAATATGGCATCGAGGAGTTGCTGCAAGCCTGCGCCGATTATCCGAAAGCCAACAACGCGCGCCGTATCACCTTCGAATATGTGATGCTCGCTGGCAAGAACGACAGCGACGAGGACGCGCGCGAGCTGGTCCGCCTCATCCGCAAATACAAGCTGCCCGCCAAGGTCAACCTCATTCCGTTCAACCCCTGGCCGGGCGCGATTTATGAATGCTCCAGCCCGGAACGGGTTAAGCGGTTTTCCGATATCATCTTCGAGGCGGGGATCTCAGCGCCGGTGCGCACCCCGCGCGGGCGGGATATCGCGGCAGCCTGTGGGCAGCTCAAGACTCAGGCAGCGAAGATGAGCCGGGCGGAGCTGGACCGGCTGGCGGAAGAGAAACAGGCGGCGCTGGGGTAAAACGACGCCCTGTCTGCGCTTTACACTTTCATAGCGCCGGGGCATGTGCGGGCGACATGCAATCTGTCATCCCATTGCGGCTTGTAAATGGCATTGCCATCACGAAGCTGCGCGCAGGATAAATCTCCTTGAGTGCCCTCCAGCGCGGCAATGGTGCGGCCATATTTGTCCACTCCGTATCGCTGGATCGGCATGGTTGAGCGCACCATGTCTGATAATCCGCTGGTCGCTGCATACGGATCGCCCGGCGCGCACATCCTGCCCGGACGGCAATGGCCCGGCAATTCCGGCGCATCTATACCGACCAGCCTGATCCGTTCCTCGCCGCATCGCAATGTATCGCCATCAATCGCATGGCAGCTTGAAATCGTGGCATCATAACGCGGGGCGGCGCTGGCTTTCCAGCCTGCGAAGTCGATTGTCGATCCGATGCCAGACAAGGTTCCAACGACGCCCGCAACGATCAAAATACCATAGGACTTCAAACCCCATAGTGTCCGCCTATGCGGTGCATAACGCCGGCGTTGCCGCTGGCCATGATAGGTCACACGCCTCATGGCCACATAATAGAAGGGAAGGCTTAATGCTTCGATTGCGCCGAAGGTTACCAGGCCGTTGAGTGTGCCTCCAATAGGAAGCCAGGTTGGCTCGGACGAAGCAGAGCAGGCCTCCGCAAGCCCGCAAAAGGCACTTCAGGCCGCCTTTTTCAGCTCCATTTCCATCCGGCTCCAGATCTCCACCAGCGCGGCGACCAGATCGATCATCATCGCCTCGGTATGCGCCGGGCCGGGGGTGAAGCGCAGGCGCTCGCTGCCGCGCGGCACGGTAGGGTAATTGATCGGCTGCACATAGACGCCATATTCAGCGAGCAATATATCACTGATTTTCTTGGCTTTTATCGGGTCGCCCACCATAAGCGGCACGATATGGGTGACGGACGGCATCACCGGCAGCCCCGCCTCGTGCATCAGAGCCTTCAGCGTGGCCGCAGCAGCCTGCTGTGCCTCACGCTCCTCGCTCGATTGCTTGAGATGCCGTACGGACGCCAGCACACCGGCGACCAGCACGGGCGAGAGCGAAGTGGTGAAGATGAAGCCGGGCGCATAGGAGCGGATGCAATCGACGATCATCTGATCCGCCGCGATATAGCCACCCATCACCCCGAATGCCTTGCCGAGCGTGCCCTCGATGATCGTGACGCGGCCCGCCACCTCGTCGCGCTCGGTAATGCCGCCACCGCGCGCGCCATACATGCCGACAGCGTGCACTTCGTCGCAATAGGTGAGCGCGTTGAACGCGTCGGCCAGATCGCAGAACGATGCGATCGGCGCGACATCGCCGTCCATCGAATAGACGCTCTCGAACGCGATCAGCTTGGGCGCGTCCGTTTCCTCCGCCTCCAGCAGTTCGCGCAGATGATCGAGGTCGTTATGCCGGAACACGCGCTTTTCGCAGCCGGAATTGCGGATGCCCGCGATCATGCTGGCATGATTGAGTTCATCGGAAAAGATGATGCAGCCGGGCAGCAGCTTCGCCAACGTCGCCAGCGTCGCCTCGTTGGAGACATAGCCAGAGGTGAACAGCAGCGCGGCTTCCTTGCCGTGCAGATCAGCGAGTTCGCCCTCCAGGTCTACATGATAATGCGTGTTACCGCCAATATTGCGGGTGCCGCCCGAGCCTGCGCCGACATCGTGCAGCGCCTCCTCCATGGCCGCGACGACCTTGGGGTGCTGGCCCATGGCGAGATAATCGTTGGAACACCACACCGTAATTGGCTTGGGGCCATTATGCCCGTGGAAGCACCGCGCGTTGGGATAAGCGCCCTTGTTGCGCAAAATGTCGATGAACACGCGATACCGGCCTTCGGTATGCAGCCGCTCGATTGCCTGGGAAAAGATGTGTTTATAATTCGTCATGCCCGCACCGCCGACCCTGATACTGCTACCCGCCCCAAGGCATCCCTCCCCATAGCGCGAGGAATGCGCCTTTGCCAGTGATAATAGCGCGTACCTATTAACCCTTTCATTATAGGGCATTGATCTGCGTCAAGCCATAGGACGCGAGCGCGGGGCGCAGGGCCTCCACATCCGGCTCCGCCCCAGTGAACACCGCGATGCCCAGGCCCGGCTGATCGGGCCATGGCCTATCCGCATTGAGATAGGAGATGCGCCGGGCGATCCCCTCCCCTCCATGTAGAAAACTGATCGGGCGAATGTTGAGCGCACCGGCCGCGGCCTCCAATTCCGGCTGCACCAGCGGGAAATGGGTGCAGGCAAGCACCACGGTATCCATGCTGTCTCCGCCCGGTTGCTCGATAAGGCCAAGCAATGCCGTGCGCGCCACTTCAGCGTCTAGTGCCTGACCCCGGAGCTTGGCTTCCGCGAGCGCAACCAGTGCCGCACTGCCATGCCTCAAGATCGTGCAGTCTGCTCCATGTTCCGCCGCCAGCCGGTCGACATAGGGTTGGCGCACGGTCGCCTCCGTCCCCAAGACACCGATTACGCGGGTTTTTGAGGTGAGAGCCGCTGGCTTGATCGCGGGCACAGTGCCCACCACCGGAATGTCCAGCGCCGCACGCACCGCAGCGAGCGCGATGGTCGAGGCGGTATTGCAGGCGATAACCGCAATGCGCGGGCGATAGCGTTCCACCAGCCGTCCCAGCAGAGCGGGCACACGGGCGGCGATCTCCGCCTCGCTCTTGGTGCCATAGGGATAGCCAGCCTGATCCGCCGCGTAGATTACCGGCATCCGAGGCATAATCCTGCGTGCCGGTTCGAGGATCGACAGGCCCCCTACCCCGGAATCGAAGAACAATACGGGCGACTGGGCAGCAATGCTGTGGGTCATGCCGCCTGTGTCCAATCATGGGGCGATCAAGTCAAGGGCCGCAACGGCCGGGAATGTCTGCGGCAACCAAAGGCGGCTTGAATCGTTCCCCTAGGCAGCAATATAAGAGGCTGGCCGCGTAAATCGGGGAAATACATGGCACTGATTGATCGTTTTCTTGAGCGGATCATCAAAAAGGGAAAGCTCACTCTGGTGCATGCGGACGGCAATATCCGCACTTTTGGTGTGCCTGACGCCTCCTACCCGAAAGTCACATTGCGCTTTCGCGACTCGCGCGTGGAACGGGACATCCTGCTCAACCCGCGCCTCGGCCTCGCCGAAGCCTATATGGATGGCCGCGCGACGGTGGATGAGGACGACATCCTGGGCCTAATCTCTCTGGTGCGCAGCAACACGCCGTGGGAGAAAAACGCCTCGCTGGACCGGACAAGGCCACTCAAGGCGATGCTGAAGGCGATGTCACGTCGGTTTGCGCAGATTAACTTCCGCACTGCTTCCAAGGCCAATGTCGCGCATCATTACGATCTTTCTGGTGCGCTCTACGATCTTTTTCTCGATAGGGATCGCCAATATAGCTGCGCGTATTGGGTTGGCGACCATGATGATCTTGATCGTGCGCAAGATGACAAGAAAGCGCACATCGCCGCGAAACTCGCCTTGAAACCTGGCATGAAAGTGCTGGATATTGGCTGTGGCTGGGGCGGCATGGCGCTCTATCTTCACCGGAAATGCGGGGTGGATGTTACCGGCATAACTTTGTCTGAAGAGCAACTCGCGGTTGCTCGCCGCCGCGCGCAGGAAGCGGGCGTGGCGGACCATGTCCGCTTCGAATTGATCGACTATAGGGATATGACTGGCAGCTTCGACCGGATCGTCTCGGTAGGTATGTTCGAGCACGTCGGCGCACCTTATTTCCGCGAGTTCTTCCGCCGCTGTCACAATCTGCTTCAGGATGATGGCGCAATGCTGCTCCATACGATTGGGAGAATGGGTGGCCCCGGATCGACAGACGCTTTCACGCGAAAATATATCTTCCCAGGCGGTTATATTCCGGCCCTCTCGGAAATTGTGAAGGCGAGTGAGCAATGCCGGCTGATGGTGACGGATGTGGAGAGTTTGCGCCTTCACTATGCCCGCACTTGTCGCGCATGGTATGCCCGCTGCCAAGCCAACCGCGCGGCGATCGAAGCGCTCTATGACGAACGCTTCTTTCGCATGTGGAGCTTTTATCTTGCCGGAGCCGCGACGGTATTCGAGCATGGCGGAATGATGGTCTACCAGCTCCAATATGCCCGGAACCGACGCAGCCTGCCGATTACGCGTGACTATATTGCAACGGCAGAAACCGCTTTGCGCGCATAGACTTAAGAAGATTACAACCTAAAGGCCGACCTACTTGTCGGCGCGCCATTCCTTCATCTTGGCTTTCATAAAGTCCATGCGCTCGCCGGATGTGACGGTACCATTCTTGTCTCCGTCCATTGCGTCGAAATGGGTCAGCGCGGCCTTGGTCGCTTCGGCCAGTGTGACCCTGGAGTCTTTGTTGGCATCGGCCATACCAAACATGCGCTCGCCGAATTTCATACCCATGCCATGGCCACCCATCATGCCCTTTTTCATCGATCCATGGCCTTTGTCCGCCCTCTCATCCGGCCCATCCATATCGCTGTCATGCCCAGGTCGATTATGCCCGGCGACAAACTCGGTACGGCTGATCGAGCCATTGCCATCGGTATCCATCGCCTTGAAATGGGCTTCCATACGCTCTGTGCGCTTGGCGTCCATTCGGCCTTTAACCTCATCCATCGTGAGGGAACCGTCCTTATTGGCGTCAGCCTCAGTGAACTTTTGTTTGACCATCGCCTCCATCTGGGCGCGGGTCATATCGGGCTTCATCATCGGCATCATGCCATGAGAGTCGCCATGAACCTGCATGGCAATGGCGGGGATGCCGACAGCGGCAACCACAAGGCTGGTAATAAGCAGAACGCGTTTCATAATGGAGGCCTCCGAGAGGATTTGGATAAGATGGCATAAGAATAGGCCGGTCTGCCTGCACCAAGCATGAACGTATCCGGCGCCTTCACGCGAAAAATCATGGCGCGCGTTAACCAAATCTGTAAGGTCGCGCGATGAGCCAAGCAGCGCCCCTTGCCGACGCGCATCAACCCGCTATTCCACGCGGAAGAGGCCGGCCGCGTCAGTTCGATATGACGCAGGCCATGGCGCAAGCGAGCGCCCTGTTCCGCACGCGCGGATACGACCGGGTGACATTGCAGGATCTTACAAGCGCCATCGGCATCAATCCGCCGAGTTTTTACGCGGCGTTCGGCAATAAGGCGCTGCTGTTCATCCGAATTGCGGACGCGTATTCCGCCGATTTTTTAGCGCTTCTGCGCAGTGCGTTTGAGGAGGAACCAAGCCTAGCCAATGCAATGGAAACGATCCTGCTGTCCACCGCGCGCCGCTTTGCCTGGCAGAAAGATGATGCCGGGCAAGGGAGTTGGGGAGGCTGCCTGATCCTTGAGGCCGCCTGCAATTGCAGCGATGCGGGCATAACGGCTCATCTGCGCAAGGCACGGCTTACCTTTGCCGCAGCCTTGTATCGCGGCATATCACGCACCGCGCCCGAACGGGTGGTGGACATGACGGATCATGTAATGATGTTGCTTGCTGGATTTTCCGCCATGGGACGCGATGGCATGGATGCGGAGCGGATGATGCGCGTTGCTCGCCAAGCGCTTCAGCCCTTGTGCGACTCTGCCCTGCGCGACAAGGGCAGCCGCTATGGATAGCCTTTTTACTTCCGCCGCGCTGGTGGCACTCGCCGAGATGGGCGACAAAACCCAGTTGCTTGCTATACTGCTCGCTAGTCGTTTTCGCCGGCCCTGGCCGATTATTGCTGGTATATTTGCGGCGACTCTCCTCAATCATTATCTGGCCGCGCTTGTCGGGCACGGAGTCGCCGAACTGCTCGACAGCCCGATCTTCCGTATCGTCGTGGCACTCGGCTTCATCGGTATGGGCTTATGGACCCTGGTGCCTGACAAAATGGACGAGAACGAACTTAAAACGCCTGGCGGTGCCAGCGTCTTTATGTCCACCTTTATCGCCTTTTTCCTCGTTGAAATGGGAGACAAGACCCAGATAGCCACGATCGCGCTCGGGGCGCAATTTGGCGGCAGCATGGCGGATGTGGCGCTGGTCACGCTCGGCACCACACTGGGTATGATGATCGCCAATGTGCCCGCAGTCCTGCTGGGCGAGGCGCTGGTGAAGCGCGTTCCGCTTTCGCTAATGCGACGGATCGCGGCGACCCTGTTCGTATCGCTGGGCCTTTGGATGCTGGGAAGCGCCTCGGGTTGGTGGTGAGCGGGTTGCGATTTGCCCGCATGGCTGTTAGGCGCGCGCGATTGCTGTCCCATTTGCCCTGAAGGTTATACCCATGTCAGAGAAGATAAACCGCGTCGTCCTCGCATATTCCGGCGGCCTCGACACCAGCGTCATCCTGAAGTGGCTGCAACAGACCTATAACTGCGAAGTGGTGACTTTCACCGCCGATCTAGGCCAGGGCGAGGAACTGGAACCCGCGCGCGCCAAGGCGAAGCTGATGGGCGTGAAGGACGAACATATCTTCATCGACGATCTGCGCGAAGAGTTCGTACGCGACTATGTATTCCCTATGATGCGCTCCAACGCGCTCTATGAGGGGCTGTATCTGCTCGGCACCAGCATCGCTCGGCCGCTGATCGCCAAGCGCCAGATCGAAATCGCCAGACAAGTCGGCGCCGATGCCGTCTCCCATGGCGCGACCGGCAAGGGCAACGATCAGGTCCGGTTCGAGCTAGGCTACTATGCACTCCAGCCCGACATCAAAGTGATCGCCCCGTGGCGCGAGTGGGATTTGACGAGCCGCACTGCGTTGATCGAGTTTGCCGAGAAGCACCAGATTCCGGTGCCGAAGGACAAGCAAGGCGAGGCCCCCTTTTCCACTGACGCAAATATGCTGCACACCAGCTCTGAGGGCAAGGTGCTGGAGGATCCATGGGAGGAAACACCCGATTTCGTCTACTCCCGCACCGTGAACCCCGAGGATGCGCCAGACACGCCAGAATATATCACGATTGATTTCGAGCGCGGCGATGGCGTGGCGATCAACGGCGAAGGTATGTCGCCCGCCACTGTGTTGGAAACGCTCAACGCATACGGGCAGAAGCACGGCATCGGCCGGCTCGACCTTGTGGAAAACCGCTTTGTCGGCATGAAGTCCCGCGGCATGTATGAGACACCGGGCGGCACAATCTATCACCTCGCTCACCGGGGTATCGAGCAGATTACGCTTGATCGCGGCGCCGCGCATCTGAAGGACGAGCTGGCACCAAAATATGCGGAGTTGATCTATAACGGCTTCTGGTTCTCGCCAGAGCGCGAGATGTTGCAAGCGGCCATTGATCACAGTCAGGAAAAGGTGTCAGGCACTGTGCGCCTGAAGCTCTATAAGGGCGGAGTCTATGTGGTCGGGCGCAAATCGGCCAATAGTCTATACAGCGAGAAGGTCGTCACCTTCGAGGATGATGCTGGCGCTTATGACCAGCGTGACGCGGCGGGTTTCATAAAGTTAAACGCGCTAAGATTACGCATGCTGGGCCGACGCGACAGATAAGTTCCTTCCTGAGGACCAACCATCATCAGCGCATAGCCTCGGTCTGCGTGTTCAGAGTGTCAGCCTCTGTCACTTCAGGGGAGTTGAACGCCCCGGTAATCCATATGGCGCTCAGTGCCAGTATCGCCAGTGCAAGAGAGAAAGCCAGCACATAGCGGACGATACGTGGAGTCTCGCCGCTGCGCGCATCATCGGTGGTTTCGTGAATCTGCGGGTCCATGATAGCTGTCCTTTCCCGCAGTCAACGCGAGGGCGACATATCCGTTCCCTGTTACCGCTTCTTCACAAACTCCGCCCGCAGCACCAGGCCTTTGATGCCCTCATAGCGACAGTCGATTTCCTGCGCGTCGCCAGTCAGGCGGATGGACTTGATAAGCGTGCCTCTTTTCAGCGTCTGCCCCGCACCCTTGACTGTCAGATCCTTGATAAGTGTGACCTGATCGCCATCGGCAAGCAAATTCCCTACCGCATCACGCACCTCTACTGTCTCCGGACCAGCCGCTATGGCCTGTGCATCGGCGGCGATGATCCACTCGCCCGTCGCTTCGTCATAAACATAGTTGTCGCCGTTCTCGGCCATGATGCGTTTCCTTGTTGCGGGAGTGATAAGCGCCATAGCCGCCCCCGCTCCATTTTTCACCCCTTGCTTACACATATCTTGTATGGGCGGGATGATGAATGATCTTGCCTGTGAAACGACCGTCGCGCGCGCGCCCTGCCCGCCTTCCGCCGTCAGTCATGGCGTGGGTCTGGCGGGGCTGGCCGGGTTGGCGCTCTGGACTATAGTAGCATGGCAGTATGGCATGAATGGACCGCACGCAGGCATCGCTGCCGTATTCGCCTGCGGAATCCCGATGGTGCTGTGGTCGCTGATAGTCGACAAGGTGCACCGCAACCCATCCACGGGCATATACTGGCGCGGGGGCTTGCGCACCCGCCGTGAGGCGCTGGACATATCGCTCGTCAAGCTCGCCGGGCTATGGGCGACCTGGGGAGCGATTGCGCTCTTTTACGGCACCGCCCGCTGGTATTGGGACGGCACCTACAGCTACGCGATGGCATTGCTGACCCACGCAGTAATCCCCCTCACGCTGCTATCCATTCCTTATGTCCTCTGGCTGGACCGACACCTCATAGACCCCAAGGATGGCGCCTACGCCTTCGGCCAGTGGATCATCGGCGGCGCGGCGGGCAAACCCGCAGAGGGTGCAATTGGCGACCATTTGCGCGCCTGGGGAGTGAAGGCATTTTTCCTCGCCTTCATGCTCTCTATCACGCCTGCCAATTTCGCAAATGTGATCGGCTGGCGCATGGGAGATCCTTTCTCGCATCCGGTTTCTCTCGCCAATTTTCTCATCACCATCCTGTTCATGTTCGATGTCGTTTTCGCGACCATCGGTTATATACTGACCCTCAAGCCGCTGGACACACATATCCGCAGCGCCAACCCGCATGTAGCAGGATGGGTAGCGGCACTGATCTGCTATCCCCCCTTCGTGCTGATGGGTGGCGGCGGGCCACTCGATTATCATCGCGGCACGGCGGAATGGAACCACTGGCTGGCCGGACATCCCATGATGCTATGGTTGTGGGGCGGGCTGCTGGTGCTGCTTACTGCCGTATACGCCTGGGCGACGGTGGCGTTCGGCTTGCGCTTTTCAAACCTCACCCATCGTGGGATCATCACTCATGGCCCCTACCGCTGGAGTCGCCACCCGGCCTATCTCTCAAAAAACCTGTTCTGGTGGTGCTCGGTGCTGCCATTCCTCTCAGTGAACGGCAGCTGGCTGGATGCGTTACGCAATTGCGCGCTGTTGGGTATCACCAGCGCGGTTTACTATTGGCGCGCCCGCACCGAGGAGCAGCACCTTTCAAAGGACCAAGCCTACCGCGCTTATCATAGCTGGATAGCAAAGCATGGCGCGGTTCCTCTATTTTTCGGGTGGCTGACAGGGCGGCGCTGAACAGCCTTACTCCAGCCGCGGCCTAACTGCGCGGGCCAGTGCAATCGGCGTCGTCAGCGCTAAGACTTACCCGAAACCCTTGACATTAGGCTCTTCCTTTTGGCACATCGTCTATATATGAATGGATATAGCGGGTCTGGGCTACGTCCTACTTCTCTAGGGAAAAATGATGCGTCTTGCTTATCGCCCGTTCGTGGCCTTGCTGTTTGCGCTCTGCGGTATCAGTTCCGCAACAACTGGCTATGCATCCGATGTGCAGGTGGCAGTTGCTGCCAATTTTACCGAGCCCGCAAGAGAGATCGCCACCGCGTTCAGACGCGCAACAGGGCATAATGCCGTGCTGAGCTTTGGTTCATCGGGCGCATTCTATACCCAGATAGCCAATGGAGCGCCCTTCGAAGTGTTTCTCTCCGCTGACGCTGACCGCCCTGCGAAAGCAGAGCAGGACGGTCTTGCCGTGCCGCGCACACGCTTCACCTATGCCATCGGCCAGCTAGTGCTCTATTCCGCGACTCCCGGTCTTGTCGACAATAAGGGATGGGTGCTCAAGCGCGGCGCCTTCGCAAAAATCGCGATCGCCGATCCGGCACTCGCCCCTTATGGCGTCGCCGCAATAGAGACGATGACCCGCATGGGCGTGGCCAACAGTCTCGCATCCAAAATAGTCAAAGGCACATCGATTACCCAAACCTATCAGTTCATATCCACTGGCGCCGCCGAACTGGGTTTTGTGGCCAACAGTCAGGTCATCAATCAGCGGGGCGGCTCACGCTGGCTGGTTCCTGCAAAGCTCCATGCGCCGATCACCCAGCAGGCGGTGCTGCTCAAGACTGGAGCAACCGATCCGGCAGCACTCGCTTTTATGAAGTATCTGAAGTCACATGCGGCTGCTGTGATCATCAAGCGCTATGGTTATAGCGTAGGTCACTAGGGCATGGAGAGCGGTATCGGCGTTGTCATCAGAACCACGATTGAACTGGCGGCGCTTACCACCCTGATCCTGCTGTTATTGGCCACCCCGCTGGCCTGGTGGCTGGCCCGTTCCAAACGATGGTGGAAGGAAATCGCTGGAGCGTTGGTTGCGCTGCCGCTCATACTCCCGCCAACTGTGATCGGCTTTTACGTTCTCGTTGCCCTTAGCCCAGACAGCCCGTTGATGGAGCCATTCCATGCCTTCGGCATCAGGACACTCGCATTTACGTTTACAGGGCTAGTGATCGGGTCGCTCTTCTACTCTTTGCCGTTCGCAGTGCAGCCGCTTCGCACCGCGTTTGAGCTGATTGGCGAGCGGCCATTGGAGATCGCGGCCACCATGGGTGCGGGGCCGCTCGACCGGTTTTTGACGGTAGGAGTGCCGATGGCGCGGCGGGGTTTTCTCTCGGCTGCCATCATGGTTTTCGCGCATACAATAGGAGAATTCGGCATCGTGTTGATGATCGGTGGCGCGATTCCAGGCCAAACGGAAGTACTCTCGACCCGGCTGTTTCAATTGGTCGAGAGTCTCCAATTTGCCGAAGCACATCGAATTGCAGCCGCACTGGTGCTCTTTGCGTTCGTGACATTGCTGGCGCTGCTCCTGTTGGAGCGGCGCGTAACCTTGATCGATCGCCGATGATCGAGGTTGCGCTTTCCGGTAAGATCGGCCCGCAGTTCGAGATCGACGTGGCGTTCGAAGTGCCCGCACAGGGTGTCACTTGTCTGCTCGGGCCGTCGGGATCGGGTAAGACCAGCATTTTGAGCGCCATAGCCGGGCTGGAGCGGCTCAATGGCGCGGTCCGTATCAGAGGAGAGGTTTGGCAGGATAAAGCGCAATTTTTGCCGCCCCACAGACGCCAGCTAGGCTATGTTTTTCAAGGGGGCGGGCTGTTGCCACACCTCAATGTGGCGAGGAATCTGGACTATGCCGCACGTCGCGCGCCCACCGGTTCGTTCGGACGCGAGGATGTGATCGCTCTAACCGGCATTGGCGCGTTGCTGGATCGACGGCCCTCCCAGCTTTCCGGCGGCGAAACCCAGCGTGCATCCATTGCCCGTGTGCTGATGTCGCAGCCGCGTTTGCTCTTGATGGACGAACCGCTCTCCGCGCTCGACACCGCCGCCAAAACCCAATTGCTCGACCATTTTGAGCGCCTGTTCGACGCGATCAACCTGCCTGTATTCTATGTGACCCATGACGAGACTGAAGCACAAAGGCTCGGTGCACGGACCATTCGCCTGCAAGAGGGGCGTTTGGAAGGTTTCCCCGATTAGTCGCGCACGACCGCCATTACTATGCAAGTACCCTGCTATAGCGTCCCACCGGGCCATCGCGGCATTGCCCAATCACCAAATGGTGCGCTATCTCATTCATATGACGCAGGCGGCACCGAATCTGAAAATCAAGCTGCAACTATTTTGCGGTGACGAAATTGCATTGGGGCCAGGCAAAGCCGATCTTTTGGAAGCGATCGACCGCGAAGGCTCTATCTCTGCCGCCGGACGCGCACTCGGCATGAGTTATCGCCGCACCTGGCTATTGGTTGATGCAATGAACAGATGCTGGGATTATCCGCTGGTTGAGACGGCAACGGGCGGAAAGCAGGGTGGTGGTGCTAGCATGACAGAATTGGGCCGCAGCATATTAAGACATTACCGTGGCTTGCAAGCCGACCTTGATAGGGCAAGCGACGGCGCACCGCTGTCCGCCATGTTGTCTGCGCTGCGTGATCTGCCGAAACCATCCACAGATCGAAACCTACCCAACCATGGTGACGGTGCCGCGCGGGATGATGCCCATTAACGCTCTCAACACTAGAGCTACCATTTTACTTTCATCCGCCGAAGTGCTGGCGCCGTCTCCATCGAACACACGCTTCGCCTTCCGCTTCACAACACGAGCGCCTGTTCGCGATCTTAGGGTCAGGACCTATTGATTTGTAAGGCGCAATCTGATTCAGGCTCTGCGAGGAGACTGAAGATGAGTGATTTGTATTGGCTGACGGATGAGCAGATGGTTCGGTTGCAGCCCTATTTCCCCAA
>JAGNYO010000053.1 GCA_017984895.1 Sphingobium sp. | reverse complement strand
CGTGAGAAACGCCTGCGAAACTCGGCGTAAGACGTGCGATCTCGTCCACAATCTGGCTGGAGTCGGTATAGCCCCAGCCGAGACCCATCGCATTGGCCAACGCCTGAGTCACCTGCCAGTCTTCGAGACTATTGGCAGGCTCCATTACCTTGCGCACCATCTGTATACGCCGCTCGGCGTTGGTAAAGGTGCCGTTTTTCTCCAGAAAGGTCGATCCGGGAAGGAAAACATGCGCGTAGTTGGCGGTCTCGTTGAGGAACAGGTCATGGACGATCACGAGGTCCATTGCATCCAGGCCCGCAGCAACGTGATGGGTATTGGGGTCAGACTGAAGAATGTCCTCACCCTGAATATAGATGGCGCGGAAGCTGCCATCGACCGCGGCATCAAGCATATTGGGAATGCGCAGGCCCGGCTCGGGATCGAGGCTCACGCCCCAGTCCGCCTCGAACAGCGCGCGCGTCGCGGTGTCAGAGATATGGCGATAGCCGGAAAGCTCGTGGGGGAAGCTGCCCATGTCGCAGGCACCCTGCACATTGTTCTGCCCGCGCAACGGGTTTACGCCCACGCCCCGGCGGCCGATATTGCCGGTCGCCATCGCGAGATTGGCAATCGCCATCACGGTGGAACTGCCCTGGCTGTGCTCGGTCACGCCGAGGCCGTAATAGATGGCGGCGTTTATTGTGGGCCTCTGCGAACCATCGCTACGGCCATCGCCACCGGTCGCATACAGCCGTGCCGCCGCGCGCAGTTCTGCGGCGGGAACGCGCGTCACAGCCTCCAGCACCTCGGGCGCATGGCGCGCATCCGATACAAACCGCGCCCAATCCTCATAAGCGTCCAGCTCGCAGCGTTCGCGGATGAACGCCTCATCCGTCAGCCCCTCCGTGACGATGACATGTGCCATCGCAGTCAGCACGGCGACATTGGTTCCGGGCTGGAGCGCAAGGTGATGCGCGGCCTCGACATGAGGTGAGCGCACCAGATCAATCTGGCGCGGGTCGATCACGATCAGCTTCGCACCCTGTCGCAAGCGCCGCTTCATGCGCGAAGCGAAGACGGGATGCGCGTCGGTCGGGTTCGCGCCGATCAGCAGGATGACATTCGCATCCATCACGCTATCGAAATCCTGCGTACCTGCCGATGTACCGAACGTTTGCTTCAGTCCATAGCCGGTCGGAGAATGGCATACCCGAGCGCAGGTATCGACGTTGTTGCTGCCGAAGCCCGCGCGCACCAGCTTTTGCACCAGATAGGCCTCTTCGTTGGTGCAACGGCTCGACGTGATTCCGCCTAGCGCCCGGGCACCATACTGCGCCTTGATTGCGTTGAGGCGCGCGGCGGTATGAGAAAGCGCCTCTTCCCAGCTTACCTCGCGCCAAGGCTGGTCGATGCTCTCGCGGATCATAGGGCTGGTGATGCGATCCTTGTGATGCGCATACCCCCAGGCGAAGCGGCCCTTCACGCAACTATGCCCCCGGTTGACTTTACCATCCTTCCACGGCACCATGCGCACCAGCTGCTCGCCGCGCATCTCCGCGCGGAAGGTACATCCCACCCCGCAATAGGCGCATGTGGTGACGACCGCGCGCTCCGGCTTGCCGATCTCCTTCACCGCCTTTTCCTGCAAGGTCGCTGTCGGGCATGCCTGCACGCACGCACCGCACGAGACGCATTCACTGGAGAGGAAATTATCCTCCGACTGCCCCGCGCTGATCGTGCTGGCAAAGCCGCGCCCGTCCATCGTCAGCGCCAGTGTGCCCTGCACTTCGTCGCATGCGCGCACGCAGCGAGAACACGCGATGCACTTTGAGGGATCGAAATCGAAATAAGGGTTGGAGCTGTCTGTCGGCAGGCCGAGATGGTCCGCGCCTTCATAGCCATAGCGCACATCGCGCAAGCCCACCTGTGCTGCCGTATCCTGTAGCTCGCAGTCGTTGTTCGCACTGCATGTCAGGCAATCGAGCGGGTGATCGGAGATATACAGCTCCATCACCCCCTTGCGCAGCTTGGCCAGCAGCGGGGTCTGGGTATGCACCACCATACCCTCCGTCACCGGCGTGGTACAGCTTGCGGGCGTGCCGCGCATGCCTTCTACCTCGACCAGACACAGGCGGCACGAGCCAAAGGCGGCCAGATTGTCCGTAGCGCATAGCTTGGGAATGGACCCGCCGCTCTTCGCCGTGGCGCGCATCACACTGGTGCCGGCGGGGACAGTGACTGCCCGGCCATCTATGCTCAATGTGACGGTCGTATCCGAGAGGACTTCGGGCGTGCCGAAATCCTGTTGCGGTTCATAGCCCATTGCTGGCCTCCATTTGCGGGCCTGTCACCCACAGCATCGTATCTTCGCGCGCGATGACGGCCAGCGCCAGCCCGGCGGCCTCGGCACGGCGCACAGCGAGGTCAGTCGGTGCGGAAATCGTCACCAGCAGAGGGCAGCGCGCCCGCACGGCTTTCTCGACCAGTTCGTAGGAGCAGCGCGAGGTCATAATGATTAAGCCATTCGACGCATCCTCTCCCGCTCGGGACAGCGCGCCCACCAGCTTGTCGAGCGCATTATGGCGGCCTACATCCTCGCGCACCATCACCAGCGCGCCATCTTTTCGTGCAAAGGCGGCGGCATGGGTGGCGGCAGTGAGCGCACCCAGTGACTGCGCAGAATGAAGCGCCTCCAGCGCCTTGCGGATCGCCTGCGGTGCGACGCTGGCGGAGGCTGACAGCGCGGGCAGCGGCCTCAGCGCCGCCTCGATGCTCTCTACCCCGCACAGGCCGCAACTGCTATCCCCCAGTCGCCTCCGTGCCCGTTCCATGATCGGCTGCGCGCGCTCAGCGGTCAGGTTTACCCGCGCGATTATGCCTTCGCCGTACGCCACGGAATATGTGTCTACAGGCCCGATCTCCTCCGCCTCTGCCAGACCTTCAGACAGCACAAAGCCGGTAACGAAATCCTCAAGGTCTATGGGCGTGGCCATCATCACCGCATAGACGACGCCATTAATCTCGATAGCGACCGGCGTCTCGATCGGGATAGTGCGCTTATCATGCGTAAGCTCAGCGCCATAGGCGCTGCGCCGCACGCTGATAACGGCCGCACCCCTTGTCATTGGCCGAAATCCTCCGGCCAGTGTCTGAGTGCAGAAAGCACCGGATAGGGCGTAAACCCGCCCAGCGCGCACAACGAGCCGAACTTCATCGTTTCGCACAGATCCTCGAGCAGCGCGATGTCCTCGCCACGGCTGCGCACGGATTTGCGGGCGTTATGCATTTGCGGAAGGGCCTCAACAGTTTCAACTGTCCGTTGCCCTGCCCTGATCCGGTCGATCAACTCTACACCACGGGTCGAGCCGATGCGGCATGGTGTGCATTTTCCACAGCTTTCTGCCGCGCAAAACTCCATGGCAAAGCGGGCCATTTGCCCCATGTCAGCACTGTCATCAAACACCACTACGCCGCCATGGCCGATCAAGGCATCGGCCTGCGCATAGTCCTCATAGGCGAAGCGCAAATGAAACTGCTCCGGCGGGATATAAGCGCCCAAAGGCCCGCCCACCTGCACTGCCTTCACCTGGCGGCCGCTCGCCGTGCCACCGCCAATGTCGTAAATCAGCGCGTTGAGCGTGATACCGAACGCGGTTTCATAGAGGCCCCCGTGACGGATATTGCCCGCAAGCTGGATCGGCATTGTGCCCTTGGAGCGCTCCACACCCAGGCTATCATACAGGCTTGCGCCGTCCTTGGTCATGATATGCGGCACCGCCGCCAGCGTCAGCACATTGTTGACGACTGTTGGGCAGCCGAACAGCCCCTGCAAGGCGGGCAACGGCGGTTTGGCGCGCACTTCTCCACGCTTGCCCTCAATGGAATTCAGCAGCGAGGTTTCCTCACCGCAGACATAGGCCCCCGCGCCTGCCCTTACCTCGATCCGCAATGGGGCGATGATGCGTGCCGCCAGCGTTATTGCAGCCTTCAGCCTGGCGATCGCATGCGGATATTCGCTCCGCACATAGATGTAGCCCTGTTGCGCCCCCACGGCATAAGCGGCGATGGCCATGCCCTCGATCAACTGATACGGGTCGCCTTCCATCAGCATGCGGTCTGCAAAGGTGCCGCTGTCCCCCTCGTCGGCGTTGCATACGACATACTTGGTGATGCCCGGCGCGTCCGAGACGGTTTTCCACTTGATCGCCGCCGGGAAACCCGCCCCGCCCCGCCCGCGCAGGCCACTCTGCAAAATCTCTGCAATCACCTGCGCCGGTTCCAGCGAGCGCGCACGGTTTAACCCGGCCCAGCCGCCGGTTGCCTCATAATCCTCCAGGTTTAGCGGCCGGGTCTTGCCAGCGCGGGCAAAGGTGAGCCGATGCTGACCGACAATGAAAGGATGGTCGGCAATCACGCCGATTCCCTTCACACTGCTGCCATCGAGAATTGCCGCAACGTCGGCAGGCGTTGCTGCGCCATACCCCTTGCCGTCAATCTCCACCAGCGGCTCAAGCCAGTGCATACCCCAGCTCGAAACGCGCTCGACGATGCATCCCGCCGTCTCAAAGCCAGCCGCAACCCTGTCCGCACCGCAGGCGATGCTGAGCGCGTCGTCGCTGATCCGCACCACCCGGCTCATGCGGAGCGCACCAGTGCCACCAGCGCGGCTTCATCGAGCCGGGCATGAAGCGCATCCCCCACGCGCGCGGCCGGCCCGGCGCTGCACAGGCCGAGGCAATAGACGGTTTTAAGTTTCACCCTTTCCCCCGCTTCCTCTCGTGCTACCGGAAGCAGGGCGTTGGCCCCGCGTGCCTGGCAAGCCTCTGCCGCGCACAGTTCGATGCATGGGCGATCATCGGCCATTGCCGTAAAATCATGGTAGAAACTCACTACACCACGCACTTCGGCGCGAGACAGGTTGAGCGCCGATGCGATTTCCGCCTCCGCCGCCGCATCGACAAAGCCGAATTCGGCCTGCACACTATGCAATATCGGCAACAGCGCGCTCTGTGCTGGAGCAACTCCTGCCAGACAGTCCTCTATGATCGCGCCAAGGCGTGCCCTGATCTCACTGTTCATAGGCCCATAGTGCCAGCGATACCCCTCATACGTCAAATTGATCCGGGGCATATATGATAGATAAACTCTATCTAACCAGGCTCCGCGCCGTTTCTATCGCGGTTTCCGCAAGCACGGTCAGCGGGGTCCGATCCAACACCACGAGGCCGATCTGGCGCGACGCGAGATCTTCCTTGAAACCGAGCACCGTGACCCACGGCATGTCGGGCAACATGGCGCTATAGCTGTCGGGCACGATCGTCGCCAGGCTCCCCGATTGCACCATCGAAAGCAGGCTGACATAGGAATCGGCGGTAACACGGGGGAGCAACTCCAGCCCTCTCTCGGCGAAACGACTATCGAGTATCCTGCGATTCTGCATGCCTTGATGCAGCAGGCAGAGCGGCAGTCGCACTACCTCCTCCAAACTGAGGGAGCCGCGCTCCGCCTCCGGTGTATCACGATGCACGAGGATGCGATACTGTTCCGCATAGAGCGGCACGCTAAGCACATTGGGCAGGGGTTCATGATCGAGGTAAGTAAGGCCGCCGTCGATCTCGTAATTGGCGAGGGCACGGGATATCTCCCGCGAACTGAGAGAACGGACATTGAGGCTTAGCGCTGGCCGGGATTGCAGAAGCGCGTGCGCCAACCGCCCGGTGAAGGGTAGCGCCGCCGGGATGGAACCTAGGCGAAACTCTCCACTTGGGGGGCCGCTCGCGAAAGCCACTGCCGCCTTGACCCCTTCCTGCGCGGCGATAAGCTGCCGCGCCCAGGGCAAGAGCGCTTCTCCCGCCGGGGTGAGGCCGGTAAAGCGGCGATCTCGAACAATCAGCCGATGGCCGAGTTGCTGCTCCAGCGCATGAATGCCCGCGGAGAGCGTAGGCTGCGTAACTCCGCATTGCTCCGCTGCATTGGCGAAGTGGCGTTCCTTCACCAGTGCGAGGAAATAGCGGATCAGCCGTGTTTGCATAGAATGTCTCTATCCCATGCACAGGCACAGGGAGCAAGGCTTACCCCAGCTCGCTCCCTACCCGTTCAGCGCGTCAGCTTCTTGTAGGCGAGGCTGGTCGGCCGGTCCGCCGCATCACCCAGACGCCGGCGTTTGTCCTCTTCATAGGCGTCGAAATTACCCTCGAACCACTCGACATGGCTATTGCCCTCAAAAGCGAGGATATGGGTGGCGAGACGATCGAGGAAGAAGCGATCGTGGCTGATTACCACGGCGCAACCCGCGAAATTCTCGATCGCGTCCTCCAGCGCACCCAGCGTTTCCACGTCGAGGTCGTTGGTCGGCTCGTCGAGAAGCAGCACATTGCCTCCGGTCTTGAGCATCTTCGCCATGTGGACGCGGTTGCGCTCACCGCCGGAGAGTTTACCGACATTCTTCTGCTGATCCTGCCCCTTGAAGTTGAACGCACCGACATAGGCCCGCGTGCTCGTGTCAAAGCCATTGACCTTCATAGAGTCGAGGCCGTCGGAGATTTCCTCCCACACGTTTTTGGTGCCATCGAGGTGATCGCGGCTCTGATCGACAAAGCCGAGGTGCACGGTGGAACCGATTTCAATGCTGCCGTTGTCCGGCTTTTCCTTGCCGGTGAGGATCTTGAACAGCGTAGATTTGCCCGCGCCGTTCGGGCCGATCACGCCGACAATCCCGCCCGGAGGCAAGGTGAAGGACAAATCCTCGAACAGCAGCTTGTCGCCATAGGCCTTGGAGATATTCTTGACCTCGATGACCTTGCCGCCCAGCCGCTCGGGCACCTGAATGACGATCTGCGCCTTGCCGGGCGAACGGCCTTCCTGCGCGGCGACGAGCTGTTCAAACTTCGAGATACGGGCTTTGGATTTGGTCTGGCGGCCCTTCGGCCCCTGCCGGATCCACTCCAGTTCTTCCTTGATCGCCTTCTGCCGTCCGCTTTCCTCACGCTCTTCCTGCTCGAGGCGCTTGGCCTTCTTCTCGAGATACGTGGAGTAGTTGCCTTCGTAGGGATAATATTTCCCGCGATCCAGTTCCAGAATCCAGCCCACAACATTGTCCAGAAAGTAACGGTCGTGGGTGATCATCAGCACCGCACCATGATACTCTTTGAGGTGGTTTTCCAGCCACTCTACGCTCTCGGCATCCAGATGGTTGGTCGGTTCGTCGAGCAGCAGGATCGAGGGCTTCTGGATCAGCAGACGGGTGAGCGCGATGCGGCGCTTTTCACCGCCCGAAAGGCTTTCGACACCCCAGTCGGATGGCGGGCAGCGCAGCGCCTCCATCGCGATCTCAAGCTGGTTGTCGAGCGTCCAGCCATCCACCGCGTCGATATGCTCCTGAAGCTCGCCCATCTCGGTCATCAGGGCGTCAAAATCCACATCCTCCGGCGGATCGGCCATGATCATGCTGATTTCATTGAAGCGGTCGAGCTTATCCGCAATCTCGCGTGCGCCATCCTTCACATTTTCCAGCACGGTCTTGGTGGGATCAAGCTCCGGCTCCTGTGCCAGATAGCCTACGGTGATATTCTCGCCCGGCCATGCCTCGCCGGTATAATCGGTGTCGATCCCGGCCATGATCTTCATCAGCGTCGATTTGCCCACGCCATTGGGGCCGACAATGCCAATCTTGGCACCAAAGTAGAATTGCAGGTTGATATTATTCAGCACCGGCTTTTGCGCGCCGGGGAAGGATTTGGTCATGCCCTTCATCACATAGGCATATTGCGCACCGCTCATGATCGGAAAACTCCGCTGGTAAATGTCATCGATTGGGATAGCCGCGCGTTAGCCCAGAGGGCGCGCAATGGCAAATGGCTTGAGGCACCCCGCATAAACGCGCTTGCACTAAAATAAAAGCTATGTAGTAGAGAATCGTTCGTCGCGCGATTCTTTACAAGGTCCACGTCGGCAAAAAAAAGTTGATTTGTTGAATTGATGCGTTAATTCGATGCACTCGCACGTGTAGAACTGGTCAAGGTTTGCATAGGCGAGACATGCTATTGGGAGCCTAACAAAATGAAGAAGATCGCTGTTGTTATTGCTTCGGCTGGCCTGCTGGCGCTTGCCGCTTGCGGTTCCAAGCCGGAAGAAGCCACCAACAACGCTGCCAACGTCGTCGACAACGCCGCTAACGCTGTTGAGAACGCCGCTGAGAACGTTGCTGACAACGCTGCTAACGCTACAAATGCTACCGAGAACGCTGCTAACGCGATGTAATTTCGGCGCATTTGCGCACAAAAATTAGGCGGGATGGCCCAGTGCCTCCCGCCTTTTTTATTGCCCACAATCTCACGGCACAAACAAAAATCGCGCCGAAAGACTAACTTCCGGCGCGACGATGCTTCAGTCAGTTCCGGTAATCGTCACATATGCAACGCGCGGCCATATGCGGAGAGCACGCTCTCATGCATCATCTCGCTCAATGTCGGATGCGGGAACACGGTGGTCATCAACTCAGCCTCGGTCGTCTCCAGCGTCTTGCCGACGACATATCCCTGAATCAGCTCAGTCACTTCCGCGCCGATCATGTGCGCGCCCAGCAGTTCCCCGGTTGCGGCATCGAACACCGTCTTGATGAAGCCTTCCGCCTCGCCCAGCGCAATCGCCTTACCGTTGCCGATGAACGGAAATGTGCCGACCTTCAGCGCATAACCCGCTTCCTTCGCCTTCGCCTCGGTAAGGCCGACGGACGCGATCTGCGGGTGGCAATAGGTGCATCCCGGAATATTGCGCACGTCCATCGCATGAGGGTGCACATCCGTGTTGCCCAGCGCTTGCGCTATCGCTTCGGCAGCGATCACGCCCTCGTGGCTTGCCTTGTGCGCCAGCCATGGTGGCGCGGTGATGTCGCCAATCGCCCAAATCCCCTCGATATTGGTGCGGCACAGCCCGTCGGTCTTGATATGGCCCTTGACCAGTTCAACGCCCAGGGTTTCCAGTCCGATATTCTCGCTGTTGGGCACAATACCGATAGCGACGATGCAGTGGCTGTATTCGTGGGCTTGCGTTTGGCCGTCCTTGCCATTGATCTTGGCAGAAACGCCAGTAGGTGTCGCTTTCACCTCCTCCACACCTGCGCCAGTCAAGATGGTCATGCCCTGCTTGGTCAACGCCTTTTCGAGGAAGGCGGAGACATCAGCATCCTCCACCGGCACAATACGATCCATCATCTCGACGACGGTCACGTCCGCGCCCATGTCGTTGTAAAAGCTCGCAAACTCGATACCGATCGCGCCGGAGCCGATAACGAGCAGTTTCGTCGGCATTTCGGGCGGTGTCATCGCGTGGCGATAGGTCCAGATGCGCTTGCCATCTGTCGGCGCGAACGGCAGATCGCGCGCGCGCGCGCCGGTGGCGATGACGATATGTTTGGCGGTGAGTTCCTCGGTCTTGCCATCCTTGGTAACGGCGAGCTTGCCGGTGCCGAGGAGCTTACCCTCGCCCATATGCACGGTGATCTTGTTCTTCTTCATCAGGTGCGTCACACCCTGATTGAGCTGTTTTGCCACCCCGCGTGAACGCGCGACGACCGCGTTGATATCTGCGCTGATTTTCTCCGCCACTAGCCCGTAATCCTTGGCATGGCTCATATAGTGGTATATTTCTGCCGAGCGCAGCAGTGCCTTGGTGGGTATGCAGCCCCAATTCAGACAGATACCGCCCAGATTTTCCCGCTCCACAATTGCTACTTTGAGGCCAAGCTGGCTCGCGCGGATCGCCGCGACATAGCCGCCAGGGCCGGAACCCAGAACAATCAGGTCATAAGATTCTGACATTATTTACTTTCCCTGTTCGAAGAGAATGGCGCGGGGTGTGTTGCTCTCGTCCACCGCCACGAATGTAAACTGCCCGGACGCAGTGAGGCATGCTTCATCGCCGTCCCGCTCGCGCCGCCAGCCCTGTGCGCTGATGGTCATCGAACTGCGCCCCTGTTTCTCGAGGGTGGCATATACCGATAATTCCTCGCCCACCACCATACCGGCCGGAAAAGCGAAATCGCTCGCCGCGACAAGGATCGCTCGACCTTTGCTGTGCCGCGAGGCGAGGCTTGCCGCCCCCAGCGCCATCTGGCCCATGATCCATCCGCCGAACACCCCGCCATAAGGGTTGATGTCGGTCGGCATCGCGGTGACACGGATCATGGGCTGAACGTCTGGCGCCATAGTCAGGCCAGTATAGCCAGCGGCTTCTCGACAAGTTCGCGGAATACGCTCATCAGGCGCGCGCCATCCGCACCATCGATCGCGCGGTGGTCGAAGCTGCCGGTAGCGCTCATTACCGTGGCAATGGATAGTGCATCGTCTACCACCAACGGTCGTTTTTCGCCCGCGCCAATGGCGAGGATCATCGCTTGCGGTGGGTTGATCACCGCCTCGAACTGCTTGATGCCCATCATCCCCATGTTGGAAAGCGAGGCTGTGCCTCCCTGATACTCATGCGGGGCGAGCTTGCCTGCCTTGGCTCGGCTGGCAAGGTCCGCCATTTCTGACGAGATCGCGGAAATGCTCTTAGAACCTGCGTCGGCAATGATCGGCGTAATGAGGCCCGAAGGGATAGACACCGCCACGGAAATATCCGCGCGTTTGAACTGGAGCATCTGGTCACCTGCGAACTGCACATTACATTCAGGCACTATGCTCAGCGCGAGCGCCAGCGCCTTGATCAGCATGTCGTTGACAGAGAGCTTGACGCCCCGGCTTTCCAGCGAGGCATTTAGCTCGCCGCGCAGTTTGAGCAGCGCATCGAGGCGTACATCCACCGTCAGATAGATGTGTGGGACTGTCTGCTTGCTCTCCGTCAGGCGACGCGCGATCGTCTTGCGCATATTCGAGAGTTTGACCACCTCGTGCGGTATACCGAAATCCTGCGCGGAAACAGGCACAGCCGCGCTGGCAGGAATGACGGAAGGTGCGCTGGCGGTGGGGGTTACTGCTGGCGCCGCACCGGGCACCGCCGCTTCCACATCCACCTTGACGATGCGGCCATTGGGGCCTGTGCCTGTGAGGGTGGTCAGATTGATGCCCCTCGCTTTGGCGATCCGCCGGGCGATGGGGGAGGCCTTGATCCTGTTGCCCGATGAGCCAGGCGCAGGAACTGCTGCCAGGTCAGGCGCGCTCGATGCAGCAGCCTGAGAGACGGCGGCCGCAACGGCGGGGGCCGCCGGAGCAGACATGGTGGCCCTGGCCTTCGGGGCAGTCGGCGATGAGGCAACAGCCGGCGTGGTGGTGACCTCACCTCCCTCGCCTTCCATCACCGCAATAACAGTGCCGACCTTCACGCCCTCCGATCCCTCAGGCACCATGATGCGGCCAATGACCCCCTCATCGACCGCCTCAAACTCCATCGTTGCCTTGTCTGTCTCGATTTCGGCCAGCAGATCGCCGGACTGGACCGTATCGCCTTCCTTCACCAGCCATTTTGCGAGTGTGCCTTCCTCCATGGTAGGAGAAAGCGCGGGCATTTTGATTTCGATAGACATAGGCTATGGTGGCCTTCTGTGGAGCAGTTCGGTGAAAGCGAAGCAGTCGTTCGATTTCAGGTTGTGGTCAACCTATATTACATAAACAGATGTTAAAAATGCGTATTTGGCACATTTGTATAGGAGAGATGTGCAAATGAGAACCTATCTGGTTATTATGGATGATAGCACGGAAGCTGAAAGGGCCATTCATTTCGCGGCCCGCCGCGCTGCCAAGACGGGCGGCTGCGTGCATATCGTCGCGGTCACGCCGCCCGCCGACTTTGTGCAATGGGGCGGGGTGCAGGCCACCATGGATGAGGAAGCTCGTCAGCGCGCCGAAACGATGGTGATGAGTCTCGCGGGGGCACTGATGCAGGAATCCGGCATCCGTCCAATTATCACTGTGCGGAGCGGCGAGCCTATACCGATCATCCGCGCTATATTGAAAGAGGACGCTAACATCGCCGCCTTGGTGCTGGCCGCCGCGGCCAATGGCGCTCCTGGGCCACTCGTCGCGCATTTTACCGGCGGGGAGGCGGGCAAAATGCCCTGCCCGATCATGATTGTTCCCGGTGGCTTGAGCAAGGAAGAGATGGAGATTTTAAGTTGAGCGGGTGAAGGGCTCCTTCACTTCCGCTTCACCGGCCCGCGTTTGCTGCTGGTGTGCCGGATATTAGGCGGACGCCCGCGCCGGTGGATGGGTCGTGGCGCGCGGTGCCCGGCGCCCATACCGGTTCCCTTGCTCCCGCTGCGCATGTCAAAGCTCGGCCCGTCGGGCAGCTCAAAGCGTAACGAACCGCCCACCGGATCGGCCTCGACCAGCCTAAGCTCGATCTCCTGCCCGACATGAAAGCGCGTGCCAGTCTGCTCTCCTTCCAGCGCGCGATGCGTTTCGTCGAAGTGGAAGCGCTCCACCCCCAAAGTTGATACTGGGACAAGCCCGTCTCCGCCCAGCCCTTGCACGGATGCGAAAAAGCCGAAGCTCTGGACCCCGGTGATGCGCGTCAACATCACTTCCCCCACATGCTCGGCGAGATAGGCGGCGACATAGCGGTCGACCGTCTCGCGCTCCGCCTCCATCGCCCGGCGCTCGGCTTTGCTGATGAGTTCGCCCACCCGCGCCATGTGGGTGTAATCCTCCTGGCTTAGCGCGGTGGCCGGCGGGATCGCGCTGGCCTTTGGCGCGGGCAATTCGAAATCGAAAGCGCCCACCAGCGCGCGATGCACCAGCAGGTCCGAATAGCGGCGGATCGGCGAGGTGAAATGCGCATAGCTGCCCAGCGCAAGCCCGAAGTGCCCGGCGTTCTGCGGGCTGTAATAGGCCTGCGTCTGGCTGCGCAGTATCTGCTCCATGATGATGGGCCGCGCCTCATGGTCCTTCAACCGCTCGATCAGGCGGTTAAACATCGCAGGGACAATCACCTGCCCCAGCGCGAAACCAATGTCGTAGGTGGCGAGATAGTCCTTGAGTGCGACCAGCTTTTCCCGGCTCGGCGGCTCATGCACACGATACATCACCGGCGCCTTGCGGCTTTCGAGCGCCTTGGCCGCCGCGACATTGGCGGCGATCATATAATCCTCGATCAGCATATGTGCGTCCAGGCGCTCGCGCACCGCGACGCTGACAATCCGCCCCGCCTCATCCAGCACGACGCGGCGTTCGGGCAAGTCCAACTCCAGCGGCGCGCGGTGGTTGCGCCCCTTTTTGAGCACGTTCCAGCACGCCCACAGAGGTTTGAGTGCCGCCTCAGTCAGGTCATGCGGCTTAATGCCATCCATGGCCGCTTGCGCATCCTCATATGGAATGTTCGCCGCCACGCGGATGATCGCCCTGGCAAAGCGCCAGCTTTTCATCTTGCCCTTATCATCAAAGGTCATGTGGCAGGCCATCGCCGCCCTGTCCTGCCCCACTTTCAGCGAGCACATGTCGGATGACAGCGCGTGCGGCAGCATCGGCACGACGAGATCGGGGAAATAGACGCTGTTACCGCGCTTGCGCGCCTCGCGGTCCAGCGCGCTGCCGGGGCGGACATAATAGGACACATCCGCAATCGCGACGATGGCCTTGAAGCCGTCCGCGTTGGCGGGGTCATCATCGCTCTCTGCCCACACCGCATCATCGAAATCGCGCGCGTCTAACGGGTCTATCGCCACAATCGGCAGATGGCGCAAATCCTCGCGCTTGTCGGCATGGAGCGGCAGGGCCGAAACAGCGCCCGCCTCTGCTTCCACGCCTTCCGAGAAAACATGGGGAATGCCATATTTATGGATGGCAATAAGACTGAAACTCTTGGGCGCGAAGGGATCGCCCAGCACCAGTGCCACGCGCGCCGTAATGCGCGGCGGCCGCCCACTCGCCTCGCACAGCACCAGATCACCCGGCGCGGCGGCGCCAATGTCGGAAATCAGGGTAGCGTGGCGGATGCGTTTATCGACAGGCTTGAGCCAGAAGCGATCGTTCTCGCCCAGCTCCACCACACCCAAAAGCTGCTCCTCGGTCTTGCTCAGCTTCTTCATCGGGTGCGCGACGAGGCCTTTACCCGCGTCCTCTGTCCGCGCAAGGAAACGATCGCCGATCCCCAACGCGCCGGTTTTACGCCCGCGCTCCATTACGCGCAGTTTCGGCGGAGGGATGCCCTCTGCTTCCCACCGCTCCGGCACAGCAATCGCCTGATTGCCGTCCACCTCAACCACGCGCAACACCGTGACGCGCGGCACCCCGCCCATCTTGTGAAACGCCCGGCCCGGACCAAGGTCGATCAAGCCTTCATCGGCCATATCCTTGAGCAGAGCCTTGAGCAGGATCTTCTCTTGCCCGTGCAAACCAAAGGCCTTGGCGATCTCGCGCTTGCCCGCCGGTTGTCCGCTGGTTTCGATATATTCGAGGATCTGTTGCCGCGTGGGCATGCCTGCGGGGCGATGAGGTTTGGCCATGCGCCTTCGCTAGCCTGCCTTGGAACGCGACGCCAGCGAAACAGGCATCAGAGGCTGAGCCACGCCATGCCGAAGCCGATCAGCAGTCCTGTTCCGCCCAGCGGCAATGCCGCGCGCCATCCCCCTCCGATTCCGGCTATCGCCAGCACCAACACCAGTTTGATGAGACTGTTAATGAAGATCGGTAGTGAAAAGAGGATGCCGAGGAGTCGCCAGTCTGCAACGAGGGAACCAAGATTGGCGGCAGCAATAATTGCGGCATCCACATCATATATTCCAGTGAGGCCTATGAACAATTCCACGCCACGATTGCCATAATGGTCTATGGTCCAGCGAGACAGCAGCACGATAGCCGCAACCAGCGCCGCAAAACCGATAGCCGGCCAGAAATCAAAAGGATTTTGTGCAGGCTCCAGCCCCCCTTCCCTCTTTGTCTCTGCCCGCCGCGCCAACAGAAAAGCAACCGCCGCATACACTATGCCGAACAGCACCGCTGCACCGATTCCTTGCAGCAATCCCTCAAGCGCAAACGGGGCGATGATAGCACATAATATCAGCACACGGACCGGCATGATCGCTGTCGCGGCGGCGATTCCCGCATTGAGCGTTGCCCTGTCCGCATCAGGCGCGCGCAACCGTCTCGCCAGCTCGAGCGTGACGGCGGTTGAACTATAGGTCGCGCCAATCGCTGCTGCGGCTATCGTGCCGACCCGCTGGCCGAAATGCTTCGAGGCCCAGTATCCCGCGAAGGACAAGCCGGTCACAAATACCACCACCAGCCAGATCATGCGCGGATTGAGCGCTTCATATGGTCCCATCATCCTGTCCGGCAAGAGAGGCAGCACCACCAGCGTGATCGCGCCATAATGCGCCGCCGCGCGTATATCCCGCGCGCTCAGAGTATGCAGCCATCCATGCAACTGATCGCGCATAGAAAGGAGCAGGGTGATTGCCCCGGCAGCTATCATCGCCTCGCGGAGATGGCCCAGCGTCGTCTGTAAACCGATCAGCGCGGTCATGATGCTGACAACAGCATTGGTGGCGGAGACATTGTCGTCTACCTCTTGGAGCCGTGCGCGGTGGGCGAGCAACAAGGCCGCAAACATGCCAACCATGCCTGCTATGGCGATCCAAGACGAAAGAGTGCGCGCTCCAAGACCGCACAGCCCGCCGCCCAACCCCAGCAGGGCGAAGGTGCGGATGCCCGCTATCCGCCCGCCGTCATGCTCATCTCTCAGCCGCCAGCCACGCTCCAGCCCGATCAGCAAGCCGAGGCCCAAGGCGAGGAGGAGAGCGCCTGCATCGTTCAATCGTTCAGTAACTCCGGCCCACGATCACCCGCTCGCAGGCGGGCGCGCCGGTGAAGATGCACGCTCCTAATGCGGGTGCGGCATCCATCGGCACATTGCGCAGAGTGAGCTTATTATCCTTGAGCCACGCGACGACCGCATCGAGTGCGCTGCCCGTGGGTTTGGCCCACTCGACTTCGACCCAGCCTGGCTTGTCGCCTGCAAAGGCTTCCACGAGCGCGTTCTTGTCGGTCACATCGCGGAGAATATTGGCGGAGAGACGGGCCTTGGCTTCGTCGTGCAAGCTCGCCTGAATATCCTCCAGCATCGTCGCCGCATTGCGCACGAAATCATCCTTCGCCACAATCGCGCTGTCGAGTTTGCCTGCATCGGTATAGAGCCGGTCCCGCCGCAACACAGAGACATTCCCGCCCGCGACATCGCGCCCGCCGACCTCTACCACGATCGGCGCGCCTTTCTTGACCCAGCCCCAGCGTTTGGCGGCGGCCTTGGTCGGCTTCTTGTCGAACAATACACGCATCGGCTCGCGGAACACGTCGACTTGGCCGAGCGCACGCGCCAGTTCCTCGCAATAGGCGATGATGGCGGCATCCTCGTCATTGTCGCGCAGCATCGGCACGATCACGATCTGATGCGGTGCAATCTGGGGCGGGCAGCGCAGGCCGTCGTCGTCGCCATGCACCATGATGACGCCGCCGATCATCCGCGTGGAGACGCCCCAGCTCGTCGTGTGAGCAAGCTGCTGGCCACCATCCTGATCCTGATATTTGATACCCGCTGCCTCCGCAAATCCGGTGCCGAGATAGTGGGAGGTGCCCGCCTGAAGAGCCTTGCCGTCCTGCATCATCGCCTCGATGCTATAGGTCGTGACCGCGCCGGGAAAACGCTCATTCTCCGGCTTTTCGCCCGCTACCACCGGCATCGCGAGCGCAGTTTCGGCGAAATCCCGATACATTTCCAGCGCGCGCATCGTCTCAGCCATAGCGTCGTCGCAGGTGGCGTGGGCGGTGTGCCCCTCCTGCCAGAGAAACTCAGAGGTGCGCAGAAACATTCGCGTGCGCATCTCCCAACGCACAACATTCGCCCACTGGTTGACCATCAGCGGCAGATCGCGCCAGCTTTGCACCCAGCGGCTCATCGCCTGGCCGATCACCGTCTCGGAGGTGGGGCGCACGACGAGCGGCTCCTCCAGCTTCGAGTCCGGGTCAGGGATCAGCTTGCCCTTGCCGTCAGCAATCAGGCGATGGTGCGTGACGACAGCCATCTCCTTGGCGAAACCATCGACATGATCGGCCTCTTTCTCGAAGAACGACAGCGGGATGAACAGCGGGAAGTAGCAGTTCTCTACCCCTGCCGCCTTGATGCGCGCATCCATCAGCTTCTGAATGCGCTCCCTGATGCCATAGCCCCATGGGCGGATCACCATACACCCGCGCACGCCGGATTCTTCGGCCAGAT
>JAGNYO010000009.1 GCA_017984895.1 Sphingobium sp. | reverse complement strand
GTGCCGCTCTGGCTCCGCATGGCGGCGATCTTCGCATGGATCTCGGCGCGCAGCTCCTCGCTGCCGGGCCGCTCGATCCCCTGCTCGGCGCGAAACGCCTCGACCGTGCCCTTGTGCGCCATCAACAGGCGCAGCGCCATGCTGTGCGGATAGCTGTGCACCGTCTTGGTGCGCTTGCGCCCCTCCTCGTTGACATCATCCACCATTTCGGTCGTTTCGCTGCCATGGATAGACTGGCGCAGCAGCAGCATCTCCAGCTCGGCATAGCCCTGTTCCAGCGCCTCCGCCCAGCCCGCCGCGAAGGTTGCGTCCTTCTTGCGCAGCCCATAAGCACCCGAAACGTCCATTTTGACTGCGCGGGCGGCTTCGGTCACGTTCGATGTCGCCCGCAACGCAGTGAGAAAGCGCGCCATTTTCCTGGTGGTCCAGCCGGTCTTGCGTGGCCGGTAATATTGCACCCGTGGCGATCCGTCAGGGGCGCGCTGCTGCACCCACAGCTTCATATCCGCGGGCTTGGTTGCGCTATCTTGTGGTTTCGTGCTGTCCTTCCCGGCCATTGTGCCTCCGCATCCGCGCCCTAAACGGGAAAGGCCGGAACGCTCTGTTCCGGCCCTGCCCCTCAACGCGATTCGCCATCATGTCTATTTCTATAACCGCATCGTCACGATGTAGGACAGAAGTATTTTTCCTATTTGGTTATAATTGCGATTTAGGGGTGTGGAGGCCTCAGCCCCACAGGCGCATCAGAGCCGCGCCCAGCGCGCCCGCCACCAGCGCCACCGCGCCATAGCGCAGGAGGCTGCCGAGCATGTCGCCGCGCCGCCATTCCACCAGCCGCACCTCGGGCAAAGGCGGCGGCGGGGGCGCGCCGCCGGGGGCGGGGTAGCGATCCTCGATACGGCGCACGAGATCGGGCAGGCGGGCGAGGGTGCGCAAATTCTCGACCAGCATGTCCGCAGCCTTGGCTTCCGGCCCCAGCTCGTCGCGCAGCCAGGCCGAAACATAAGGCCCGCTCGTCTCCCACATATTAATATCGGGGTCCAACGCCGTGGCGACGCCCTCGACCATCACCATGGTCTTTTGCAGCAGGAGGAGGTGCGGCTGCGTCTCCATGTCAAAGTCGCGCGTGATCGCGAACAGGCCGTCGAGCATCTGACCGACGCTCAATTCCTTCACCGGTTTGCCGCGCATCGGCTCGCCCACGGCGCGCAGGGCTGTGGCGAATTCCGCGACATCATGATGCGCGGGCACATATTGCGCCTCGAAGTGAATTTCGGCGACGCGGCGATAATTACCTGTAATCAGGCCATAAAGTATTTCCGCCAGCCACAGGCGCGCCTGCCGGTTGATCCGCCCCATGATCCCGAAGTCGATCGCGGCGATCCGCCCGTCCGCCGTCACGAACAAATTACCCTGATGCATATCCGCGTGGAAAAAACCCTCGGCAATTGCCTGCCGCAAAAATATATTCACGAGCCGCGCCGCCAGCACCTTCGGGTCATGGCCCGCCGCGATGATCGCTTCCCGGTCGGAAATCTTGATGCCGTCTACCCACGCCATCGTCATCACCCGCCCGGTGGTGCGGTCCCAGTCGATCGCGGGGACGGCATAGCCCGGCTCGGCCGCCATCGCCTCGGCAAGTTCTGAGGATGACGCCGCCTCGCGCCGCAAATCAAGCTCGCGCGCGGTCCAGCGCTTGAGGTTGGCGATAACGAGGCGAGGGCGCAGCCGCCGCGCCTCGCCACCCAGTTGCTCCAGATGCGCGGCCGCCCATTCATAAGTGCCGATGTCCTGTGCGAACTGTTCCGCGATGCCCGGGCGCAGCACTTTCACCGCCACCTCTCGCCCCTCGGTCGTCCAGGCGCGGTGCACCTGCGCAATTGAGGCCGCACCGACGGGATGTTCATCGAACCGGGAGTAGAGCGCCTCTATCGGTCGGCCAAGCGCGCTTTCGACCACTTTACGAATCGCGGCAAACGGCACGGGCGGCAGCGCGTCCTGCAAAGTGAGCAGATCACGGGTCGCCTCTTCGCCGACCAGATCGGGCCGGGTGGCGAGGGTCTGCCCCAGCTTGATCGCGGCGGGACCGATAGCCTGAAATGCCTCGGAGTAGCGCGGCCGCTTCGGCACGCGCGCTCCCAGCCGGGCGAGCCGCACGAGACGCCGCACCGGCGCAGGTGTATTTACATCCCGCTCGATCCCCATCAGTGCGCCATAGCGAGCGAGGATGCGCCCCCATTTCAGCAGGCGCCAGAGATGCGTTACATGGCTAGTCATCACCCTGTGTCAGACTTTCCAACCGCTATGGATTGCCACCAGCCCGCCCAGAATCGGTTCGACCTTGGTCTGTGCAAAGCCTGCCGCGCGGATCATCCGCTCAAACTCCGGCATAGGCGGAAAGCGACGGATCGATTCGACAAGATAGCGGTAGCTCTCCTTGTCTCCCGCAAGAATCTGGCCGATCTTAGGCACCAGCCGGTGGGAGTAAGCATCATAGACATCCGCGAAGCCGGGCCATGTGCAGGTCGAAAACTCCAGGCAGAAAAAGCGCCCGCCATAGTTCAGCACGCGGTGTGCCTCGGCCAGCGCCTTGTCGATGAAGGTCACATTGCGGATGCCGAAAGCAATCGTATAGGCATCGAAACTGCGAGCCGCGAAGGTCAATTCTTCCGCATTCTGCTCGGACCATGTGAGGCCGGAAATGCCGCGCTTCTCGGCGCGCTCCTGGCCCACGGATAGCATTTCGGGGTTAATGTCCGCCACGGTAACCTGTGCGCCCACCCGCGCCAGACGAAAGGCGATGTCACCCGTGCCGCCGGCCATATCGAGAATCGCCTCATGGGCGCGCGGCTTGATACGCGCGACGAACTGATCCTTCCACAGCCGATGCGCTCCGAGCGACATCGCATCGTTCATCAGGTCGTAACGGCGCGCGACGCCGGAAAAGACGGAGCGGACCATGCCGGCTTTCTCTTCTGCCGGAACGTCGCGATAGCCAAAGGATGCCGTGTCATTCATGGAATTTGCCTGTAGCCCCTGTTTATCCCTGTGGGAAGCGGCTAAGCATCATCAATGCCGGAGCTTCCCGAAGTCGAGACTACGATCCGCGGGCTGCGTCCCGTTTTGGAAGGGCGGACCCTCACCCGTATCGAGCCGCGCCGGGCGGACCTGCGCATCCCCTTTCCGCCTGATCTGCGCCAGCGCATGACGGGAGCACGGGTCTTGGGCATTGATCGTCGGGCGAAATATGGCCTGATAGAAACAGACCGCAATGATGTAATGATCTTTCACCTCGGGATGTCAGGCCGATGGCGCATAGACCCGGCTGAGCTGGGCAAGCACGATCACCTCGTTGTTGAGACAGACGCCGGGCGCCGACTTTCCCTATGCGATCCGCGTCGTTTCGGCTTTGTTGACCTGGTGAGGGCGGAGGCACTGGCGAACTATCCGCCGTTCCAGCGCATGGGGCAGGAACCTCTATCTGACGCGTTCACGGCTGCGGCGCTCGGCTCGGCGCTGGCGGGTAAGCAGGTTGCCATAAAGCTGGCCCTGCTTGATCAGCGCGTCGTGGCCGGCTTGGGCAATATCTATGTCTGCGAGGCTCTGCACCTGGCGGGCATCGCGCCGGACAAGGCAGCAAGCACCCTCAAGCCTGCACTGCTCGTGAGTTTGGTAAAGGCCATAAAGCAGGTTCTGGAAAGCGCCATTATAGCGGGTGGCTCATCTCTGCGGGATTATGCCCGTCCCAATGGCGAGTTGGGGTATTTCGCCAAACAGTGGCGCGTTTATGGAAAACAGGGGGAGGCCTGCCCTAGCTGTGCAGCGCCAATAATCCGCCGCGAGCAGGGTGGGCGCAGCACCTTTTATTGCCCCGCTTGCCAGCAGTAGACCCTGTCCCGCCGCGCCGGTGCACCATCCTGCGCGCCGGGAAGGAAAACTATCTTACTTGCAACGGACAGAGTTGCGGTCGATCGCCCGGCCAGCAAGTGCGCCGCCTGCCGCTCCCAAAATGGTGCCCAATGTTTTGCTGCCGCCCGGCGCGATAATATTGCCAAGTACGCCGCCGGCCAGACCACCGACAACAAGACCGGTCGTGCCATCTGGCTTTTTGCAATAATAGCGTCCATCCGCATCGCGATAGATCTGGTCGTCGTCCCGCAGATAATAGCCGTCATTAGACCCACTGCTGGCATAGCGCGGGCTGTCGTCATAGCCTGAACATGCCGCGAGTGGCAGCGCAGCGAAAGCTGCAAGGCTGAGCAGGGCGGGGGAAGAATGGAACTGGGGCACGGGCTTCTCTCCTTTGTTTTGAAGGCCATGCTTCCTAAATGCCGAAGCAGCCGAAAAGTTGCGTGGTGCCGCGCCGCTATATCGTTACCAGCTGGCCATCCGCCCCCAACGCCTGCATGAAGGAGAGAGGCCCGCCTACCGTGATGCGCGGGTCAAGGACGCTGACATCCAGCCCTGCGAGAGCCAGCCCGCTCTGACAGGCTATGACAGAAACACCCGCGTCGAGCGCTTCCTCGATCAGTGCGGCAAGGCCGGGCAAGCCATGCGCGGCATGATCGGCATCGCGCGGCGCGGAGAGAGGCGGTGCTAGCAAGCGCACGGCATCCAGCTGAAGAAAAAGCCGCACTTGCGCACCCAGTGCCATTTGCGTCAGCGCAAGCACCAGTGCGCCTCGCAGGCGCTCTGCATCGTCGCTCAGGACGATAAGGTTCAAGCCGGGCATGACTCTGTGGCCAGTGCACAGGCAGAACAGCCGGGATCTTGCGGCACGGCGAGAGTGCGAAAGCGCAACGACAGCAAATCCGCGATCAGCAGCCTGCCAGCACTGTTCTCACCGAAGGGCACGAGCGCGCGGATCGTCTCCATTGCGGCGAGGCTGCCCATCACCCCGGTCAACGCGCCCAGCACGCCCTGATCGGCACAGCTGGCGTCTGCACGCGCAGGGTCATCCCCCACCATACAGCGATAACAGGGCCGGCCCGTCTCCCAGCCGCGAAACACGCCCAGTTGCCCTTCAAACTGCCCGACCGCCGCCGATACAAGGGGGATTTGCAAGCGCGTCGCCATGTCGCTGACGATGAGGCGAGTGGCGAAATTATCGCAGCCGTCAAGGATCACATCCGAGTGGCGCAGCAACGTCTCGGCGTTATCGGCGTCAAGGCGCTGGACGATGGGAATCAGTTTCACATGCGGATTGAGACGGGCCACTGCCTGCATAGCAGCTTCGGCCTTAGGCGTGCCAATATCCTCGCTGCCGAACAGGGCCTGACGCTGGAGGTTGGAGAGGTCAACGGCGTCATCGTCGATCACGCGGATGGTGCCGACCCCTGCCCCCGCGAGATACTGGATTGCCGGGCAGCCGATACCCCCCGCGCCGATGATCGTGACATGTGCGGACATGAGGCGCATCTGCCCTGCGCCGCCTATTTCCTTCAGCACAATATGCCGTGCATAACGGTCGAGCAGGACATCATCGAGGCTCATGGTATGCCCCCGCAATGCCCGTTGAGCCAAAGCCGCCCTCGCCGCGCGCCGTATCGGCCATCTCGGTTACTTCAGCGAAGCGGGCAAGTTGCACAGGCGCGGCAACGAGCTGGGCGATCCGGTCCCCCCGGTTGATGACAAACGGCGCATCACCCAGATTGATCATGATGATTTTTAGCTCCCCGCGATAATCGCTATCGATCGTACCAGGCGTATTGGGCAGGGATATGCCGTGCTTGAGCGCGAGCCCGGAGCGTGGGCGCACCTGAATCTCATATCCTTCGGGGATGGCAAGCGCAAAGCCGCTCGCCACCGCGTAACGCCCGCCGGGCAGGATCGTGACATCTTCGGCCGAAACCACATCCATGCCAGCCGCGCCGGCGGTGGCATAGGCAGGGTGGGGCAAGCCCGCGCCATGGGCCAAGCGCTTGATCTCGATAGTGATGGGATGTTGGGTCATGACTGGTCCTGCAACTCTGCCGCTATGCGCGCGGTTAGCCGTGCTGCGACGACATCCTTAGAGGCCTCGTCCCAGCTTTCGACTCCTTTCGCGCTCACCAGATGGACTCGGTTACGCTCTCCGCCCATCACGTCGCCCGATACGTCGTTGGCAATAATCATGTCGCATCCCTTGCGCGCGAGCTTGACCTTGGCGTGCTCGATCACATGCTCGGTTTCCGCCGCAAAGCCGACGAGCAGCCTGGGTCGCTGCGCCGAAATGGCAAGTGTAGCGAGAATGTCCGGATTTTCGGTGAGCGGCAAGGCTGCGGGAGCGCCCGAGCCATCCTTCTTGAGCTTTTGCCCGGCCGCCTGCTCTACCCGCCAGTCCGCCACGGCAGCGACCATGATCACAGCGTCAGCGGGCAGCGCGGCTTCCACGGCGGAGAGCATTTCCAGCGCGGTTTCCACATCGATGCGGGTCACTCCCTTGGGTGTCGGCTGGTCCACCGGCCCGGCGATAAGGGTAACGCGTGCGCCCGCTTCCGCTGCCGCTCGGGCGATAGCAAATCCCTGTCGCCCGGATGAACGGTTGGCGATGTAACGCACTGGGTCGATAGGCTCGTGCGTCGGTCCGGCAGTGACGAGAATATGCCGGTCAGACAGAGCGCCTTGCGCGGCTGGCAGCAAGCGCTGTGACGGCACCGGGATCGCCCCGCCATTCCCTGCCCCCAGCATACGCTTGATTTCGCCAGCGATGCTTTCCGGTTCCGGCAGACGCCCTTTGCCCCACTCGCCGCACGCCATATCGCCCTCGTCCGGCTCCATGATCGTGATGCCGTCGCTCGTCAGTTGGCGGACGTTGCGGCGCGTGGCGGCATGCTCCCACATGCGTATGTTCATAGCGGGCACGGCCAGCACCGGCTTGTCGGTCGCGAGTAGGATTGTGCTGGCAAGGTCATCTGCAATGCCTGCCACCATCTTCGCGAGAATGTCCGCGCTGGCGGGGCAGACGACCACCAGGTCCGCCTGCCGACTGAGCTGGATATGACCGATCTCCCGTTCGTCCTTCAGATCGAACATGTCGGCATAAACATGGTCCTCGGTGAGCGCGCCAAGTGAAAGCGGCGTGACAAACTCCGCCCCCGCTTTTGTCAACACCGCGCGCACTGCAATGCCCTCGCGCTTCAACAGGCGCACCAGTTCCAGCGATTTATACGCGGCGATCCCGCCGGACACGATGAGAAGGATGCGAGGAGTGGTCATGCTCTTATCTCTAACGGCGCCAACGCCCCAAGTCGAGCGCTAGCGACGCAAAGCTAGCCTGATGATCGGCTCCCCGCTTCCCTCTGGCGCGGGTCGTCGATTTCGGTTAGGTGCAGCGCGGCATGCTCAACCGCCTCTACCAATGGATGCTCGCCAAGGCCGCCCACCGCCATGCGGATCGCTGGCTGTTCGCCATATCCTTTATGGAATCAAGCTTTTTCCCGATCCCGCCCCATCCGCTGTTGATGCTGATGTGTCTGGCAAAACCGAAAAAATCCCTCTGGTTTGGCTTTGTATGCACAATCGCCTCTGTATTCGGCGGACTGCTTGGCTATGCGATTGGCAGTTTCATGTTCGCGAGCTTTGGGGCAGCCCTCCTTCAGGCTCTGGGCCTGGCTGAAAAATTCCCGGCCGCGGCCTGCCTGCTCCGGGACAATGCCGCTCTAATTATCGTGGGCAAGGGGGCTACGCCCATCCCGTTCAAATTGGTGACAATTGCTGCTGGCTTCATCGGTGTGCCACTGTTTACATTTATATGGGCAAGCGCGCTCTCCCGCGCCTTTCAGTTTATGCTTATTGGTGTGCTATTCTGGAAATTTGGGGCACCGATCAAGCCGTTCATTGAGAAATACCTTGGTCGGCTTATGGCTGCTTTTCTGGTTTTGGTAATTGGCGGGTTCTTCGCAATCGGGCTGGTGTCGGGCGACAAGGAAACCAAGCCGGGCGACAAGTGCAGCAGCGCCGCACCAATAACGGTCCAAAGCTGAGGGTATGATGCTCTTGCATCGTTACGCGCTGCTCGCTGCGGTCCTGCTCGGGGCGATGGCGGCGACCGGCTTTGCACCGCTCGGGCTATGGCCGCTAACCCTGCTGGGCATGGCCGGATTAATTGCCCTTGTGGAACGCGCACGCCATGCGCGGACAGCCTTCCTGCTCGGCTGGGCCTTTGGCGTGGGGCATTTCACGGTCGGTAATAACTGGATTGCCCATGCCTTCACCTTTCAGGACGCAATGCCGCACTGGTTGGGATATTGCGCGGTGGTGGCTCTGGCGCTGTATCTGGCGCTCTATCCCGGCCTGGCGGCGCTAGGGCTGCATATGGCAGGATATCGCTGGCCCGGAATCGTAAAGGTGCTGCTGTTCGCTGCACTGTGGATAGTCACGGAGTATGGACGCGCCACAGTGTTCACCGGTTTTGCGTGGAATCCGCTAGGGATGATCTGGCTCGATACCGGGGTGGATCAGGCGTCACGCTTCATCGGCACCTATGGGCTATCCGCTCTCGCAGTGCTTGGTGCGGGCGCGTTGCTCGCGCTCATCCGCCAGCAATGGCATGTGGCAGGGCCGGTTCTGGCGAGCCTTGGCGCGCTGGCAATCCTTGGCACGACGAGCCTGTCCGGCGGCCCGCGCGAAACTGACATTGCCCTTACCGTCGTCCAGCCCAACATCAACCAGAACGAGAAATATGATCCGGTGCGCGAGACAGCGAATTTCGCCAAATTGACGCAACTCTCCGCCGCACCCGCAGGCGGCGCTGGCAAGCCCCGCCTGATCTTCTGGCCCGAAGCGGCAGTTCCCGCATGGCTGGATGAAGAGCCTGAATGGCGGGAGCGGCTCGCCCGCCTGCTCGGTCCTGGCGACGCGCTCATGCTGGGCGGCGTGAAGCCCTATTTCCGGGTGGAGGAAAAAGGCACATATAGCGGGCGCATGCTTATCGGTGCAGCGAACAGCGCATGGGTGCTTGCGGCGGACGGACATCTGCTCGCCCGCTATGACAAGGCGCATCTGGTTCCCTATGGCGAATATCTGCCGATGCGCGCGCTGCTTGAGCCTCTAGGGCTTGCGCGCCTCGTGCCGGGCGATGCGGATTTCTGGCCGGGGCCGGGGCCACGCACGCTGTCCCTGCCACGAGAGGCAACAGGCAAGCCACTCATGATGGGCGTGCAGATATGCTATGAAATTATCTTCTCAGGCGAAGTGGCGGATCGAGCGGTGCGGCCCGATTTCCTCTATAACCCGAGCAATGACGCCTGGTTCGGCGCATGGGGGCCACCGCAGCACCTGGCGCAGGCCCGTATGCGCGCCATAGAGGAAGCGCTGCCGGTCATCCGCTCCACACCGACCGGCATATCCGCAGTGATTGACGCAGACGGGCGGCTCCTCTCGTCTATTCCGCATCATCAGGCAGGCGCGATCCAAACTTTCCTTCCTGCCGCCGCATCACCCACGCCCTTTGCACGTCATGGCAATGTCATGCCCATAATCTTTGCTGCGTTGCTTGCGTTAACCGCGATGCTGCTTGCCAGAGGGATACGCGCCCGCTAATGCAGCGGCGCACATAAAGATTTCTTTATACGCAGACACAGCAACTCATTTTAGTGACTGGGCAAACCATGCGTTCCAATTATCTCTTCACCTCCGAAAGCGTTTCCGAAGGCCATCCCGATAAGGTGGCGGACCAGATTTCCGACTCGATCGTCGACCTTTTCCTCTCCAAAGACCCTGAAGCGCGCATCGCCTGCGAGACGCTGACCACCACCCAGTTGGTGGTGCTGGCGGGGGAAATCCGCTGCAAGGGCGTGTATGAGGATGGCGCCTGGGCGCCCGGCGCGCGCGAAGAGATCGAGGCTACGGTGCGTAATACCGTGCGAGAGATCGGCTATGAACAGGAAGGCTTTCACTGGCAGAGCTTCCGTTTTGAAAACAATCTCCATGGACAGTCCGCCCACATCGCGCAAGGCGTCGATGCCGCAGCCAACAAGGATGAGGGGGCGGGCGACCAGGGCATCATGTTCGGTTTCGCCTGCGATGAAACGCCGGATCTCATGCCCGCGACGCTGGATTATAGCCACAAGATTCTCGAACGCATGGCGGCTGATCGCCATTCGGGTGCCGCACCTTTCCTCGAGCCGGACGCCAAGAGCCAGGTGACGCTGCGTTTCGCGAATGGCAAGCCTGTCGCCGCTACCGCTATCGTCGTCTCGACCCAGCATGCGCCAGGTTATGATACGGGCGAGAAGGAGGCGGAGCTACATGCCTATGTGAAGCGTTTAGTGGCGGAACTGCTACCCGCAGAGCTTCTGTCTGACCAGACCGTCTACCACATCAACCCCACGGGCAGCTTCGAGATTGGCGGGCCGGATGGCGACGCAGGGCTGACCGGGCGCAAGATCATCGTCGACACCTATGGCGGCGCTTCTCCCCATGGCGGCGGCGCATTTTCGGGCAAAGATCCCACCAAAGTCGATCGCTCCGCCGCCTATGTGACGCGCTATCTCGCCAAGAACATCGTTGCGGCAGGCCTCGCGCGCCGCTGCACTATTCAGGTTGCCTATGCCATCGGCGTTTCTGCACCGCTCTCGCTATATGTCGATACGCACGGCACCGGCACCGTGGCGGATGATGCCCTGGAGAGCGCGGTGGCTCGGGTTGCGGCCGAAAAGCTGGGCGGCCTCACCCCCCGCGGTATCCGCGAAGGGCTAGGCCTCAACAAGCCAATCTACAAGCGTACTGCTGCCTATGGCCATTTCGGTCGCACGGCCGAGGGTGATTTTTTCCCATGGGAGCGCACGGACCTCGTCGACGCGCTCAAAAGCGCGCTGAAATAAGCATCGCTCAAGGGGTTGTCTGGCCGACTGGTTGACAGCCCCTTCATCTTTCTATCCTGTCTATTCGGGCGCTTCAGGTCTGGCGCGACTCGATAAGGAGAGTAGGCGATGCGTTTCCCTGTCTATGTTATTGCGCTGCTTGGCGGAGTCGGCGTTGGTTCTGCATCCTATGCAGCCCCGCCTGCCAAACCCAGCCCGCAGGAGCAGGCCGCAATCTTCAAGGCCGCCGGGTTCAAATATATACGCAGGCAGTGGGAAAGCGGCTGCAACGACCCTTCGGCGGGCGCTCCCTATGAGCGGGGCGCGATCAGCGAAATGCGCGATATCAATGGCGATGGGCACCTGGAGGCGGTCGTTACCGAAGGCGGTTCCTATTGTTATGGCAATACGGGCACCGCCTTCTGGCTGCTTTCGAAACAGACCAGCGGCGCATGGAAGCTGATATATTCTGAAACCGGCATACCGCAATTTCTCAAAACCAAAGGGGTGGGCGGCTGGCCTGACATTTCGGTTGGCGGCCCCGGCTTCTGCTTTCCGGTGATGCGCTGGAACGGCAAGGCTTACGCCCTCCATCGCAACGAATATGAAGGCAGGCGCTGCAAAGCCGGATAGTGAGGGGAGAGCCGACGCAGGGCATATCGCGCCCGCGTTAACCCATCGGTTATCCCTATTTCCAGCTAGCCAGTATTGCGCCCGCGACGCCGTGGCCGATCATCAGATGCGCGATGTCGATCATCGTTCCGTAAAACGGCGCCACCCCATAGACCCAGCCATAGAGCAACGTCGGCACTGCTGAGGCAAACGCCACCAGGAGCGCCCATTTTACACCATTACCAAGGCCGCTCACCCCAGCCCAGTTGAACAACAGGGCCAGCCCGAACGCCGTCATCAATGGCATGATCGGGCTGTAGGGCATACGCGACATGCCTACCAAGTCCATCTGCTGTTGGGTAATAGCCGCACCTTCCATCCATACTTCCGGGCCTACCAGCACGCCATAGATCAGCGCGCCGACGGCGTAGACCGCCACCGCTGCCACCAAGACAGCTAAAACATGGATCCCGCATATCCGCATGACCATCCCTCCTGTTTATGTGCCGTTTCACCCGCGACAGAAGATAAATATCACAGGCACGCGGCAAATGCACATTTGGTCAAACCATAGGTAGTGCGTTTTTGCCCTCGTTTTCCATGGTAGCCAGTAATTCCTCTTGGTTAGAAAGCACGACGAGGCTATGCGCCCACGCCATGACCGCGCACAAATCGGGCGATCCCACGACGCTCAACCGCCTCTATGGCCGCCAATCGGGCCACAAACTTCGGCCCGCCCAGCAGGAGCTGGTCGAGAATCTGCTACCTGCGATCAGCGTGCCGGAAGAAGGGCCGATCACTGCCGAGCGCCTGTTTGGCCCAGTCACCTTTGGCCCGCGCCCGCTGCATTTCGAGATCGGCTTCGGCGGCGGCGAGCATCTGGCCTCAAGGGCGGATATGCTCCCCGATCATGGCTTTATCGGCTGCGAGCCGTTCCTTAATGGCGTGGTTTCGGCTCTGGGGCATATCCGCGATCAGCGCTTGCCCAACATCCGTCTGCACATGGGCAATGCGCTCGATGTGCTGGCGCGCGTGCCCGATGGCGCACTGAGCTTCGTCTATCTGCTCCATCCCGATCCCTGGCCCAAGGCGCGTCATGCCAAGCGCCGGATGATGAACAAGGGGCCAGTTGACCTGATTTCTGCCAAACTCAAACCCGGTGGCGAGTTCCGCTTCGGCACCGACCATCCGGTCTATCTGCGCTGGGCGCTAATGATGATGAACGGGCGAGAAGATTTCGACTGGCTGTGCGAAGGCCCGCAAGATTTCCTCACGCGCCCCAGCGGCTGGCCCGAAACCCGCTATGAGGCGAAGGCGCGCAAACTGGGGCATGAGGTGTGGTATTTTCGCTATCGCAAGCGAGAATGAGCTGACGCAGGCTTTATTCAAATCTGTACGAGATATGCGCTACATAAAATAGACGCCCGGTGTGTTTTCCGGGCGCCTATTTTTCATCATGATTTTTGCCGTATCAGCAGCGGCGACCATCGCCCTTATCGATTGCATGGCCCGCAATAGCGCCCACCGCCGCGCCAATGACGGCGCCCGTGGTGCGATCGCCTTGGCGCGCCACTTCATTACCAAGCAGACCGCCAGCAATTGCGCCGATTACTGCGCCGCCCTTGCCTTCATCCCTGCACCTGTAATAACCGCTACGGTTATAATAGCTGCGACCACGATCACGGCGATAATCGCCACCTTGATAATATCCACGATCATAACCGCTGCGATAATAACCATTGTCATGTCCGCGATAATAATCGCCTGGGCGATAATCATCGCGGTGATGCCGTGCCATGGCGGGGGTAGCGCCCAGCGCACCGATCATTACCAGCCCTAATGCGCATGCTGTGGTCAATTTCCTGCTAATAGTCATTTTCATCGCCTCGCTCCTTACCACAGGCCGGTCATTATAGGGCGCGGCCTCGTTGCCTGCTAGCAGCTATGGCACCTTAGCCTTGAGCTTATCCTGAATAGAATTGTCAGCCTGTGTTCAGCATTGTAGCGACGAGTGGCCAAGGCTGCACTTATGACGTGAAATTGCTTGGCGTATCGCCTATGCCCGCTGGCCATGCGTTGGCTGATCGCTCTTCTTTTCGCCTGCCTTGCCCTTGTCGGTATAGGCCTGTCGATCAATACCAAGCCGGCGACGCCGACGCCCGGCCCTGTCGCTATCTCGATCGAACCGCTGGTCCTTAACTCGCAAAACCCTGCGCAAGTGCGCCTTGGCGAGCTGCGCTATCTCGGTGGGTGGGAGTTGAAAAGCGGGCGGACGTTGTTCGGGGGCCTGTCTGCGCTCGCAGTGCGGCCTGATGGCCAGATATGGGCATTGAGCGACGGCGGTGTAGTGTTTGAGCTGCCTCAGCCCGGCGCTGCGCAAAAACTTATCATCCAGGCGCGCCTACTGCCCATCAAAAAGCCCAAAAAGCATTGGATGCCTCGTCCGGAGGACAGCGAATCGATGGCGGCGGATGCCGATTTCCGCCATATCTGGGTGGGCTACGAGCTGTTGCAGCTTATCTGCCGTTATGAAACCAGCCTCACGGCCATTGGCCCATGCCGACGCCCCCACCAGATGTCAGGCTGGCCGCCGACCGAAAGCATCGAATCGTTGGCGCGGCTGCCTGATGGGCGCTTTATCGCCATTTCAGAAGGCGGAGCGGGTCCGGCTAACGGGCGTGACATGCTGGTGTTCGCCGCAGACCCGGAAAATCTGGCGACGAGGCAGCCCTTCCGCATGACCTATATGCCGCCCACCGGCTATGACCCGACCGACGCGGTCTATGTCGGCGGAGGCAAGCTGCTGGTGCTTAACCGCCGGGCAACACTCTTCGATGGCTTTACCGCCGTGCTCACGCTGGTGAATGTGAAACATATGAAACCCGGAGCCGTGCTCGATGGCCATGAGATCGCACGGCTGGCTTCCCCTGTGCTGGCCGACAATTTCGAGGGTATGGCGCTGGAACAGCACGGCACCCAGCGCATCCTGTGGCTGGTATCAGACGATAATCACCTGTTTTTCCAGCGGACGCTGCTGCTCAAGTTTGCCCTGCCCAATTCTTTGTGAAGAGACGGAGGAGTGGGGCTTGTACCGCGTATCCGAAACATCGGCGCAGTGATGCGTTTCCGACCGCACAAAAAAGCGGCCCCGAAGGACCGCCTCTGTTTATCTGAACTGATTCGCGAGAATCAGGCAGCGGCAGCAGTAGCGCCCTGCTTCTTCGTGATATCGCGTTTAAGGCGACGCGCCTTCAGCGAGAGCTTGTCATCCGCAGTCTTGAGCAACCAGTTGTCCAGACCGCCGACATGCTCGACCGAGCGGAGGCCATGCGTTGAAACGCGCAGCTTCACACTGGTTTCCAGCGTTTCCGACATCAAGGTGACGTTCTGGAGGTTGGGCAGGAACACCCGCTTGGTCTTGTTATTGGCGTGAGACACATTGTGGCCCACCTGGCGGCCCTTGCCGGTCAGTTCGCAAATGCGCGACATAATCCTAAATCCTGTTGCTCGGAAATTTCCGGGAAGCGGCGCCGATAGCGGTTATGGCCCTGTCCGTCAAGCCGGCCCGGCGCACATGCCAGGAAAAACGGAACCGGTTTCATGGTCGTTACCTGTGCCCCCCTATAAAACACCTTGCTTGCCGCACAACCTTTTTGCGCGGATAATGGAGGACCATGCACTCGCCACCCTTCCCCCTTCCCCGCCCGATGCTCCGCGCGCTGGAACTGGCGCGCGCCTGCGCCGAGGCTGGGGAAGTGCCGATTGGTGCAGTCGTTGTGCGAGGGCAGGAGATAATCGGCGAGGGAGAAAATCGTAACCGGCGGGACAATGACCCCACCGCCCATGCGGAGATCGTGGCGTTGCGTGCGGCAGCGACTCACTCCGGCGACTTTAGGCTGACGAACTGCGATTTGTATGTGACGCTGGAGCCTTGCGCGATGTGCGCGGGGGCCATCTCCCACGCGCGGATTGCTCGCCTCTATTATGGCGCGGCGGATGAGAAGGGCGGGGGGGTGGAGCATGGGGCGCGGGTCTTTTCCCAACGTCAGTGCCACCACAGGCCGGAGGTCTATGGCGGGCTGGGTGAGGGCGCAGCAATCACATTGCTCAGGGAATTTTTCGAGGGGAAACGGTAGCTGCCGTTTTATAGTCTATCCGATACACAATATAGGGCAGCGTGAAGCCGCTTTTCAGCTCTACCGGCCGGAGCCATGACGGTATCTGTCCCTTGGCGATCCGGTCATACATGCCGCCCTTGGCGCGCGCGCGATAGATGGTGCCTTCGGGAAAATCCGGGCACAGCAGGAAATAGGAGGCGCCATGCCGCCGCGCCGTATCAAGGAAGGCCATCTGATCGCCGTCATAAGCATGATGCAGGTCGAGAATCGCCTTGCCGTTGCGATGATACGGCCCGGCGATCACGCTGTGGTGCGTCACCGTAAGGATACGGGGGCCAAGATCCACCAGGGTCATGATCGTCGCCGGGGCAAACTGATTGAGGGCAATGAGTGCGGGCTGTGTGCGACAGCGGCCATTTGCCGTATTGATCCGCTTTAGCCAAGCCGCGCGCGCGCTAGATGCCGCCGTGGCCGGTGGCGCGGGCTTTAGCAGCCCTCCCTGCTGGAGCCGCGGATAAATCCAGCCGCCATTGAACGACAGCGCGGCCAGCGTCAGGCCGAGCAACGCGGCGAGCCGCTCTGCCGCAGAGCCGCGCACCAGCCATTCGAGCGCGCCATAACCCATCCAGGCGACCGCCGGAATCGCGATAAGCTGCGCCGCCGGGCCTGAGCGAATTTGCCACAGCATCAGTATCAGGGCGAACAGCACCATCAGCATCACACTGGCCCATGCCCACAGGCGCTCCCTGTCCCTCCGCGCGGCGACGCAGCCTAGCACCGCTGCCACAAGCCCTCCGATGGGAAGAGCAAGCATGGGAATCGCGGCCGAGAGAGACTGGCTGGTGATTGGCTTTGCCTCCCTGATATAGACGAGCCATAGCCGGTCCAGCTCAGGGTCGATCTGATAGGCGCTGGTGAGGCATTGCGGCCAGAAAGCATAGCTGAAACCCGCGACCACCGCGCCGACAAGTGCGCCAGCCGCCAGCCTTCTTGGCCAGCCCCGCAACTGTAAGAAAGCGAGCAGCAGCATACCGCCAGCCGCCAGTCCCAGACTCGCCGTCCAATTGAGCGAGATCGCATCGCAGGCGATGCCCCGGTTGTCGGTGCTGGCGAACGCGGCATAGAGCAGGCCGGTGCCGCTGCCCAGCGCCAACGCATAGGGTGCCATACGCCGCGCTGCGCCTTCCTTGAAAACCCAGCGCAGCGCGATCAGCCCGCCCGCCCCAGCCAGATAGACCATCATTTCCATGCCGATGGCGACCGATAGTGCGCTCGCTGTGCCCGCCACGAGGCCACCGCGCAACCATTTGCGATCGACGATCCCCGCCAGCATCGCTATGACCAGCGCCAGCTGCCAGCCATGATGATCGACCCTCAAGGGCATATACATGCCAAGGCCCATCGGCGCGCCGAGCGGCCCGAAAGCGGCAATAATCCAGGCACCGCCGCCGGGACGCGACAGCCTGCGGGTAATGAAGGCAAGGCCGAGCATCAGCGGCAGGAGGGGAAGCAGGGGCGCCACCGCGCAGGCCCATTTGTCCGCCAGCGGCGCGCTCAGAACCATATGAAACAGTAGCATCAGCGCCGCGAGCGGCAAATCGACGATGCGGGACCAATGGATATTCGCGCCTTGCGGTGGGTCCATCCGGTGTTGGCGCAGATCGAACCAGCCTTGGCCGTTGAGCCAGTCGCGCACCTGGAGGTAGCGCATATTGTCGTCCGTATCCCCAAGCGCGAACCAGTGCACCGCGTCAACGCGCAGACTCAAATAATAGGCGCTCATTCCTGCCCAGATCAGAAAGACAAGAAATTTCCAGTTATCATCCGCCCAGCCTAGCACCGCCGCCCCGCGCCGCCCCGACCGGCTCCGTCCTGAAATCTTGGCGCTTTCTCTCATGGATAACAGGGATTAGAGGGCTTACTGCAAAGCGCAATGGGATATTGCGCGTGGAAACGCGAGGAGCGCAGTGCCGCTAGCCAGAATAGAGAAGGGGATGGGGCCTGCGCGGTATGCGCTGATCACGCAGCTCATTCGATACGGGCTGGTGGGGCTGGCAGTTACCAGCCTGCAAGCGGCAGTTTACTGGTTATTGGCGGAGCGGGCGCAAGTCCATAGCCAGATCGCCAATTTCGCCGGTTATATCATGGCGCTATGCTCAGGCTATGTGCTGCATGGCCGCTATACATTTTCCGAAGCAGCCAAGCCCGCGACCAATGCAGGCCATGCGGTGCGCGGTACCAAGTTTGTCGCCGCTTCGCTGATTAGCTGGGCGCTCAATGCCTTGTGGGTGTGGCTATGCATATCCTGGCGGGGATGGCCAACCTGGTCGCCCATCCCCGCCATGCTGTTCGTAACGCCGGCGCTGGTATTTATCCTGAACAGGAAATGGGTATTCCGCTAACCTGGTAATCGTCAGGGCTAATGCACGAACCGCGCCACGACATCGCGGTAGGACCGGCTGACTTTCACCTGCGTGCCGGATTCGAGCACAAGAAAGCATTCGCCGTTGGTATGCGGCTTCACCTGACGCACCTGAGAGAGGTTGACGATGGTAGAACGGTGCACCCGCTGGAAATTGCGCGGATCAAGCCGTTTTTCGAGGTCTTTCATCGTCTCGCGCAAGATCAGCGAATTATCCGCCGTATAAATGCACATATAATCACCCGCCGCGTCGATGCGTTCGATACTGTCCACGTCCACGCGAAAAATCTGGCCGCGGTCCTTGATATTGATGAGTTTTTCATAACGGCTGGCGGCCGGCGCATCCTCTTCGCCACTATCGAAATGATGCATGGCCTCTGGCGCGACTTCCGCCAGAACCTCGCGCAACCGCTCCGCTTCCTGTGCCTGGCGCCTGTTGGCGAGCCGCTGGCGCACCCGTTCCAGCGCATCGGCAAGGCGCTGCTCGTCCACAGGCTTGACGATATAATCTACCGCCTGCGCCTCGAACGCCTTCAACGCATGGTCCGAATATGCGGTCACAAACACGAACAACGGTTGCTCCACGTCCATCGTACCCTGCACAACGGAAAAGCCGTCAAATCCGGGCATCTGAATGTCGAGAAACACCAGATCCGGCTTGTGCGTCTTGATCGCACGGATGGCTTCGCGCCCGTTCTGGCATGTTTCGACGATTTCAACATCGTCATGCGGCTCAAGGCGGAGCTTAAGTCCTTGAATAGCAAGGCTTTCATCATCTACAAGGACTGTGCGGATCGTCATGGCGTCACTCTTGTTGTTGCTTCAGGTGCGGTAGTTCGATCGTCACAATAAACCCGCCTCCGGCGGTTGAACGCGCATCGAAGCGATGTCGTTCCCCGAACGCCTGAGATAATCGATCGCGGATATTGGCGAGGCCGACTCCGGTGGAAACGACATCGGCCATAGACTCCGTAGCGAAGCCCGGCCCGGTATCCGCAACGATGATACGGACATTTTCCCCCGCCGGCTGGGCGGTAATGCTGATATCCGCCCCTTCCTCGCGCGGGGTGACGGCATATTTGATCGCGTTTTCAACCAGCGGCTGCAACAACAGGGAGGGCAAATGCGCCTGCTCCACTCCGGGATCGATCTCGAAACTGGGGCGCAGCCGGTCCTCAAAGCGCATTTTCTCGATTTCGAGATAGAGCTTCAATGTCTCCACCTCCTGATGCAACGGCACCAGCGCTGTCGGCTCGTTAATGAGGGTATAGCGCAGAAAGGAAGAGAGGCGCGAGAGCATCGCGTTCGCCCGCTCCGTCTGCTTCAACAAGACGAGGGTCGAGATGCTGTTCAACGTATTGAACAGAAAATGCGGATTGAGCTGATAGCGCAGCATCGCCAGTTGCGCGGCGGAGGCCTGCCCCTCGAGATGCTGGAGCTGGTCTGCCTGCTCTTCCACCGTAAGATAAAAATTGATCGCATAATAAAGCGCCGACCATGCGAACAGCAGCGTGACGGTGAGGTAATAGGCGCCGAGCAGCAATTGCAGGCTCGCGCCGCCGCCGCCGCGGTTCTGCATCGTGAACACCCATGCGTCGATGAAGGCGCCGATCGCGGCGGCGACCAGCACCACGAGGATGGAGATGGTCCAGGTAACCAGCGGCCTCTGGCGCAACAGCAGGCGGAAAATCACGGCCATCAGCAGGGTGAGCGAATAGCCTGTGATCGTCGAGATCAGCACCGGCACCAGAAACGAGGTCGGCTGCCCGTTCGCCAGCCCCGAAATCCCGCGCAGGACAAACGCGCCGGCCCATCCGACGAGCTGAAGATTCCAGAACGCGCGATTCTTGTCGGCGAAAAAAGGCTTGGGCTGGAACGGGTTCACAGGCATCGGCGATCACTCATAACCGCGAAAAATGGATATGCGAACCCGTTTTGGGCAGCGCCTGCTCCGTGGGCAAGAACCTTCCCCCGCAACATCCATGCATCAGGCCGATTTTTTTGTTGCGTTGCAATGGTGTGAGGCCGCATCCTTGGCCGCTATGTTGCGTCAGTATGAACTTGTCGAGAAAGTGAAACGCTACGATCCGGATGCGGACGAGGCGATGATCAACCGTGCCTATGTCTTTTCGGTGCAGAAGCATGGCAGCCAGAAGCGCGCCAGCGGCGACCCCTATTTCAGCCATCCGATCGAGGTCGCGGGAATTCTCACCGATTTCTATATGGATGACAAGACGATCGTCACCGCGCTGTTGCATGACACGATCGAGGATACCCTCGTAACGTATGAGGAGATCGCGGCGCTGTTTGGCGAGGAAGTCGGCCGGCTGGTTGATGGCGTGACCAAGCTCTCCAAGATCGAGGCCCAATCCGAAAACGAACGCGCGGCGGAAAATCTGCGCAAGTTTCTGCTGGCGATGTCAGACGACATTCGAGTGCTGCTGGTCAAGCTCGCCGACCGGCTGCACAATATGCGGACGCTGCACTTCATCGCCAATGCCGACAAGCGCCGCCGCATTGCCCGCGAAACGATGGAGATCTATGCTCCGCTCGCGGAACGCATCGGCATGTATGATTTCATGCACGAGATGCAGCTTCTCTCCTTCCGTGAACTGGAACCGGAAGCCTACGACAGTGTCACACGCAGGCTGGACCGGCTGAAAGAAGGCGGTGGAGACAAGGTTGCACGCATCGCATCCGGCCTGCAATTGCTGCTGGGCGGGGCGGGCCTCAAGGATACGGTATCGGGGCGGGAAAAGCATCCCTATTCGATCTGGCGCAAGATGCAGGAGCGCCACATCAGCTTCGAACAGCTGACTGACGTCATGGCGTTTCGTGTCATTACCGCCAATACGGATGATTGCTACAGGGCGATGGGGATTATCCATGGCCGCTACAAGATGGTTCCCGGCCGCTTCAAGGATTATATATCCACCCCGAAACGCAATGGCTACCAGTCGCTGCACACCACCGTCATCCATGGCGAGAATGCGCGGATCGAGATTCAGATCCGCAGCGCGGAAATGCATCGGGAAAGCGAGTTCGGTCTGGCGGCTCACTGGGCCTATAAGCGCAGCGGGAGTGCAACACCGGATGGACAAGCGGGCTGGCTGCGCGACTTGATCGAGATACTCGACCAGAGCCACGATGCCGAAGAGCTGCTCGAGCATACCCGCCTCGCCATGTATCAGGATCGCATTTTCGCCTTCACTCCCAAAGGCGAACTGCACCAGCTTCCCAAGGGCGCGACGCCGGTGGACTTCGCCTATGCGATCCACACCGATCTGGGGGATCAGACGGTCGGCGCCAAGGTCAATGGCCGGGTCGTGCCGCTGCGCACCGTGCTTGAAAACGGCGATCAGGTCGAAATCCTGAAAAGCGGGGGGCAGGAGCCACAGCCTGGCTGGCTGACTTTCGCCGTTACCGCCAAGGCGCGCGCCGCCATCCGCCGCTATATCCGTCACAAGCAACGCGACGAAACAATTGCGTTGGGTGAAAAGCTCTATGAGGATATTGTCCTGCGGCTACCGGTAGAGGTGGGCGACAAGGCGGTGAAAGCCGCGCTGAAGCGCCTGAAGCTCGAGGACAGCGCCGCATTGATGATCGCTATTGCCACGCACAGGGTGACGGACAGCGAGGTGATGGAGGCCCTGATCCCCGGATCTACAGCGAGCGAAGGGGTCGATCCTCACGGCCAGCACAAGCCTGTCTCGATCCGGGGATTGACCCCCGGCATTGCCTACCGCTTGGGCGAATGTTGCCATCCTGTGCCCGGCGACCGCATCGTCGGCATCCGCCAGACCGGAGAACCGATCGAGGTGCACACCATTGACTGCCTGGCTCTGGAAAGCGGGCAGGACGCGGACTGGGTCGACTTGGCATGGGATAGCAAATCGAAGGGCGGCACGGCGCGGCTCCAGGTAATCGTCAAGAACCAGCCGGGTGCTTTAGCCGCTGTCGCCAATATATTCGGCGTCAACAAGGCGAATATCCTCAACCTGCAACTGGTGAACCGCGAAGGGCCGTTTCACACGGACATCATCGATCTTGAGGTAGCCGACGCACAGCATTTGATGCGCATAGTCTCCGCCTTGCGCGCACTCGAGTATGTTGCCCAGGCGAACAGGGTCTAGATCGGTTGCTGGCGAACGCGCTCCGGCAGGTGGAGATGCTGCTTGACGACGCGTTCGCCATACCGCGGGAAGAGGTCAACCATGCCCCTCCCACCAAAGGCGCCTATGCGTTGGTTTTCGCACTGAACACCGCGCTTGATTGCCTGCACAAGGGCGCGGAGATACGCCTTTCCTCCGGCATCTATGTCTATGCTGGCAGCGCTTACGGGCCGGGTGGCCTGCGTGCGCGGCTGCGGCGGCACTTCAGGCAGGACAAGCGCATCCACTGGCATGTCGACGCCCTGACCAGCGTGGCAGCAGACAGGATGGTCGCGCTCGCCATAGTAGGCGGCAGGGAATGTGCGATTATCGGGCGGCTGATGCGCTCAGGCGACTTTCACGCCCCTGTCTCCGGCTTTGGCAGCAGCGATTGCGCCCAATGCGCCGCGCATTTGCTCGCTCTGCGCAGCTAGAAATTCAGAAATTATCCTTGGCGATGCGCAGCCGCGCCAGTTCCTCAATGCTTTCGGCACGCATGAAGGGGTTGGTCGCGGCTTCCAGCGCGATAGTGGTGGGCACGGTCGGTTCGCCATGCTCACGCATCGCGCTCACCTGCGCCATGCGCATGGCTATGTCGGCATTATTCGGCTCCGCCTCCAGCGCGAACTTCCCGTTGGAGAGCGTGTACTCGTGTGCGCAATAGACTTTCGTCGCGCCATCCAGCGTGGCAAGGCGCTGCATGTTGGCGAACATCTGCGCCGCCGTCCCCTCGAACAGCCGGCCACAGCCCATGGCGAACAGCGTATCGCCGACAAAGATGACCCCCACGCTGGGCAGATAATAGGCGATATGCCCGGCGGTATGCGCCGGTACATCCCACACTTCGGCGCGCATACCGCCAATGGTGGCAATGTCATTGCCCTTCACCGGCACATCGAGGGTGTTAATCTTGCCGGCCTCTGCGGCTGGCCCGGTGATGGTACAGCCAGTCGTCGCCTTGATCAGCGCGTTACCGCCGATATGATCACCATGCCAGTGGGTGTTCCAGATCTGGGTGATGCGCCAGCCGCGCGCGGCCGCCGCCGCCATTACCGGCTCGGCCACCGCCGGGTCTATCACCACCGTCTCGCCGGTCACTTCCTCGTGCATCAGCCACACATAATTGTCGCTCAGCACCGGCACGCCTACCACTTCGATTGTCATCACCATTCCCCTGTATTAGGCATGGAAACCCAAGGCTCCTGCGGCGGAAGGCGGCTGTCCGCTTGCAGCAGTTCGACCGAAATGCCATCGGGTGTGCGCACGAAGGCCATATATCCATCGCGCGGCGGACGATTGATCGTCACCCCAGCGTCCATCAGGCGCTGGCATGTCTCGTAGATGTTCTCGACCCGGTAGGCGAGATGCCCAAAATTACGGCCGCCGCCATAACCGTCACCCGCGCCGCCTTCGGGCGGCCAGTTGTATGTCAACTCCACCTGCGCATCATCATCGCCTGGCGCGGCAAGAAAAATAAGCGTGAAGCGACCCTGCTCGCTCTCTATGCGGCGCACCTCGCGCAGGCCGATGAGTCCGAAAAACCGGATGGTCGCGTCAGGGTCCGACACGCGGATCATGGTGTGGAGATATTTGAGCATGGGGCGCTTTTAGCAAAACACGCCGCCGCCCGCCATGGCTTTGCGGCGATCAGCGCCCCTGGTTGCGCCAACGATTGATGGTGCGGCCGAGAATATCTTCCTCACCGCCGCACTGCTTCCACAGATCCGCGAAGCTGGGGTCGCCCGATGCAGGGCGCTTGCGCTCCTCCAGATCGTCGAGCGACACGCGGATCGGAATAGACACACCCTCCCCGCAGATAATGCACTCGCGGTTGCGCAAGGCCGGGATCGAATCGAGGAAGCCGCGTGCGCCTTCAGGCATCGCCGCGCGGACGAAGGCCTGGTCGCGGTCGTTATTGAGGCGCAGAGATATGATGGTGCCACATTGGGATAGCACGCCTTCGGCAAGGTCTGACGGGCGCTGGGTGATGAGGCCGAGCGACACGCCATATTTGCGGCCTTCCTTGGCGATCCGCTCCAGAATCTTGCGCACGGACTGCCCGGCGCCAACCGTGGAATTGGGGATGTAGCGGTGCGCCTCTTCGCAGACGAGCAGGATCGGGCGCTTCGGCTCGTTGCGCGCCCAGATCGCATAATCGAAGATCAGGCGCGATAGCACCGAAACCACCACCGAGGTAATTTCCGACGGCATAGCCGAGGTGTCCACGATCGAGATCGGCTTGCCATTGGCGGGCATGCGAAACAGTTTGGCAATAAAATCCTGCATTGTATCCGCCACCAGCATGCCCGAGAACATGAAGCTGTAGCGCGGATCGGCCTTGATCTCGTCGATCCGGCCCTTGAGGCGCATATAAGGCAGCGAGTTTGTGCCTTTGTCGAGCTTGCCCATCTCGTTGGAGATGATCGTGGTGAGATCTGAAAGCAGATAGGGAATGGGCGAATCGACGGTGAGCCGGGCCATGCCTTCCGCCGCGCGATTCTTGGCACGGGCGGCGAGCAGGCACTTGGCGAGAATCTCGCAGTCGCGTGAATAATCATCCCCGGTCGAGGTGACAAACACCTCGCAATGCTCCTCGAAATTCATCAACCAATAGGGCAGCGCCAGGTTGCTGGCGTCATAGAGCGCGCCGTTCTGCGTGAAGGCGGCGGAGTATTCGCCATGCGGGTCGATCATCACGATATGCCCCTTGGGGGATTGCTCGCATATGCGATGGAGGATCAGTGCGGCGGAGGTGGATTTGCCGGTGCCGGTCGAGCCAAGCAGCGCGAAATGCTTGCCCAACAACGGATCGATATAGAGCGCAGCACGCGTATGGGTAGTAGGATAGACCGTGCCGATCTGCACATGCGCCCGCTCGCTTGCTGCATAGATCTGGTCCATGTCCGCGCTCGACACGGGGTAGATGCGTGTGCCGGGCGAAGGATAGCGCGTCACGCCGCGGCGAAAGTTGACGATCAGGCCAGTGCCGAATTCCTCGTTGCCCTCGCCCAGAAAATCAATGTCCGCCACCACCCGGCTCGGCTCGCGGCGGTCGAGCACCATCGAACGGATGCTGGCGATGAGCCACATATGCCCCAGCCGCATCTTGACCTGGCTGCCCACCTGCCCGGTCATGGCAATGCAGGGGTCTGGATGCTGCGCCAGCGCGTCGATATCCTTGAGGTCGATCAGCACCTGCGAGCTGCTGCCAGCGATCTGAAAGACGAAGCCGATCTCCTCCAGAGGCGCGGCCAGCGGAGGCCGAACTTCCGGCATATCCGACTTCGCGGCGCGAAGCTGCGAAGCAAGCGAGAAAGAACCCGTCATATCGTTCATAAGAATATCCCACAGATCGCTTCCAATATGAGGCGAGCTTTGGGCAATAGCGCAACAAGGTAAAGAAGAGTTTTAGATGAGCAAATAGTTGCCTGAGGCTGTTATTATACTCTGCGCCCGATCCAGCCCGCCGCGGCGCCCATCAGCACCGCCACCGCGATCGCGGCCAGCCCATAAAGCAGGGACCAGTCCTCTGCCGCATTGGCGACGAACCGCTCCAGCCCGGATTTGCGCACCTCGATATCGCGCACAGCGGCAGCGATCACGCGCCCGTCCTGAATAAGGAAGGTTTCCGCCGTATAATCGCCCACCACCGCCCGCGCAGAGAGCGGCAGATGCGCGCGATAGAGCACGCCGTCGGTGATTTCGACCGTGCCCGGCGCCTGCACGAACAGCCCCTTGCGCCCTTGCAGGTCCATCAGCCCGTTTTCGAAGCGGCCAATTGCATTTGTATCCGCGAGGGAGGCCGGGGAAAGCTGAATGTTGTTGATGCCCAGCTCATAGATCGCGGCGGTGCGTCCATCGGCCAGGGTCTTGAGCGGGCGGGAGCTGGCGATCGCATAAAAGCTGGGCGCGGACTGGAACTGCATGCTGTCGGCATTGACCCAGATACCGGCGATCTTCTGCTTCTCGCGCATGCGGATCTGCTGCTCCGGCCCTTTCAGCACTACCACGATATCCGTATTCTTGCCGGGTGGCCTACCGCCGGGATAGACTATCGCGCCAAAGAGCAGCAGTTCGGCGCCCTTGAAGCTGTACTGGATGTCGATCTGGCGCTGCGATACGTCGGGCACCAGCATGGGCGCATCCGCCGCACCCAGAATCACTGCCAGCCATGGCAGGCCCAACAGGCTCATGATGCTTTTATGCGGCCTCATCTCACCCCGCCTCGATCGTGTATATCTCGTCCGGCCGCCAGCCGAGGCCCAGCGCCATGCGGATCGCCACCACCAGTACGATGAACGCCAATATGATACGCAAATATTCGGGCCGCACCGAGCGCGATACACGGGTGCCGAGTTGCGCTCCGGTTACACTGCCCACCAGCAGCAAGATTGCCAGCACAAGATCGACCGCCTTGGTCGTGAAGCTGTGCACCAGCGTGGTCGCCATGGTCACGAACAGTATCTGGAGCAGCGAGGTGCCGACCACCACCTGAGTCTGCATGCCGAGCAGGTAGATCATCGCCGGGACCATGATGAAACCGCCGCCCACACCCAGCAGCATCGTCAATATGCCGGTGACCATGCCCAGCAGCAGTGGCGCAAGCGGCGAAATGTAGAGGCCGGATTTGTAGAAGCGCCACCGCATCGGCAAGGCCGCAACCAGCGGATGGTGCCGCCGCTTGCTGGCAGGGGCCGCCACGCCGCGTTTGAGCCGCATCAGCGCCTGAATCGATTCCCACGCCATCAGCCCGCCGATAGAACCCAGCAGCAGCACATAGAGGATGGCGATGACGGTATCGGTCTGGCCGATGGTCTGGAGCAGGCTCAATAGCCCAGCCCCCATCACCGCGCCGACCACGCCGCCCGCCACCAGCACCGCGCCCATGCGCAGATCCACCGTGCCGCGCGAAAGATGAGCGAACACGCCTGAAACGCTGGCGCCTGTCACCTGTGTCGCGGCCGAAGCCGCCGCCACTGTGGGCGGAATTCCGTAAAAGATCAGCAATGGCGTCGTCAGAAAACCGCCGCCAACACCGAACATGCCCGAAAGCAGGCCCACCACGCCGCCCAACGCAATAATCACCAGCATATTGACCGGCAGATTGGCGATGGGGAGGTAAAGATCCATGCCCCCATCCTTTAGCGCAAATCGGGGCTTGTGAAAGCCGTTTGGCAGCCGGATTTCAGAAATCGGCGGCGAGAGTGACCGAAAGGCCCGACCCCGGACGCGCCTGACCAGCGATGCGCTGACGCCATTCCACCACCAGCCTGGGCTGCGCTGTTCCCAGCGGAAGCCGTGTCTCCGCCATCGGGCCGATGTCGAGGCGGCTGACACCCGGCTGCGCCCCGCCGGAAAAACTGATGCCCGCCCGCACCTTCTGCGTCCGGTCCAGCGGCGCTCTGAGAGACAGGCGACCATCGGCAAACAGGTCTTGCTGTGACGCTCCCACTATGCCCGCCTGGGCATAGCCTTCAGCCATGACCGGGCCAATGAGACGCGTGGGATTGAGGCCACCCGCCACGATCAGCGCGAAGGCATTGCGCGCGCCACTCTCCATCGCCACCCGCCGCTCGATCCCGACCGTTAACGCTGTGCGCCCATTGAGAGGTTTTATCGCCAGGCCAAGCGCCGCTTCGCCTTGATGAGGCGCATCGAGCGCGCGCGTGATGCGGCCATAGACCAGCACCGGGCTCGGTTCACCTCCCGTGCCTGCCTGCCCGATGCGCCTGTCGATCCGCATGCCCGCCTGCGATCCGCCGAGTTGGCCAGCGCTGCTCAAGGCTGCTCCCTGCGCGCGTTCTCGCCAGAAAAGCCACGCCGTTCCATTCCAGCGCCCGCTTGCCTCACCCGCAGGAGAAGGCGGGGTCTGCCCGGAAGAAGTCAAGGGCGAGAGGCTGGCCGAGGGCGAGGCAGGCATGGCAATGCCCGCAGGAGAGGCTCCAGACGGCGCTTCAGACTCCTCCCATAGCATGACAGGGGGATTTCCAGCGCTACCCAAGGCAGTGACGACGCTCTTTCCAGTGGCCATGGTAAATCCATGTGCTGCGTTAGACGGTGAAGGGAGGGGCGAGGGGCGGACAACTATGTCATTCCCGGCTTCTCTTGCTTCAGCACGCGAAGGCTTTCCGAGCAAGCGAACGGGCAGTCCCTGCTGCCGCCAGCCACCCACTATTGGCAAGGATGTCAGAATACGGCCTCCAATCCATAGGCCGAGCACCACAGCCAGAAAACGAAGCGGCTGGCCCCTCCCTGCATGCCGCATCAGCAACTCAGGCCTAGCTGCTTCCATGCGGTGCCGTGTGGGAGGGAAAATAATGATGCAACGTTTTTTCCCATACCACCAGGCCGGTGCGCAAGTGCCGCACATAGTGCGCCATCGCCCGCCGCGCCGCCAGCATCGCGATGACGTTGCAAACGATCACGCGCGGCATGGCGCGCAGCCCCTCGCGCCAACCATAAGCGCGGCTCGTCCACCAGGCACGAAACGCCAACCGCCAGACCATCAGCACGGCGGTGATCGTTAATGCCCATTCCAGCCAATCCGGGCGCGTGGGCGGCGGCGCTGAACCGAGCAGTGTTAGTATGAGCGACAGACCATAGCCAATCGTCGCGCAATACGCTGCAAACAGCACCAGCGCGGCAAGGCTGGTGCGCCGGTCATGCAGCCGCATCCACAGCTCGCGCCAATGACCGCGCCAGCCAAGGCGGTCCCAGCCCGCCAGGGATATACCCATGAGCCAGCGCGCTTTCTGCCGCACCGCCGCATCCACCGTTTCGGGGAAATGCTCCTGCGTGCAGATGAGCTGGCCGCCCGCATCTTGCATCGACACGAAAATGGTGCGGCCCTTGCGTTCGGCAATGCGCAAACCGATCTCATAATCCTCGGTCAGCGAATCGCCATCAAATGGAGTGCCGCCGCGTTCTGCCGCTATCTGACCGATGATGCCACGGGCAAAGGCGCAGCCGACTCCTGCCGATGGCACTGCCGCTCCGATCGCTTCACGCAAAATCAAGTGCTTACCATGCGCCTCGGCAAATTCATCGGCATAATGCCCCGCGACCCAGCGCGATCGTGGCGAAATCAGGGGCATCACCGGCAGCTGCACCATCTGGAAACGATCGATCATCCTGTCAAACAGGCGAATCTCGTCAGCGTGGACAACATCCTCAGCATCATGCAGCACCACCGCCTTGAAAGTTCTTCCCTCCATCGTTTCCGCGCGCAGCATTTCCTTCCAGATATGATTGAGGCAATCCGCCTTGGTGGTGCGGCCGTCATGCGGCAGCACGACAAGGCACACCCGCGCATCCTGCCGCACAATCTCCGTCACCGCGTTGATGGTATCAGGATCATTGGGATAGGTGCCGACAAAAATACGGTAATCCGCCTGTCCCCAACGGGCGAGACACGTACGCAGCATCGCGCCAATAACGGTGGCCTCGTTCCATGCAGGAACTAACACGGCCATGGCGCCTGGGTTAAGGGATGGCGGCAGGCTTGCACCGGTCATCCGCTCATGACGTGAATAGATAAATGTCTTGCGCCAGATCGCACGGCATAAAAACAGGAGATCGAAAAAGAAATCGTCAAGGCCGCCAATCAACAGGCCCGCCAGCGCGAACAGCAGCAATTCATACTGTATGGTAGCGACCCAATAAGCCGCTATGCCCAATAATTCCAAGCATGCCCCCTTGCATGGAATGAAATGTGAAATGTCACCAATTGATTCGTTTTCCCGTTGATACAATAAGGAGCGGTCCCTATCCAACCCAGTTAAGATTTGCAGGATGACATGCGGGCGGGCGCAGACTAGTGCGGTATGATGACGGCCAAAACAGCTCCGCAATCAGCATTGCGTGCCTTTTTAGGTGGGGAAGCCACGAGCGGCCTGCTTCTGATTGGCGCGGCGGCGCTGGCTTTGATCTTCGCTAATGCGGGCGGCTGGGGCGCGACACTCTATCGCTCCATAATCCACCTCCCGATAGGACCAACCAGCGCGCTTCATATCGTGAATGACGGGCTAATGGCATTGTTTTTCATGGCGGTGGGCCTCGAGATAAAGCGCGAATGGCGGGACGGCAGCCTCTCCGGCTGGAACCGGCGACTGCTGCCCGCGCTTACTGCTGCTGCGGGTATGGCCGTGCCCGCCTGCATCTATCTTATACTCACAACCGAAGAGCCGGGCCTGGCGCGCGGCTGGGCGATCCCTGCGGCCACCGATATCGCTTTCGCGTTAGGCGTCTTGGCATTACTGGGCGGGCGGGCGCCAACATCGCTTAAGCTGCTGCTGACCACGATCGCAATCGTGGACGACATCGGCGCGGTGCTCATTATCGCCTTTTTTTACAGCGGCGCGCTCAACCTCGGCGCGCTGGCGGCTGGTGCCGGAATTTTCGCGACAATGCTGCTGCTCAATCGCCTCGGGGTGAAGGCCTTGCCTGTCTATCTCCTGCTATCAGTCGCGCTTTGGGGCGCGGTGCTGTTGTCAGGTGTGCATGCAACGATCGCAGGCGTGCTGGCGGCGATGACCATCCCCATCCGCCTGACACCCGGTGCGCCCGATGCGGCAGACAGCCCGCTACACCGGCTGGAACACGCCCTGCATCCATGGAGCGCCTATCTTATCGTGCCGCTGTTCGGTTTTGCCAATGCCGGGATAGAATTGCGCGCGCTGGGTGCGGATGGCTTGCGGGCGCCCCTTCCTCTCGCGATTGCGGCGGGTCTGGTGATCGGCAAGCAGTTGGGCATCTTCGGCAGCATCTGGTTGTGCGTGCGCAGCGGAATGGCGCCCATGCCGCGCGGCGCGACCTGGGCACAGATCTATGGCCTGTCTCTGTTGTGCGGGATCGGCTTCACCATGAGCCTGTTCATCGGCATGCTCGCCTTTGCGTCATCGCCGGGACTGATCGAGCAAACCAAGATCGGTATATTGATGGGGTCGCTCCTGTCGGCGGGGGCGGGCTATGGGGTGTTGCGCCTTGCGCCCTTGCATCCCCGGCATACGGAAATTGAGGCGGAACTAGAGGGTGAAATCGACGTGGATGGTGATGTGGCAGCCCGCTAGGCTCCTGTTGGATTCCTACACCCGCTCCACGGTCACATGCACGAAATTCGGGAGGGTATGAATAGCCTGACGGAGCGCGCGCGCATCCCCACCTTCGCCCGCAATGCTGAGAATTGCCGCATGGGCATGCGGGCCAAGCCGCCAGACGTGCAGATCCGCGATGCGCGCGCCCGCTTCCTCGGCGATGCGCCGGACTGCGGCGGCATGCGCCGGCTCGGCGGTGTCGAGCAGAATCCCCGCGGCATCCCGCATCAGCGCCCAGGCCCAGCGCATGATGATGATCGCGCCCGCAATGCCGATCAGCGGATCAAGCCACAGCCAGCCGAGGTAGCGCCCCGCCAGTAGCGCCGCTATTGCCGCCAGCGAGGTCAGCGCATCGGCGAGCACATGCAGATAGGCCGCACGCAGATTGGTGTCGGCATGGCTGTGCCCGTGCCCGTGGCTATGGTGGTTGCCATGCGCCTGTGCCGCATGAGAACCATGACGATGGCCATGATCCTCATGTGCGGCATGGTCATGCCCATGCTGCCCCCCCTCCATCAGCATCCACGCGCTGACAAGGTTGACCGCGAGGCCGATGAACGCCACCAGCGTGGCATCCGCATAGTTGATCGGACGCAGGGCAAACAGCCGCGTCACGGATTCCGCCGCAATCCCCAGCGAGGCCACCGCCAGCAATATTGCGGAGGCAAAGCCCGCGAGATCGCCGACCTTGCCCGTGCCGAAGGTGAAGCGGGCATTGCGCGCCTGACGGCGGGCAAACGCATAAGCCAGCCCCGCGATCATCAGCGCGCCCGCATGCGTTGCCATGTGAAATCCGTCGGCCAGCAGCGCCATCGAGCCGGTAAGCCACCCTGCGGCGATCTCCGCCACCATCGTAAGACTGGTGAGGCCGATCACCCAGTTGGTGCGGCGCGCGTTGCGATCATGCGCGGCAGGCAGATAGATATGATCGTAATAATGGGTCTGTTCGGGGGGCTGCGCGCTCATAGGGGATGACTACGCCTCATGCCGCATTGACGTCAATCCATGAGAGCCTGATCCACACCTCCGCACAACCGGAAGTGCGGATCAGACGCACAATCAGGCGCACACAGGCTTGTATCCGCGCGCGGCTATGCCCATAAGAGCGGCCATGCAGCCCTCGGCAAGCCAGGCCAGCGCATGACCGCGCCTTCCGATATGCGCCCTCAGGGCAAACGCGCGATCATTGTCGGCGCGGGTCTGGGCGGGCTGTCGCTGGGTGTGCGGCTGCAATCGGCAGGCATAGCGACCACCATTCTGGAAGCGCGGTCCAAGCCGGGCGGATGCGTTTCCTGGCAGATGCACGAAGGCTTCACCTTCGATACAGGGCCGGTAGCGCTGACCGAACCGGACAGCTTCGCCGAGCTGTGGCGTCTTTCCGGACAGGATATGGCGGCCGATGTGACGCTGGACCCCGTGACCCCGCTCTGGCGACTTTCCTGGCCCGATGGCGGCTCGCTCGATTGGGTCGCGGATGATGCGACGATGCGGCAGGAAGTCGCCCGGCTCGATAGCCGCGACCTTGCCGGATACCAATATCTGCTCGATCATGGCAGAGATGCCCTGCGCGAGGGGTTCGAACGGCTGGGACGGCAGGCCTTCCCGGATATCCGCGCGCTGCTGAAGGCCTTGCCCACCCTTGTGCACCATCGGGGCTGGCGCACCATCTATGGCTTGATTTCGAGCCATATCGGCAGTCCGCGTCTCCGCCAGGCGCTGTCCTTCGAGGCCGTGCTGGCAGGGGGAAATCCGCTGGAGACAAGCGCGCTCAATGATTGGCGCCACAGGCTGGAGCAGGATAGCGGCCTGTGGCATCCGCGCGGGGGCATGAACCGGCTGGTGATGGCGATGGTGGCGTTATTCGAACGGATTGGCGGCACGATCCGCCTGGGCGATCCGGTCGCGCGGATCGAAATGATGGGAGATCATGCCTCCAGCGTGGTGACGGCCGGTGGTTGGCGCGGGGATGCGGAGCTGATCGCCAGCAACGCGGACCTGATGCAGAGCTATCGCACCTTGCTGGGCCACCATCCGCATGGGCGGCGTCAGGCCGAAAAGCTCGCGCGCAAGCACTGGTCGCCCGCGATGTTTGCCGTGCATTTCGGCATACGCGGCACCTGGCCGGGCATTCCCCATCGCAGCGTGCTGTTCGGCCCGCGCCATGAGGGCTGGCTGATCGACATTTTCCGGCATGGCGTGTTACCCGCCGATCAGATGATCGTCCTCAATCACACCAGCGTGACCGACCCCAGCCTCGCGCCCGAAGGTTGCTCGGTGTTCAGTGCGCTCGTCCCCGTGCCGCACAGGGGCAAACTGCCGATCGATTGGGATCAGATGGCACCGCTTTATGCCGAGCGCATTCTGGACGAAATCGAGCGGCGCCTGATCCCTGACATCAACGCGCGGATCGTCACCCGCTTTCACAGCGCGCCGCCTGATTTCGAGGCCGATATGCGCGCGCATCTGGGCAGCGCCTTCTCGCTCGAGCCGCGTAACAGCCAGAGCCTGGTGCTGCGCCCGCACAACCGGGACAATGTGATCCGCAACTTCTTCCTCACCGGCGCGGGAACGCATCCCGGCGCGGGCATCCCGGCCGTCATGGCGGGGGCACGGTTGACCGCGCAGGCGATACTGGAGACGCACCCATGAACAAGATCCGGCGCATCGCCATCTACTGCGGCTCGGCCGATGGGATAGATCCCGCCTTCCTGCGCCAGGCGGCTGATGTAGGGGCACAGCTCGCCCGCTGGGGCATCGCCATCATTTATGGCGGCGGCGGGGTCGGGCTGATGGGCGCTGTGGCGGATGGCGCGCTCGCCGCAGGCGGCGAGGTAATCGGCGTGATCCCGGAGGCGCTGATGACCGCCGAACTCGCGCATCATGGCTTGAGCGCGCTGCATGTCGTGCCCGATATGCACAGCCGCAAGGCGCTGTTCACCAGCCTTGCCGACGGTTTCCTTACCCTGCCCGGCGGCGTCGGCACGATGGATGAGCTATGGGAGGCGCTGAGCTGGGCGCAACTCGGCTATCATGCCAAGCCGGTCGGTCTGCTCAATGCCGATGGTTTCTACGACGCGTTGATCGCGTTTTATCGTCATATGGCGGACTGCGGGTTCATCCGGGCGCAGCATGCGGGCATCCTGATCGCGCGGGACAGCCTGCCTGCGCTGCTCGACGCGATGGAACGCTATGAACCGCACGAGCCGCTGGTGCGGCGCCCATAGCGCGAAGCAGGGCTGAGTGGGCTTACCCCCGCAACACCCCGCCCAGCTTTTCCGCCGCCTTCACCACGGCTGCGCTGATGCCGGAAAGCTCCTCTTCGGTGAAGCTCTTGTCACCGGGCTGAAGCGTTATCTCTACAGCAAGCGATTTCATGCCCGGCTCGACGCCTGCGCCCGTGAACACATCGAACAACCGCGCCTCGACAATCGCCTTTTTATCGGCAGCCTTCACCGCGCGCACCAGCGCATCCGCCTCCAGCGCATCGGGCACAAGGAATGCGAAATCACGCGTCACCCCCTGCAAGGCTGGCGGCGCATAGGGCGCGCGCATGAATCCCGCCTTGCGCTTGGCCGGGATCGCATCGAGGAAGATCTGCGCGGCGACGACTGTGCCGCTAAGGTCAAACGCTTTCGTCAGCGCGGGATGCACCACCCCATATTCGGCCAGCACCGTTTTGGGGCCGAGGCGCAGGGTTCCGGACTGACCGGGATGATAGGCCTCGCCTGCTTCTCCGAACATCTGGAGGTTGCCGACCGGCGCGCCCGCCGCGCCCAGCAGCGCCAGAGCCTCCGCCTTGGCATCATAGGCGGTGAAGCCCTGCGCCTTGCCAGAGTGCCAGCCGCGCGGTGCTTTGTCGCCCGCCATCACCAGCCCGAGGGTCAGCTTTTCAATGCTGCTGCCATCCTCAGCGCGGAAATAGCGCCGGCCAATCTCGAACAACCGCACAGACGCGGCGCCGCGATCTATGTTACGCCGCGCAGCCGAAAGCAGGCCGGGCAGCAATGACGGGCGCATGACTTTGAGGTCCTCGGAGATCGGATTGGCAAGCGTCCAATCCGCGCCGCCGACGCAGGCGGCCTCTTTCTCGGAAATGAAACTCCAGTTGATTGCCTCGCTTAAGCCCCGCGCGGCGGCGGCGCGGCGGGTGCGGCGTTCGGTCATCTGCTCTGGCGTTGCGGTGGGCTTTGCCACCCCCGGTGCGCGCGGCAGTGCCGTGGAGGGCACATTGGCGAGGCCATGGATACGCACCACCTCCTCGACGATATCCGCCGCGCCATCAATATCGCGCCGCCATGTCGGCACGGTGATCGTCCAGTTTGCCGCCACGCCAAAGCCGAGCATTTCTAGGATGCTGCGCTGTTGATCGACGGCAAGCTCCACGCCCGCAATCTTGAGCGTCTGTGCCGGATCATAGGCGAAGTTGCGCTGCGCAACTGGCGGAGCGCCCGCGCGCGTCACATCACTGGGCGTGCCGCCGCAATGCTCCGTTACCAGCCAGGTCGCGATTTCCAGCCCTTCCTCGAGAAACGCCGGGTCCACGCCGCGCTCGAACCGCTGGCGCGCATCCGAGGTCAGGCCCAGCTTCTGGCCGGTGCGCGCGATGCTTTCAGGCGTGAAATACGCGCATTCGATGACAACATCGGTGGTCGTTTCGCTGACACCCGAATGCTCGCCGCCCATAATGCCGCCAATGTCATGCACCGCCGCATCGTCCGCGATCACGGTCATGCCTGGCTCAAGCGCATAGGTCTTGCCATTCAATGCCAGCACCTGCTCGCCTGCGCGCGCGGGCCGCGCGACGAGGCCGCCGGAGAGCTTCGCCTTGTCATAGACATGGAGCGGACGCCCGAGATCGATCATCACGAAATTGGTGATGTCGACCAGGCAGGAAATTGGCTTCTGGCCGATGGCTGTGAGCTTGCGCGCCATCCACTCCGGCGCCGCGCCGTTGGCAACGCCACGCACCTCCTGCCCGTAAAAGGCCGGACAGCCTTCGGTGTCCTCGGTGCGCACATCCGGGCCGGCACCGTGGGTTGGTAGCGGCGTGGCTGGCATCCGATAGACCGCGCGCAAGGGGCGGAGGCTGCCCAGCCCCTTTGCCGCAAGATCCCGCGCCACACCGCGCACGCCCATGCAATCCTGCCGGTTGGGCGTGATGCTGAGGTCGATAACGGGGTCATTGATGTCTGCATAGTCGGCAAAGGCCGCGCCCACCGGCGCGTCGGCGGGCAGCTCGATGATCCCGTCATGATCCTCGCCCAGTTCCAGCTCGCGCGTGGAGCACATCATGCCGTTCGACTCGACACCGCGGATCGCCGCTTTCTTCAGCACCATGCCATTGGCGGGCACTGTTGCGCCCTCCACCCCGAATACGCCAACCAGCCCGGCGCGCGCATTCGGCGCACCGCAAACGACCTGAAGGGGCACGCCATCGCCCGCATCGACCGTGAGCACCTGCAATTTATCCGCCTGCGGATGCGGCGCGGCCGTCAGCACCTTCGCGACTTTGAAGCCAGTGAGCTTCTCCGCCGGGTTTTCCACCCCCTCCACCTCAAGACCGATGTCATTCAACGCGCCGAGGATGGTTGCGAGGCTGGCATCCGTGTCGAGATGCTCCTTGAGCCAGCTTAGCGTGAACTTCATGCGCCGACTCCCCCGGAAAGCGTGGGCACATCGAGCGCCGAGAAGCCATAATGGCGCAGCCAGCGCAGATCGCCGTCAAAGAAAGCGCGCAGGTCGTTCATGCCATATTTGAGCATCGCGAGCCGATCGACCCCGGTGCCGAACGCAAAGCCCTGCCACTCGTCCGGGTCCAGCCCGCAATTCTCGATGACCTTGCGGTGGACCATGCCGGAGCCCAGCACCTCCATCCAGCCGCCGCCGGGCGCGTCTCCGCTGCCGCCGATCACGCGCTGGCCTTTTTCGAGCGTATAGCCCACATCCACCTCGACCGAAGGCTCGGTGAACGGGAAATAGCTGGGGCGCAGGCGCAGCGTGATGTCGTCGCGCTCGAAGAACGCTTTGAGGAAAGTTTCCAGCGTCCATTTCAGATGGCCCAAGTGGATGCCTTTATCGATCACCAGCCCCTCGATCTGGTGGAACATCGGCGTGTGGGTGGCGTCCGAATCGGAGCGATAGACGCGGCCTGGCGCAATGATACGGATCGGCGGCGGGGTTGACGTCATGGTGCGGATCTGGACCGGCGATGTGTGCGTGCGCAACAGCATAGCGCGGCCTTCTTCGTCCTTGTCGGGGAAATAGAAGGTATCGTGCATCGCGCGGGCGGGGTGGGTTTCCGGGATGTTGAGCGCGGTGAAGTTGCGCCAGTCGTCCTCAATCTCTGGCCCGGTGGCGACCGCAAAGCCAAGGTCCGCGAAAATCTCGGCCAGCTCGTCCATCACCTGGGAGACGGGGTGGATGCTGCCTTGCGGGGCGGCCCCGGCCGGTAAGGTCATGTCCAACCGCTCTGACGCAAGGCGGGTGTTGAGCGCCTCCTCTTCCAGCGTAGACTTTCTCGCGGCGATCGCGTCGGTCACGCTGGTCCGAAGATCCTGAATCGGCGGGCCTTTTTCCAGCCGCTCCTCCGGCGACATCGCGCCTAGCGTCTTTAACAGCGCCGTCACCACGCCAGACTTGCCGAGCGCGCCCACGCGCAGCTCCTCAACTCCGGCCAGAGTATCGGCCCGTTCGATATCGGCCAGCAGCCCGGCCTTCAATGCAGATATTGTGCTCATGCCCGCGCGCTACCTCAATTTAGCCCAAAGGAAAAGGGCGCCGGAGTTGCCCCCGACGCCCTTCTGAACAGTTTTACGCGAATCAGGCCGGAAGGGCGCTCTTGGCCTGCGCCACGATGCCCTTGAACGCCTCGCCCTCGTGCATCGCGATGTCGGCCAGAACCTTGCGGTCCAGCTCAACTCCGGCGAGCTTGAGGCCGTGCATGAACTGGCCGTAGGTGAGGCCTTCCATACGCACGGCAGCGTTAATGCGCTGAATCCACAGCGCGCGGAATGTGCGCTTCTTTACCTTGCGGTCGCGATAAGCATATTGCCCGGCCTTCTCGACGGCCTGGCGGGCGATACGGATCGTGTTCTTGCGGCGGCCATAAAAGCCTTTGGCCTGCTCAAGAATATTCTTGTGCTTGGCGCGGGTGGTAACACCCCGTTTGACGCGTGCCATCTCTCTCTACTCCCTTACTTCAGGCCGTAGGGCGCCCAGAGGCGGACGTGTGCCACGTCGGCATCGGCGAGCACGGATGTGCCACGGTTCTGGCGAATATATTTGGCGTTGTGGCTGATGAGGCGGTGCCGCTTGCCAGCGACGCCATGCTTCACCTTGCCTGAAGCGGTGAATTTGAAGCGTTTCTTCACACCGCTCTTGGTCTTGAGCTTGGGCATTTTCGTCTCCTTGTTTGAGGCCGAAGCCTTTGACGTTTGCGGACAAACACGGCAGCCCTATGAGCCGGCCCGTCCCATCAAGAATCATCCGGCATACCGGACGAAGGCGGGCCTATAGGGGGCAAGCCTCGGTTTGGCAAGCGCTCAGTGGTGGTGATGCCCGGCGTTGAGCGCCTCCAGAACATCGTCCAGTCGGGCCGGGTCGCCCAGCGCGATGACCTTGCCGTCGCTGGTGTCGGTCAAGGGATCGCCCGCCCAGTCGCACATGCGGCCGCCCGCGCCCTCCACCACCGGCACCAAGGCCGCGATGTCATGCAGCTTCAGCCCCGCCTCAACCACGATATCGATATGGCCGCTCGCCACCAGTCCGTAATTATAGCAATCGCCGCCCCACACGGTGTCCCGGCAATCGCGCGCCAGATGGGCGAACGCCTCGCCGGTGGGATGCGGGAAATATTGCGGCCCGGTGCTGGCGAGGATCGCCTGGGATAGCGCGCGGCAGGCGCGGGTTTTCACCACGCGGCCGTTGTAGGTGGTGGCCTGGCCCGCGGCGCCCGCCCAGCGCTCCTTTGCTATCGGCTGGTCGATGATGCCCAGCATCGGCCAGCCGTTCGTAGTCAGCGCGATTAGCGAGCCAAAAATCGGCCGCCCGGCGATGAAGCTCTTGGTGCCGTCGATCGGGTCCAATATCCACACCCGCTCCGCGTCCTCGCGCACCGCGCCGTATTCTTCGCCGATAATGCCATCATCCGGGCGCTCCTGCTCCAGAATTGCGCGGATGGCGGCCTCGGCGGCGCGATCCGCCTCGGTCACGGGCGAGGTGTCTGCCTTGTAGTCCGTCTCGAAACGCGCGCGAAAAAAGGGGCGGATGGCGGCGCCCGCCGCATTGGCAAGCGCGTGGGCAAGGGCAAGATCGTCGGAAAGGCTCATGGATTTTCCTTGGGCGAGGGCGCGCCGCCACGCAAGGGGGTAAAGTTTGCCGCCGCGCGGTCGTTTTTCAAGGGCGGACGGAGACTGGCCCCATCATGCTTGCCTGGATCATCTGTATCAGCACCTTTCTGGGCGGCCTCGCCGCGCAGATGGATTTGCCGCGCATGCTGGGGGACACCATCTCTACTGGGCTGTTCGTGGCGAGCTTCTTTTCCTGCCCGGCGTTGTGGCGGCTGTATCCGCTGTCCGATTTCCTCAGCGGCAAGCAGCGCGCCGCAGCCTGCATCGCGCTGATGCTGGCGCTGCCGCTCGTGCTGGTTGGGCCTGCTTAATCAAACAGGCTCGACACCGAGCTTTCGTCACTGATGCGCTTGATCGCCTCGCCAAGCAGGGGCGCGATCGCCATCTGGCGGATCTTGGTGGCGCCCTGCACGGCCTCCGTCGCGAGGATCGAATCGGTAATCACCAGCTCCAGCAGTTGCGACGCATCAACCCGCGCGACAGCGCCGCCAGACAGCACCCCATGGCTGACATAGGCGACGACATCTTCCGCACCCGCTGCTTTGAGCGCCGCCGCAGCATTGCATAGCGTGCCTGCCGAATCGACGATATCGTCGATCAGCACGCAGAACCGGCCCGAAACATCGCCGATGATGTTCATAACCTCCGATTCGCCAGCGCGCTCGCGCCGTTTGTCGACGATGGCGAGGGGAGCGTTGTCCAGCCGCTTGGCGAGCGCGCGCGCGCGCACCACACCACCCACGTCTGGTGAGACGACCATGATGTTCTTGCCGCCAAAGCGCGCCTGAATATCGGCGGACATCACCGGCGCGGCAAAAAGATTGTCGGTCGGGATATCGAAAAAGCCCTGGATCTGGCCGGCATGCAAATCGACGCACAGCACACGATCCGCCCCCGCCACGGTAATGAGATTCGCTACCAACTTGGCGGAGATCGGCGTCCGCGGGCCGGGTTTGCGATCTTGCCGGGCATAGCCGAAATAAGGGACCACGGCGGTAATCCGTTTGGCGGATGCGCGCCGCAGCGCGTCGATGCAGATCAGCAGTTCCATCAGATTGTCGTTCGTCGGATAGCTGGTCGGCTGGATCAGGAACACATCCTCGCCCCGCACGTTCTCCTGAACCTCGACGAACACCTCTTCGTCGGCGAAGCGCCTTACGGAAGCGTTGGTGAGAGGCATTTCGAGATAATCGGCAATCGCCTGCGCCAGCGGCCGGTTGCTGTTACCCGTCATCAATTTCATGGACTGCCCCTCGTTACGATCCTGTGACGCTCGACAAGCCAGCCCTTTAGCGGGCAGGGCGCAAAGGGCAAGGCTTTTGCCGTGAACAAAAATACTCTAGGGGCAGGTGAATGACGGATACCCACTCTTCGGTTCTCACCATTGCCCTTGCGCAGGCCACACAGTCGGTCGGCGATCTCGCAGGGAATGCCCAGGCGATGCTGGAATGGCGCGCACGCGCAGCCGCGCAGGGGGCCGATCTGGTCGTATTCCCCGAATTGCAGCTCATCGGCTATCCGCCCGAGGATCTGGTGCTGAAACCCGCTTTGGTGGAACGCGCTGGCGAGGAGCTGGTCCGCCTCATGCAGGCGACCGCCGACGGCGGGCCGGCGATGCTGGTCGGCACCGTCATCGCCAATCAGGGCGCGCTGTTCAACTGTGTAGTGCTCCTGGATGGCGGAGAGATTGCGGCGGTGCGGCAAAAGCGCGAGCTGCCCAATTACGGCACCTTCGATGAAAAGCGCCTGTTCGCACCGGGGCCGCTGCCAGAGCCGATCCTGTTTCGCGGGGTCAGCCTTGGTGTGCCGATCTGCGAGGATCTGTGGTATCCGTTCGTTTGTGCACATCTGAAGGCGCAGGGAGCGCAATTGCTTATCTCGCCAAACGGTAGCCCCTACGAGATCGACAAGGACGAGCGCCGCGTGGCGCAGGTCTGCGCGGCGCGGGTGAACGAAACAGGCCTGCCCATCGCCTATGTGAACCGCGTCGGCGGGCAGGACGAGCTGGCGTTCGACGGCGCATCCTTTGTGCTGAACGGCGATGGCACTCTCGCGCATCAGATGGCGGACTGGCGCGAGGAACTGCGCCTCACCCGCTGGGAGGCTCAAGCGGATGGCCGCTGGGCCTGCGCACCGGGAGAGATTACCGCGCTCGCGCCTTACCCGGAGGATGTCTACTCCGCGATGATCGTGGGCCTGCGCGACTATGTAGACCGCAACCGGTTTCCCGGTGTGGTGCTGGGGCTTTCGGGCGGGATCGACAGCGCGCTTAGTGCTGCGGTGGCGGTCGATGCGCTGGGGCCGGAGCGGGTGTGGTGCGTGATGATGCCCTCGCCTTTTACGAGTCAGGATAGCCTCGATGATGCGGCAAGTTGCGCGAACATGCTGGGCGTCAGGCTTGACAGTATTTCCATAACGTCCGCTATGGAATCTTTCGATGCCATGCTTGATCCGGTTTTTGCAGGGCGGGGCAAGGACCTGACCGAGGAAAACATCCAGTCGCGCATCCGCGGCGTCACGCTGATGGCGCTTTCCAACAAGTTCGGCCATATGCTGCTCACCACCGGCAACAAGAGCGAGATGTCGGTCGGTTATGCGACTATCTATGGCGACATGGCGGGCGGCTATTCGGTGCTGAAGGACGCCTACAAGACCACGGTGTTCGACCTTTCCCGCTGGCGCAACGACCATGTGCCTGCGATTGGCATCGGCCCGGCCGGAGCGATGATGCCGGAGCGGGTCATTACCAAGCCGCCCACGGCGGAGCTGCGCGAGAACCAGAAGGACGAGGACAGCCTGCCGCCCTATGAGGTGCTCGATCCCATCCTGCATGGCCTGGTAGAGAGCGAGCTGTCCGTGGAACAACTGGTTGCGCGCGGGTTCGACCGCGAGACAGTCGCCCGGATCGAGCGGCTGCTCTATATCGCCGAGTATAAGCGGCGTCAGGCGCCTCCTGGGGTCAAGCTCGGTAGCCGCAATTTCGGGCGGGATCGCCGCTACCCCATCACCAACGCCTTTCGCACGAGCTGAGCGCACATGACCGTCATTACCCGTTTCGCGCCGTCGCCCACCGGGCAACTCCATGTCGGCAACCTGCGCGCCGCAATCCATAACTGGATGTGGGCGCGCAAACATGGCGGGCGCTTTCTGCTGCGGCTCGATGATACCGACACAGAACGCTCAAAAGAGGAATATGCGGAGGGTATCCGCACCGATCTTGCCTGGCTGGGACTTACGCCCGATGCAGAGGTGCGTCAGTCGGACCGTTTTGCGCTGTATGAAACGCGCTTTACCGAACTGCGCGCGGCAGGACGGGTCTATCCCTGCTATGAAAGCGCGCAGGAGCTGGACCTTAAACGAAAGGTGCAGCTTGGGCGCGGCCTGCCGCCGGTGTATGATCGGGCGGCGCTCGCTCTTACTGCTGAGGCCAGTGCCGCATACGAAGCGGAAGGGCGCACCCCCCATTGGCGCTTCCGGCTGGATCACGACACGCCCATCGCGTGGGACGATCTGGTGCGCGGGGCACAGCATTTCGACCCGAAGCTGCTCTCCGATCCCGTCATCCGCCGCGCGGACGGGAGTTGGCTCTATATGTTGCCCTCGGTGATTGATGATGTGGATATGGCCATCACCCATGTGGTGCGCGGCGAGGATCATGTCACCAATACCGCGACGCAGATCCAGATGTTCGCGGCACTGGGCGCGTCGCCACCCGCCTTCGCGCATGAGGCGCTGCTGGTGGGCAGCGAGGGCAAGCTCTCCAAGCGGCTGGGTTCACTGGGCGTGAGCGCATTCCGCGAGCAGGGGCTGGAGGCGATGGCGCTGATCGCGTTGCTAGCGCGGATCGGCACGTCTGATCCCGTGGTGCCGGTGGTAGACCCCGCATCCTTGATCGCCACCTTCGATTTCGCCCACTTCGGCCGCGCGCCCGCCCGGTTCGATGAGGGGGAACTCGCGCTGCTCAACCAGAAAATCGTACATCTGCTTGACTATGAAGCGGTGAAAAACCGCTTGCCCAGCGGTATGAGCGCGGCGGCTTGGGCGGCATTGCGGCCCAATTTACATATTGTAGCAGATATTACAGATTGGTGGAAAATCGTTACCGGGCCGATTAGCGCGCCAATCCCCGATGCCGAGGATGCGGACTATCTTGCCGCCGCCGCGGCTACGCTCGCGGCTCTGCCCTTTGACGCCGATGTCTGGCAGGCGCTGACGCAGCAGCTCAAGGAACAGACCGGGCGCAAGGGCAAGGCGCTATTCCTGCCGCTCCGTCGCGCACTCACGGGCCTCGATCACGGGCCGGATATGCCCGCGCTGCTGCCGCTCATCGGGCGCGACGAGGCGTTGAAACGGTTAAGCGCTATCTGAAAAGCCCGCCCAGCACACCGCGCACCAACCCGCCAATCAGGCCGCCGCCCGACGACTTGCGCGACGAACCGCCGAGCACCGCCTTGCCGATCTCGTTCGCGACCTGACGGCCGAGCGAGGAGCCGACGGACCGCGTGGCGGATTGCACGGCACGGTCGAAATTGCTGGGCTTCGCTGCCGCGCGCTCAGCCTGCGCCGCCTCACGAGCTTGCGCCTTCAGTTCCGCTTCGCGCTGCTTTGCCTCAATCTTGGCCTGCACCGCGGCCTGTTTGTCCGCCTCGGCCTGGGCTTTTTCCACTTCGACGGCGGCTGCGGCGGCTTGACCACGCGCAGCCAGTATTTCTTCCGCGCTCTCCCGGTCCACCGCGGTGTCATATTTGCCGTCGACCGGCGAAACGGACCGGATAATCGCGCGCTCCTTGGCATCGACCGGGCCAAGGCGAGAGCGTGGCGGCGCGATCAATGTGCGCTGCACGATGCTGGGGCTACCATCCTCCTGCAACAGCGAGACAAGCGCCTCGCCCACTTTCAATTCTGTAATGGCCGTTACGACATCGAGATCGGGGTTGATACGGAATGTATCCGCCGCCGCCTTGATTGCCTTCTGGTCGCGCGGGGTGAAAGCGCGCAGGGCGTGCTGCACCCGATTGCCAAGCTGGCCCGCCACCTCCTCAGGGATATCGATCGGGTTTTGCGTGACGAAATAGACGCCCACGCCCTTGGAGCGGATCAACCGCACAACCTGCTCGATCTTGTCGGTGAGCGCTTTCGGCGCGTCGTCGAACAACAGATGCGCCTCATCGAAGAAAAAGACGAGCTTGGGCTTATCCGGGTCGCCCACTTCGGGGAGCACCTGAAACAGCTCCGAGAGCAGCCAGAGCAGGAAAGTCGAATAGAGCTTGGGGCTTTGCATCAGCCTGTCGGCGGCCAGCACGCTGATATAGCCGCGCCCCTTGTCATCCACGCTCAGAAAATCGTTGATATCGAGCGCCGGTTCGCCGAAAAACGCAGCTCCTCCCTGACTGTCGAGACTGAGCAACTGGCGCTGGATCGTGCCAACGCTGGCCTTGGTGACATTGCCATATTTCGCGCAAAGCATATCGGCATTTTCGGCGCAAAAGCTCAGCATCGCCTGCAAATCGCCGAGGTCGAGCAGCAGCAGCCCCTCCTCGTCGGCATAGCGGAAAGCGATGTTGAGGACGCCCTCCTGCGTTTCATTGAGGTCCATAAGGCGGGCGAGCAGCAGAGGCCCCATTTCGCTGACCGTGGTGCGGATGGGGTGGCCCTGGCTGCCGTATAGATCCCAGTAGATGACCGGATTGTCGGCATAGCTGTAGTCCGCCATGCCGATCTCTTTTGCGCGGGCCTCCAGCCTGTCGGCATTCTTGAAGGTGGGCGAGCCGGGCATGGCGATACCGGCAAGATCGCCCTTCACATCTGCCATGAACACCGGCACACCTTGTGCCGAAAAATTCTCGGCGATGCCTTGCAGCGTCACAGTCTTGCCGGTGCCGGTTGCGCCAGCGATCAGGCCATGCCGGTTGGCACGCCTGAGGTTAAGGATCTGCGGCTGGCCGTTAGCCGCACCGATGAAAATGCCGTCGCTCACTGCTGCGCTCCCCACTTGCCGATTTCGAGGGACAGGCATAGCGCCCGCCGCCGCCGCTGAAAAGAGGCGCGGCAGCAGAAGCCGTGTAAACTTAACGCGAGGCTATTTGGTCAGCTCGACCGGCACATAACCACGGAACCGGGCACTGGGCCGGGCAATCAGCAGCAGCACCGCCCCCTTGCCAGCCGCTCGCGCAGCCGCGACTGCTGCCTTGACATCGGCAGCGGAGCGGATTTTGCGCCCATCCACTTCCAGAATCATGTCGCCACGCTGGATGCCGACAATCGCCGCATCGCTCTGGGGATTGACCCCGTTTACGACAATGCCTTCCACGCTGTCGTCAAGGCCAAGCTGGCGGCGAATGGCGGGATTAAGCTCAAGCAGGGCAAGGCCAATGCCATTTTCATTGGGATAGCGCGGTGCATAATTCTGCTGCGGGGCGGGCTGTGCCCCCTGCGGATCGTCATCCGGCAGGAAACCGCCGGAAAGCTCGCGCTCGCTCGGCCGCTTGGCAAGGGTGACGCTGATGGTCCGCCGCTTGCCATCGCGGATCACCACCACCGGCACGGGCCGGCCGATCGGCAGGCTGGCGACGATCACGGAAAGCGGGTTATCAAGATTAACGTCCTTGCCATCCACGCTCAAAATCACATCACGCGGCAGGATGCCCGCCCGCCCGGCAGGCCCGTCAGACGGCACGGCATTTACGAACACGCCATGATTCTTGTCTACGCCGAGCGCGCGGGCCAGCTTCTCGTTGATCTGGGAATAACCAATGCCGATATAACCACGCTCGATCTTCTCGCCGCGCACCAGCTTGTCGATGATCGGCTTGGCAATCTCGCCGGGTATCGCGAAGCCAAGGCCAATATTGCCGCCATTGGGAGAGGCGATCCAGGTGTTCACGCCCAGCACATTGCCCTGCAAGTCAAACATAGGCCCGCCCGAGTTCCCCTGATTGATCGAGGCATCGGTCTGGATGAAGCGGTCATAGGGGGAGCCTGAGCCAGTGGTGCGGGCGATGTTGGAGATGATCCCGCTCGTCACGGTGCCCTCCAGCCCCAAGGGCTGACCGATCACGATAACCCAGTCGCCGACGCGAGCGGTCTTGGTAGTGCCAAAGCGCACGAACGGCATCGGCCTGTTCGTCTTGATCTTGAGCACGGCAAGGTCGGCCACCTCATCCCGCCCGACCAGTTCCGCCGCATATTCGGTGTGGTCGTTCATCGTGACGGTGATCGCCTCGACCGTAGCGGTCGGATCGCCCGGCGAAACAACGTGATTGTTGGTGACGATATAGCCATCCGCCGAGATCAGGAACCCCGCGCCCAGCGACGTGCCTTCCTGGATCTGAGGGCCATCCGAACCGCGCGGCGTGCCAAAAAAGTTGCCGAACAGGTCATCGAGCGGGTTGCGCCGCGCCTGCACCCGCTGGCGGGTAGAGATGTTCACCACGGCGGGCTGGAGCCGCTCGACCATGTCCGCGAAGCTGGCCGGCGCACCGTGCGGCGCGGCCACCGCCTGGATATTGTCGTTCTGCGCAGGCTGCGCATCGAGTGGCTCGTGCGAACTGATGGCAATGGCGGTGCCACCCAGAAGCAGGGCAGCGGTCAACCCGTAAACATAGCGCACAGACGTTCTTCCTCTCATTAGCTGACGCGCGCCCCCTGTTACGAAAGGCTCAGCGAGCGCCGATGGATGCCAATATCCGCATGAACCTCAATTGAATGGCCGTCCTCCGACAGCGTTAGCGCCCACGAAATTCTCTCAGAAAATCATTATCGGGCGAGAGGATCACACTGGTTTCTCCGCCATTCTGCGGGTTGAAAGTGCGGCGATAGGCCTGCATCGCGCGATAGAAATCGTAGAACTGCGGGTCTTTGCCAAAGCTCGCGGCATAGACCTGCGCGGCGGCGGCATCCGCTTCTGCACGGATGATCTGCGCCTGCTTCTCGCCCTGCGCGCGGATGGTAAGCGCTTCTTGCTGGCGAGCGGTGCGCATACGCTGAAACGCGCTTTGCAGTGGCGTGCCATCGGGCAGGTCGGCACGCTTGATCCGCACGTCGATCACTTCGGCGCCATATTGCCGGGCGACGCGATTAAGGCCGTTGCGGATATTATGCATCACCAGCCCGCGTTCTGGCGAGAGCAGCGCCGCAAAGGGCCGCTTGCCCAGCTCGTTCCGTAACGCAGAGCCGAGAATCGGACGCAGCGCTTCCTCGACCCGCGCCTCGCTCCCGGCGGACACATACATGCGCAGAGGGTTGGTGATGCGATAACGGGCGAAGGCATCGACCTGAAGGCGAAGCTGGTCAGTGGAAAGCACCTGCTGCCGCTCCATCTCGACGGACTGGATGCGTTTATCGATCCATACCACTTGTTCGGCAAAGGGGAACCGCACGGCAAGCCCCGCCCCGGTCTGGCCAAAGCGCTCCTTGGGGTTGTAGCTGTTGAGAATCCGCACTGGCTGGCCAAAGCGGACAATCACTCCCTGCCGCGTTTCCGGCACGATCGCGACCGTGCTGCCCAGCAGGATGAGAAATCCGAGCGCGATCAGCACAGCGGCTACGGGGTTGCGCCATATGCGTTCCATCAGCGATTCCCCTCTACAGCCGTGCTGTTGCCTGCATCCTTGGGCTTGCGCCTGATCTCAGGCAAGGGGAGATAGGGCATCACATTGTTCGCTTCGATGATGGTCTTGTCGGTATCGGCGAGGATCGCTTCCATCGTTTCGTAATACATACGCCGCCGGGTGACCTCAGGCGATAGCTTGTACTGCACATAAACCTTGTCGAAGGCCGCGGCTTCGCCCTGCGCGCGGGCATTGAGCTGCTGCGCATAGGCGGCGGCCTGGTTGACATAGGTGGTGGCATCCTGCTTGGCAGCGGAAACCTCCTTGAAGGCGTCGTTCACTTCATTGGGGGGGTCCGCCTGCTTGATCGCGATACCCTGGATGCGGATGCCGGAGCGATAGCCGTCAAGAATCTCCTGCATTTTCAGCGCAACCTGCTGCTCGATCCCGGTGCGTCCGGCACCGAGCGCGTCATTGAGCGAGACAGTCGCCAGCACGGCGCGCATCGCGGTTTCAGCGACCTCCTGCACCGTTGCGTCCGGGTCCGCCAGCTCGAACAGATACAGCTCCGGATCGCGGATGTTCCAGCGCACCGAATAGGCGAGATCGATGATATTCTGGTCGCCAGTGAGCACCAGATTCTGTCCCCCGCCGCTGACCGAGCCGATATCCACCGAGCGGATTTCCTCCACGTCGATCGTCTCGACCGTCTCAAACGGCGCGGGTAAGGTGAGGCCGATGCCCGGCGTCATCGAGCGGCTATAGCTACCCAGCATCAGCACGACGCCGCGCTGCTGCGGACCGACGCGGTGAAAGCTGGTGAGGGCGATCCACAACACCAGGATGATGCCAAGCGCAATCGGCCAGAGGGCACGCGGATCGCCACCGCGGGCAAAGCCGCCGCCCGGCCCGCCGCCGTTACCGCCGCCGCCGCCAAAACTGTCGCGCCCACGACGAAGCAGATCCTCGATCAGCGACGGGCGCGCGCCGCCGCCCTCGTTACCGCCGCCCTGACCGCTGCGCGGGGGGCGCGTCCACGGGTTTTGTGGGCCGCCCGAGCCGGTGCCGCCCGCGCGGCCCTGCGTATTGTCCTGGCCCGGTTGCCCGTCATCCCCCTCACCGCCTTCGGGCCTGCCGCCCCATGGTCCCGCCATGGCAAAACCGGGAAAAGAGAGCCGGGAGAAACGGCGCCTGATGCGTGCTAATCTGTTCTGGATCATGACTTCTCTCTATAGGAAGCCCCGCGCCGGAAAAACAGTGCCTTTGCCAAGATAATCGCATATGGGCAGCTCATGACCGATACTGACGTTCTTTCCAGCCGGCTTTCTGCCCTCTCCTCCGGTCGCACCAGTGCTGTCCGCCTGCGGGACGGCGTGCTCTCGCTGGTGCTGGATGTGGGAGGCCTGAGTATCGAGGCACGCAAGGCGATGACCACCGCCATCGAATCGACCGCCCGCGCGACTCCCGGCGTGGAGGCGGTGCGTATCGCGGAAACGGCGGAAAAGCAGGCACTCAAAATCATCGCGGTCGCCTCCGGCAAGGGCGGGGTAGGCAAATCGACCGTGTCCGCCAACCTCGTTATCGCACTGGCGCGCCTTGGCGTGAAGGTCGGGCTGGTCGATGCGGACATTTATGGCCCATCCCAGCCGCGCCTGCTGGCGAGCGAGGGGCAAAAGCCGCTGGCCGAGGAAAAGAAGATGCTCCCGGTGCGCGGCGCTGGCGGGGTGCCGATGCTATCCATGGGTCATCTGGTCGAGCCGGGCAAGGCGATCGCCTGGCGCGGACCGATGGCAGGCAACGCCCTTTCGCAGCTTATCGACGCGCGGTGGGACAATGTGGACGTGCTCGTGGTCGATATGCCGCCCGGCACAGGCGACATCCAGCTTTCCATGGTGCAAAAGCACAAACCGGCCGGTGCGCTCATCGTTTCCACGCCACAGGATCTGGCCCTGATCGACGCCACCCGCGCCATCAACCTGTTCGAGCAGACCGGAGTGCCGATCATCGGGCTGGTGGAGAATATGGCGGGTTACGCCTGCCCCCATTGCGGCGGGGTGTCTGATCCGTTTGGCAGCGGCGGCGCAGAGGCTGCGGCCCAGACACTGGGTCTGCCCTTCATGGGGCGTATCCCGCTATCCATCGGTATCCGCGTGGCGTCGGATGCCGGCACTCCGCCCGCTGCGGGGGACGGCGCGGACGCTGCCCCTTTCGCTACCCTCGCGGAAGCCGTGAAATTGTGGATAGAGGCGCACTGAGGCCGCCCCTTCGGGGGCAAACCGCCTTAAAGGGGCCAAGAACTTAAAGGGGATTGCCCATCTCGTCGCGCAGCACTTCGCGCCGTCCCACATGATTGGGCGGTCCGACCAAACCCTCCTCCTCCATCCGCTCGATAAGTCGCGCAGCACTGTTATAACCCACACGCAATTGGCGCTGGAGCCAACTTGTCGATGCCTTCTGGTTCTCGAACACGAGCTGGCAGGCCTTGCGGAATAGCTGCGCATCGGGGCTGTCGTCACCGAGGTCGACCCCATCCAGCGCAAAACTCCCCTCCTCCGGTTCTTCAGTAACAGCCGATATATAATCCGGTCGGCCTTGCCCGCGCCAATGATCCGCCACCAGCCGGACCTCGTCATCCGAGACGAACGGCCCATGCACGCGCATCAGGCCCTTGCCGCCTGCCATATAGAGCATGTCGCCCTTGCCGAGGAGTTGCTCCGCGCCCTGCTCGCCCAAAATCGTGCGGCTGTCGATCTTGCTGGTGACGAAAAAGCTGATCCGCGTTGGCAGGTTCGCCTTGATGACGCCGGTGATCACATCGACCGAGGGGCGCTGGGTCGCGAGGATGAGGTGAATGCCTGCCGCGCGCGCCTTCTGGGCGAGGCGCTGGATCAGGAACTCCACCTCCTTGCCCGCCGTCATCATCAGGTCCGCCAACTCATCGACCACCACCACGATCTGCGGCAGGATCTGGTAGTCGAGCTGCTCTTCCTCATAAATCGGCTGGTGCGTTTCGGGATCGTATCCGGTCTGCACCTTGCGACCCAGCGGCTTGCCCTTGGCGCGAGCGGCGCGCACTTTCTCGTTATAATTCGCGAGGTTGCGCACCGAGATGGACGCCATCATCCGATAGCGGTCCTCCATCTGCTCCACCGCCCATTTGAGCGCGCGGATCGCCTTCGCCGGTTCTGTCACCACCGGCGAGAGCAGATGCGGAATATCGTCATAGATGCTCAGTTCCAGCATCTTGGGGTCGATCATGATGAGGCGCAGCTCGTCGGGCGTCATACGATAGAGCAGCGACAGGATCATGGCGTTCAAGCCCACGGACTTGCCCGATCCGGTGGTCCCCGCGATCAATAGATGCGGCATCGGCGCGAGGTCCGCCACCACCGGCTCGCCGCTGATATTCTTGCCGAGGATGATCGGGAGTTGCGCGCCATTGGCGGCAAACGCCTCGCTGGTGATCAGTTCGCGGAACGACACCCCCTCGCGCTTGGCGTTGGGCAGCTCGATCCCCATAACGGTGCGGCCCGGAATGGTAGCGACACGGGCGGAAAGCGCAGACATATTGCGCGCGATATCGTCCGCAAGCTGGATCACCCGGCTCGCCTTGATGCCCGGCGCTGGTTCCAGCTCATACATGGTGACGACCGGGCCGGGGCGCACCTCGGTCACATGGCCCTTCACATGAAAATCATCGAGCACGGATTCGAGCAGGCGCGCGTTGCGCTCCAGCGCCGCCTTGTCGATCTTGCCGCCGGTGCTGGGTGGCACTTCGGCCAGCAGTTCGGGTGAGGGCAAGATGGCGGGCCGGGCGGAGGCATTGCCGAACAAATCTTCCTGACGCGGCGCGGATGCGGAGACGGCGGGGCGGGTAGCGGGCGACAGTTCGGGCGACTGGATGCGAATCGGCGGCTTGGGATCGGCGGAAACCTGCGCGCGCGGGGCGGCAGGGCGAACCGGCGCTTCTTCCTCTTCCCAGGGAGGCGCTACCCGCGCCAGTCCGATCTTGGGCATGCGCGGCAGGGCTAGGCTGAGCAAAGGCCGCTCCAGCCTCCACGCGCGGGCGCACAGTGCCAGCCCGCCGAGAAGGCAGGCGAGGAGCAGTGCCCATTCCGTGGCCCGGCTCCAGCCATTCGGGATCAGCGCGGTGAGGTTCATCGCCTGCCGCGCGAATAATTGGGCCAGGAGGCCGCCGCGCCCGGCCGGCAGACCGACCGGCGCACCGGGTGCCAGAAGCTCCAGCCCTATGCCGACCAGCAGGATGCCACCAAGACAACGACCGATCTGGCCGCTCCAGCCCGCCATGGCATCGGCGATCCATAGCCGCCGCGCGAAAGTGACGATCAAGGGGAGCAACAGAACTACCCCCAGCCCGCCCAGCCACAGCAAGAAGCCCGCAACATGCGCGCCGGGCAGACCCATCACATTTTCCGCCGCGCCGCCCGCAGCGGTGTTCATCGACGGGTCGCTCTCGTGATAACCGAGCAACGCCAGCGCCGCGAAGAACGCGCCTAGCCCCAGCACAATGCTGCCCACAAGCTGACCCGCACGCCACAAACTGCGTTTCAGCATGATGCGCCAGTCAGCGCTGCGCTTGGCCGGTGCGCGGCTCGCCATGGTCAGTCCCCGATATTTCCGATTTGTTCCGTGCGCGGACCATGCCCCGCGAGAGGAGTCGCCGTCAAGAGTCGACGCACGTTCAGGCCGATTCTGCTTCCACATGCGCGGCAAGCTGAGGCCTTTCCCGCGCGGCCACGAGACAGGCGATGATGATCAGCCCGACCCCTGCCAGCACCGGCACGGTCGGCATCTCGGCGAAGAATATCCACCCGAACAACGCTGCCCACAGGAAAGCGCTATATTCGAGCGGAATGAGGCGGCTCGCAGAGGCTTTGGCATAGGCGGCGGACAAGGCAGCCTGCGAGCATGCGGTCAGCAGCGCGGCACCGATCACTTCCGGCCACTGGATCGCCGCCGACACCCGCAACAACCAGGGTGCAAACGGCATCAACAGCGCCAGCACCAGCAGATTTTGATAGAAAGCGACCTCGATCGCCCCGGCGACTTGCGCCTGCCGCCGCTGGACCAGCAGATTGAGGGCAAACAGCACCGCGGAGAGCAGCGTCGCCAGCGCGCCCAGCAATGCGCCCGGCTGATACTGCCCGCCAATCCTGCCTCCGACGATGATCGCGACGCCGGCCACACCGATAAGCGCCGCAACAATCGCGTGGCGGCTGACCTTTTCTCCCAGCAGCAACGGGGTTAGGCTCAGCGCGATGATCGGCGCAATGAAGGACAGCGCGATCGTTTCCGCCATGGGCAGTTTCGTCAGCCCCCAGAAAAACAGCCATGCCATCGGCGCGATCAGCGCCGCGCGCACCCAATGGAGCCGCATCACCGCCGCGGGCGGCCATCGGGCGCTGCCCATGGCGATCAGTGCCGCGCCACTGAAGAGCGTGGCCAGCATATTACGCCAGAACAGGGCCGCGAACGCCCCCATCGCCAGTGAAGCGCCTTTCATCAGCACATCCATGAGCGAAAATAACGCGACGCCGAGTATACAGAGCGCTACCGCCCCCCACGCTCCCCCGGTGGCAGTGGGCTGTGTCATGCCTCACGCCTGCGCGCAAATATCTGTTCGATGAGCGCCACATCCTCCGGCTTGTCGGCATCGATGCAGGCTTCGGCGATGCCCAACGGCACGATCCGCGCATTCACACCCAGCCTGTAGCCCGCACGGCCTATCGCCTGATGAATGGTCAGCAATCGTAAGCCCGCCCCCAGCAGCAGCGCCGGACCAAAGGCAAGCACGATTTTCCAGCCCTTCTTGCGATCCTGCTCTATCGCGCGCCATTTTTGTAGTGCGCGCTTGGCGTTAGGACCGCCCAACCAGAACAGATTCGCACCCGACCATGCCCCGCCCCGGAATCTAAGCCAGGTGCGGCGGGACTGGGGATAATCCTGCATCAGCACGGCGCGTTCGACCATCGCGGCGGCGATGTCCGCGCCGCCCGTCGCGCCGAGAAAAGCATCGAGAATGGCGTGATCAAGCAGCACATTGTCTGCCGTCGTCACCAGCGCGGGCAGGGCGTCCGGGTTGGCGTCCGCCCAGTCGAGCAGGGATTGGCTGATCCCCGCGCCACTGGTATGCAGGGTTATGGCCGGATGGTCCGCAAGCCAGCGGGCCTGCGGGTGCGCGACGATCTGCTCTGGCTGTTGCGCCATCACTATCAGCCGCCCGATTCGTGGATGATCAACCAGCGCACGCGCGACATAATCGATCATCGGCCGTCCGCAGATGGGGACGAGCGCCTTTACTGCCACGCTCGCCGCCGCTGCCAGCGGGTCGATCCCCGGCCTGCTGCCCGCCAACAGGATTGCGGTCATGGTTTTGGTGGTCACGCGCGCAGCACTCCTCGTCCTCCCCTTAGCCCGCGATAGGGAGTTGATAAAGCCGCGCGCGCACATTAGGCGCTTGGAGCATGACCGAGACAGATATTTCTCCCACACCGCCGCAGGGCGACACCCCACCAGACCGCCTTAGCGTCAATGCCGGCAGCCCGTATTTCGATATGGAGGCGCTGAAACGCGGCATTGGCATCCGCTTCAAGGATCGGGTGCGCAACGATGTCGAGGAATATTGCCTCTCAGAGGGCTGGGTTAGGGTCGCGGCGGGAAAATCACGGGATCGGCATGGCAATCCTCTGACGATCAAACTTTCTGGCCCGGTCGAAGCGTGGTTTGAGGATATCAAGACAGACTGACCCGGCCCTCGGCAACATGCAGCCTGCTCGCTGCATCAATGCCTTCGAACAGCGCTGGCTCCGTGCCGGTCATCCAGGTCTGGCTACCGGTTGCGGCCAGCCGCTCGAACAGCGCAAGGCGGCGCGCGGGATCGAGATGTGCCGCCACCTCATCAAGCAGCAACAACGGCGGCCTGCCACGCGCCTGCCCCACCAGCGCGGCATGGCCCAGCACGATCGAAAGCAGCAGCGCCTTCTGCTCTCCCGTCGAACAGAGCGCAGCGACCTGCCCCTTGGCCTGATGGACGACGATGAGGTCTGCGCGGTGCGGGCCGACAAGCGCGCGCCCAGCCGCAGCGTCACGACGGCGCCCTTCGCGCAGCGCCGTCTCCAGGGGCAGCGCATCCTCTTGCCAGCCCGCGAGAGTGAGCATCGGTCGTGCGAACGGCCCTTCCGCCTGTGCTGCCAATGTTTCGCTGAGCCGCCCCACCAGTGCAGCGCGCGCCTTGTGCACCGCTGCGCCATGTTCGGCCATCTGCGCCTCCAGCGCACCAAGCCACTGCATATCCCAGGCGCGGCTTTCATCGCCCAACAGCTTGGTGCGCGCCCGCATCGCCGCCTCATAGCGGGTGGAATGCACCGCATGCGCCGGGTCGAGCGCCAAAGTCAGCCGATCAAGAAATCGCCTGCGCTCCCCGGCGCTATCCATGAACAGCCGGTCCATCGCGGGGGTAATCCAGATAATCGAGAGATACTCTGCCAGCACGGACGCCGCGCGCGCCGCTCCACCGATGCGCACCTGCCGCCGGTCCGGCGCGCTCGCCAGGGTGCCGGTGCCCAGCATCACTCCATCCACCTGGGCCGCGATCCCGAAAACGCGCGATCCGCCCTGCCGTGCCATGTCCGCCAGCCGCGCCCCCCGCAGCCCCCTGCCCGGTGCCAAGAGCGATACGGCTTCCAATATATTGGTCTTGCCCGCGCCGTTATCGCCGGTGAGCAGCACGAAGGGTGCGTGCGGCACGATCAGCGCGTCCTGATGGTTGCGAAAATCGCTCAGGGTAAGACGGGAAAGCACATCCTTACCCGGCGCTACCAGCTGCCAAAGCCGGGCGCTTCGCCATTGGCGCCCTGCACCAGACGGAGCGGGCGTTTCCAGCCGATGGCGGGGCGTTTGCGAAAGCGCAGGGTCGGCCAATCGCGGCCATTGGTATCGCCCGCCTCGATCCTGTCGACCAGCCGCAACCCCTGAGCGCGGTAGGCACGCGCCACCGCATCGGCCTGTTCATCAAGCAGCCCGGCAAGGATCAGCGTGCCGCCATCGCCAAGAACCGCGCTCAAGGAAGGCGCCAGTTCGATCAACGGTCCGGCGAGAATATTGGCAATAAGCAGGTCATAGGGCGCGCGCGCCTCGATCAGCGGATGATCCACTCCCGCTGCTACGCAGAGCGCCAGCGCGCCTCGGCCTTGCCCCAGATTTATGCCATTGAGGGCCGCATTCTGCGCGCTCACCTCCACTGCGGCGGGGTCGATGTCCGATGCGGTGGCGAAGCTGCGTGGCCAGAGATGCAGGGCGGCGAAAGCGAGCAGGCCGGTGCCGGTGCCGATATCGGCACTATTGCCGAACCGTTCGCCCACCTGCCGGCAGCGGTCGAGCATCGCGAGGCAGCCGCTGGTGGTCTGGTGCTGGCCTGTGCCAAAGGCGCGCCCTGCGGGGATGAGCAGCGGCACAAGACCGGGCACGACCGCGTCGTCCGCGCGGTTGCGCACATGAAAACGCCCGGCGACCACCGGCTCCAGTCCCTGCTGGCTCAGACTTACCCAGTCCTCGTCCGGCAGGCGCTCCAGCACGGCTTTTACGCCTGCGCTGCTGGGCACCATGGCCTGCAAGCGTGCGATGGTCTTGCGGCTAGGCTTGCCCTCGAAATAGGCATGCAACTGCCAAACGGACGGATCATCCTCCCCCAGCTCGCTGGTCATAAGCGCGGGAGGCGGCTCCAGCAGCGCAAGCTCGCCCATGTCTTGGTTGATTGTCTCTGCCTCCGCGCGCGTGCAAGGCAGGGTAAGTTTCCAGCTTTCGGCCATAACAATGCGCATTCCATGCCTGATGCGGCCCGTCAAGTCTGGCCCGTCTATACTGCCGCATTGCAACAAAGCGGGTGGACGCTCCGTTATCCCTCCCCTATTATACCGGGCAGCGTGATTTCTTGGCGCACCAATATTTATGTAATCTGGATCAAATGTAGATGCCTCACAGCCTTCCCTACCGCCCCTGTGTTGGGATGATGCTTGTCAATGTGGATGGTCTTGTGTTCGTAGGCCAGCGGCTCGACAGCAAAGTGGAGGCGTGGCAGATGCCCCAGGGCGGCATTGACGACGGCGAAGATCCGCGCGAAACCGCCTATCGCGAGCTGGCCGAGGAAACCGGCATCGCTGCCGATCTCGTCAGTATTATCGCGCAGAGCAAGGACGAGCATTATTACGATCTGCCCGATGAGTTGATCGGCCAGATCTGGGGCGGCAAATATCGCGGCCAGCGGCAGACATGGTTTCTGATGCGCTTTCACGGCACCGATTCGGATGTGAACATCGCCACGCACCATCAGGAATTCCGGGACTGGCGCTGGATCAAGCCTGAAGATCTGCCGGAAATGATCGTGCCGTTTAAGAAGAAGCTCTATCGCGATATCCTCAGCGAGTTTGCGCAGCTGATCTGACCGCACCACCCCCTAAATTATCCAGGAAAGACGCATGAGCTTGATCGAGGACCGCTTGAAGCAACTGGGCATAACCCTGCCGCCTGCCCCCGCTCCCGCCGCCAATTATGTGCCCGCCGTGCGCAGCGGCAATCTCGTCATCATAGCAGGGCAGGTCTGTTTCGGGGCGGATGGCATGCTGGCGGAACGGCACAAGGGCAAGCTCGGTGCCGGCGTGTCCGACGAGGCGGGCAAGGAAGCGGCCAGACTGTGTGCCCTCAACCTTATCGCCCAACTCAAGGCTGTGGTCGGCGATCTGGACACTGTAACACGCTGCGTTCGGCTGGGCGGGTTCATCAATGCCGCGCCGGATTATGCGCCTCTGCCCGCGATCATGAATGGCGCTTCTGATCTGATGGTCGAGATATTCGGTGAAGCGGGCCGCCATGCGCGCTCGACCGTGGGCGTCGCGGTGCTGCCGTTCGACTGCGCGGTCGAGGTCGAGGGAATGTTCGAAGTCGCCTAGGCCTGGTCGACTGAGGCAGACTGCGCGCTGATCACCTGCGCGGCCACCAGATCTCCTACCACATTGAGGGTGGTGCGGCACATGTCGAGCAATCTGTCGACGCCCAGCACCAGACCTATTCCTTCGGGCGGCACGCCGATGGTGCCCAGTATTAGCGCAATCACTGGCAGTGATCCCGCCGGCACCCCTGCCGTGCCAATGCCACCCAAAATGCAGATCATCATCACCGTCAGCTGCTGGCCGAGGCTGAGGTCTACCCCGAAAAATTGCGCGAGGAAGATTACGGTCACACCTTCGAACATTGCGGTGCCGTTCTGATTGGCGGTCGCGCCGATGGTGAGCACAAACCGGGCAATGGGGCGAGGCAGCTTCAGCTTCTCGTCCGCAACGCGCAGCGAGGTCGGCAAGGTAGCATTGGAGGATGCGGTCGCAAAGGCCATCACACTCGCCTCCTGCGTTTCGCGGAAGAAAGCGAGGGGGTTCTTGCGCCCCAGCAGCGCCAGCAGCGCCGGAAATACGCCGAACATCTGCAAGGAAAGCGCCAGTAGCACCACGCCGACATAGGCGGATAGCCGCACGATCAGATCCCAGCCGAACAGCGCAGCGAGATTGAACATGAAGCAGAAAATCGCCAGCGGCGCCAGTCGGATGACCAGCCCGATCAGTTTCATGGCGATTTCAAACACCCCTTCGATGCCTGTCTTGAGCACCCGCGTGCGCTCCGGATCGGTGACGAGAAAGCCGATGCCGAAGATCAGTGCAAAAAACATCACCGCGAGGATGTCGTTCTCGCTCATGGCGTGGATGAAGTTGCTGGGCACGATCTCCACGAGCGCCTGCACACCGGTTTTCGCTTCCCCCGCATGCTCTACGATCGCTTTCGCGTTGTCGCCAGACATGGCAAGCAGCGCTTGGGCGGTTTGCGGGTCCACCCCCGCGCCCGGCTGCAACAGGTTGACGACTGCGAGGCTGATAGCCACCGAGATCGCGGAAACGAGAACGGTATAAATAAGAGTGCGCACGCCAATGGATTTAAGGGCGCGCACCTCGTTCATCTCGGCGACGCCCACGATCAGTGCGGAAACAAGCAGCGGAATGACCAGCATGAACAGCAGACGCAGGAAAATCTGGCCGATCGGTCCGGTCACATTTGCCGCTATCCAACTGATCCATGGAGCATTGCCCCCGATGCTGTAGACCAAAAGACCCAGCAGCAACCCACCCACGAAGCCGCCCAGCATCCAGAAATGCAGCCGGTCCGCGGTCTTGGTCTGCGACACCCCCCCTGTCATCGGACCAGGCTCCCTCGTATTTAGATGAATTTGTAGCAGTTACTAAGTTAATATATATCAGCGCACGAGCGATCCCATTACCATCGTTTCGCCCAGTGGCTTGCGGTCACTGGGTACTTCGCGCTCTTGCAACTCCTTGGGCAAAATAGCCTTGTCGCCAGGATAGCCAAGCGCGACAGCCGCCTCGATGCTGAAGCCTTCCGGCAGGTTGATCGCTTTAGCCGCCTTGTCAAAATCTATGCCAGACATCCCATGAGTGATCAGGCCCATGCTGTGCGCCTGGAGCGCCATGGCCATCCAGGCCGCGCCGCTGTCAAAGCTATGGCTGTGGGATGGCTTTCGCTCTCCATAGGCTTCCATAATTGTATCGGATACTATATAAATTAGCGCCGACGCATTGGCCGCCCACGCCTGATTAAACGGAATGAGCGCATCGAGATAGGCTTTCCAATAGCCATCGCCACGCAACGCGCAAGCAAAGCGCCAGGGCTGATAATTGAATGCTGATGGCGCCCATCGCGCCGCTTCCAGCACGGTTTTCAATGTCTCCTCGTCAATCGGGCGCGGATCATAGGCACGAGGCGACCAGCGCTCTAAAAATTGCGGTAGAATGATGTGATCGGCTGTGCGCTCGCTCATGAATAATCCTTGAGGCTATTAAATGACACGTTCAGATTAAGGCAACTCAGATCGCATCGCCAGACAGTCGTTGGCATAGCATATCGAGCTGATCGAGCGAGGAATAGCGCAGGCTCAGAGTGCCTGCCCCATTTGCGCCATGCTCTATCGCAACCTTGACCCCGATAAGATCGGCGAGATGCTGTTCCAGCGCCACTATGTCCGCGTCTCTTGACTGCGGAGATGTACCCCCCTGGCGCGGCTTTGTTGCTTTATCGTCTGTACGTCCTTTGGCCTGTTGCGCCAGTTTCTCAACCTGCCGGACAGAAAGGCCTTTGCTGATGATCTGCCGCGCTATTTGTGCGGCACCATCCACACCGATGAGCGCACGTGCATGACCCATGCTCAACCCCCCTCCGCGCACTCTCTCAAGCACCGAGGCGGGCAAATCGAGCAGGCGCATCAGATTCGCGACATGGCTGCGCGATTTGCCAACGAGTTTACCAAGCACTTCCTGACTATGACCGAACTGGGCAATCAGCCGGGAATAAGCCTCCGCTTCCTCGACCGGATTCAGGTCCTGCCGCTGAATATTTTCAATCAGGGCAATTTCGAGTGTTTCGGCATCAGAAAGTGCCCGCACGATCGCGGGGATCTGGTGCAGCCGCGCCCGCTGCGCCGCACGCCAGCGGCGCTCGCCCGCCACGAGCTGATACCGGCCAGGCTCCATCTCCCGCACCATAATCGGCTGAATTACACCGCGTGTTGCGATGCTCTCGGCCAACTCTTGCAGCGCAACCTCGTCAAATGTCCGGCGTGGCTGATCGGGATGCGGAGAAATAGATGATATATCAATGTGTTGTATAGTTCTTCCCGCCGGGGGTGCGTTAGGCCCGCCCTCGGCACGGCTGTTACCGCCATGGCTGGCAGCCTCCTCGACCAGCGTTTCGCCCAGTAATGCCGAGAGGCCTCTGCCTAAACCGCGCGGCCGGTTCGCAATTTTCGCTTTTTCCGGGCTGTTACCGCCACTCGCACTGCCCTCTGCCATAAGATGCGCCTCCACTTCCCCGCTCATGCCGCCATTTCCGGTCGCGGCTCGGGCTGAGAGAGCCGACCGATCAGTTCCCGTGCCAACTGCATATAGGCTTCCGATCCGGAACAGCGGTGATCATAAATGAGCGCGGGCAAGCCATGGCTCGGCGCCTCCGACAACCGGACATTACGAGGAATTACGGTATCGAACACGATCTTGCCCAGGCACGAGCGCACGTCGTCGGCCACCTGATCGGTAAGGCGATTGCGCCGGTAATACATGGTGAGCGCAACGCCCATGATCGTAAGTGCGGGGTTGAACCGCCCCCTGATTCGCTCCACCGTAGTCAGGAGG
>JAGNYO010000052.1 GCA_017984895.1 Sphingobium sp. | reverse complement strand
CACATCCCGCAGCGAGGACGCCCACAGCTCCAGTGTTGTTTCGATCGATGCGCCCGTCATCCACAGCCTCCCTACCATGGAGACCCATTGATTCAGAGTTTCAATTAATATGCAACTGTAATGCTAGCATGTGTGCTTGACGCCGGGCGTCGTCGAGCCTAGCCGAACAGGCTGGATGCGCGCATTTATCTCTTTTGTTCTGATGCTGCTCGCGCTCATGCTTGCGGGCGAGCGCGTTTCTGCGCAATCCGCTTTTGGCGGTGGTAAAACTCATATCAGAGCTGCCTTGCAGGCTGAAACCTTGCATCCCCATCCGAGGGATAAGATCACGCTCGCCTTCGTGATGACGCCAGAACCGGGCTGGCACGGCTATTGGCTCAATCCCGGCGATGCGGGCAAACCTATCGAGGCCCGCTGGGATTTGCCGGCGGGTGTGACAATAGGGCATTTGCGCTATCCGGTGCCAGGCACGCTGCTTGTTTCGGGGCTGATGAATCATGTCTATGAAGGGCGCTATGCGGTGCTGGCGGAGCTTTCAGTGCCCCGTCAGGCGAAGGTGGGCCAAGCGCTGCCGCTCAGGGCGCGGCTTGAGTGGCTTGCGTGCACCGACGCCATCTGCGTGCCAGAGCAGGCCTCGCTCGCGCTCAATTTAACGGTGGCGGGGAAAGCTGCGGTAAAGGGACCGGAAAATCGGACGCTGTTCGATGAGTTTCGCCGCGCGATGCCGCGTCCTCTAGGTGGGAAGGCACTGTTCACGACCGACGGCGAAGGCGGTTTGCGCCTCTCTATCCCTTATCCCGCCTCTGCAACGCTTGATGAGGCGCATGTCTTTATCGCTAATGCGGGCGCTAAAAGCTATGCCGGCAGGCAGGCATTCATACGTGAAGGCGACCGCCTGATCGTGACTATAAAAGACATGCCCGCCCCGGCCGGTGGGGCGCTCAATGCCGTGCTCAGGATCGGGCAGGACAGGGGACTGGAATTTGTTGCCCGGCCGGGCAGAGTGTCGATCCCGAGCGGTAGGGATGAGAGCTGGCGGGGCATCATGTTCGCCTTGCTCGGCGCGATTGGAGGTGGCCTCCTGCTCAACATCATGCCCTGCGTCTTTCCTGTGCTGAGCCTTAAAGCCATGAGCCTGCTGCGTGGAGCTTCCTCCCCCGCTGCTGCCCGCAAAGAGGCATGGGCCTATACCGTTGGCGTGATGAGCACCTGCGTCGCACTGGGCGGTGCGGTGTTAGCGTTGCGCGCGGCAGGGCAAAGCATCGGCTGGGCATTTCAGTTGCAAAATCCTGCTGTTGTGCTGCTGCTGCTGGCCTTAAGCCTCGCTATCGCACTTGAGCTGGCAGGGGTATATCGGCTTGCGGCGTTCTCTGTGAATGGCAACCTTGTGACACGGCGTGGCCTGATAGGCGATTTCTGGAGCGGGGTGCTGGTGGCGTTCGTGGCCAGTCCCTGCACCGGCCCGTTCATGGCGGGGGCATTGGGCGCGGCGCTGGTGCTGCCCATGGGCGCGGCACTGGCGGTATTCGCCGGGCTGGGGCTGGGCATAGCGCTTCCGTTTCTCCTGCTCGGTCATATCCCCGCGCTGCGCAGGATCATGCCTAGACCCGGCGTCTGGATGGAGCGGGTGCAATTCTGGCTCAGTATTCCGATGGCGCTCACCGCCGCAGGGTTGTTGTGGCTGCTGTGGCGGCAGACAGGTGCGATGGGGCTTGGCATAGGACTTGCCATGGGGGCAGTTATTATCGGAACGCTGTGGGGGCTGGGACGGGCGCAGAGGCGGTGCGGCCGGAGCTTCGTGAGGGGCGCGCTCGCGCTCGCGCTTGTGGTGATTGCTGGGGGGGCTGGCGTAGTTGCGCTGAAGGACGCACAGCAGATCAGTAACACCCCTTCCGCCGATGGTTTCAGCGAGGCGACCTTGGCCCGCGCCCGCGCCACTGGCAAGCCGATATTCCTTTATTTTACGGCGGATTGGTGCCTTAGTTGCAAGGTCAACGAGGCAGGTGCGATCGACCGGACGGAAGTGCGTGCCGCGTTCGAAAGGGCAGACGTGCAGGTAATCGTGGGCGACTGGACCAACGGCGACCCCGTTATCACGCGTTTCCTCGAAAGCCGCCAGCGTTCCGGCGTGCCGCTCTATCTCTGGTATCCGCCTAAGGGAGGCGAACCGATTGAGCTACCGCAGATCCTTACCCCCGCGATGCTTATCGCTTTGGCAAAGGGGGAAGGTTGAACTGTGGCGAAGGCGCGGGTCGATCAGTTGCTCGTGGAGCGAGGCCTCGTAGAGAGCCGCGCGCGAGCGCAGGCGCTGATTCTCGCCGGTCTGGTATACAGCAGCGAGCGCAAGATCGAGAAGGCCGGGCAGGCGCTTAGTCCGGATGCTCCTCTTGAAGTGCGCGGGCGCGATCATCCTTGGGTGTCGCGCGGTGGCATCAAGCTGGCGCATGGTCTAGCGCATTTTGGGTGGGATGTTTCTGGCGCGGTGGCGATGGATGTAGGCAGCTCCACCGGCGGCTTTACGGACGTATTGCTAAGCAAAGGCGCGACGCAGGTCTATGCGGTGGACAGCGGCACCAACCAGCTCGCGTGGAAGCTGCGGTCCGACCCGCGCGTCATCGTGCATGAGCAGACCAGCGCGCGCATCCTCACTCCCGACCATATCCCCGAACCCATCGACATTATCGTGTGCGATGCCAGTTTTATCGCGCTCGCCAAGGTGCTGGAGCGCCCCCTGGAATTTGCGTCCTCCCGGGCACGTCTCCTCGCGCTGATCAAGCCGCAGTTCGAGGCGGGGCGCGAGGAAGTGGGCAAGGGAGGTGTGGTGCGCGATCCTGCCGTTCATGCCCGCGTATGCGAGGAAGTGCGCGGCTGGCTGGAGGGCAAGGGATGGCAGGTGGACGGCATAACCCCCAGCCCGATCACGGGGCCGGAGGGCAACGTCGAATTCCTCATCGCGGGGCAGAAACTGTGATTCCCGGACATTCATCTTGCAGCGCGGCGAAAATCTTACCAAAGTCGGCTTATGGGTCGCCAGGATTCGGTATTATAGGATATTGGCACCCACAAACAGGTCACGCAGGCGGAAAGACTGAGTGGAATGAATGAGATAGCATCCCAAGGCCAGCTTCGCATGTCTTATGTGCGCTGGGCTTTGTTCACAGTTCCCGCCCTCGTCTTTCTCGGCTTCCTCTCCGGCAAGATCGCCAACAGCGGATATGACAATCTCTGGTTTGCTGGTTTGGTCAAGCCCAGCTTCATGCCCGAAGGCTGGATTTTCGGAACAGCATGGACTTTTCTCTATATTCTTCTGGGGTTGGCGATCGCGGTAATACTGCATGCGCGTGGCGCGCGGTTGCGCGGGCCAGCTATCCTGCTTTTCCTGGTGCAGCTAGCTGCCAATTATGCATGGTCGTTCGTGTTTTTCCGTCTACACTTGGTGCCCGAAGCGCTGTGGCTGATCCTGTTCATTTTCGGGATCTCGGCCCTCACGACGATATTATTTGCGCGCATCCGCTTGATTGCTGCTGTGCTGATGCTTCCCTATCTTGGCTGGCTGGTGTTTGCCGGCGTGCTGACGCTGAGTATCGATAAGCTCAATCCTAACGCTGCCAACCTTGTGGGGCCGGGATTGAGCACCCATATCTGATGCCGCAACAGAATTAAGCCGAGGACATCATGCAGAGCGAAAACCGTTTTTTTGACGATCTGAGCCGTCTGGTCAACGGCGCGGCGGGCACACTCGCAGGAGTCGGCCGGGAATTCGAAGCCAATGCGCGCGAGAAGGCGAAGCAGTGGATGAGTGGCATGGACTTCGTGTCACGCGAAGAATTCGAGGCGGTGAAAGCCATGGCCGCCGCTGCGCGGGCAGAAACAGAAGTGCTGAAGGCTCGGCTCGATGCACTGGAACGGAATGCCCCGCACACGGCTACTGCGCCTGCCGCAAAAAAGGCATCGGCCAAAGCTCGGTCTGCGAAAGGTGCGACGGCGGACTGAAAGCGCCGCAGTTTCCCACATTTTATCCACAACTTTCTCCACAGATTGAGGATATTCCTTCGCCTGGCGTGGTGCTACACTGGTCAGGAAAGGCCAGTGCATATTAATGATGGAAAATGACGAATTCGATCAGCATGACAGCGAGGCCGAGCCGCTGGACATGCTTGCCAGCTATTTCGAGGCTAATGGCTGGACCTATGAATATAGTGGCGATGACGAGATTGCCGCCACCACGCAAGGAAGCTGGACACAGTATGAGCTGCGCGCAATTTGGCGCGAAGAGGATCAGGTACTGCAATTGCTCGCCCTGCCAGACATCCGCGTAACCGATGAAAAGCGAAGTGCGATTTATGAGGCGATAGGTCTTATCAATGAGCAACTCTGGCTTGGCCATTTCGAACTATGGTCCAATAGCGGGGTGGTGCTGTTCCGTCATGGCGCGCTGTTGTCTGGCGGGGATATATTGACGATCGAACAGGCGCAGTTGCTGGTGGAAGCAGCGCTGGATGAGTGCGAGCGTTTCTATCCGGTGTTTCAGTTTGTTCTATGGGGTGGCAAGACACCGACCGAGGCGATCGCCGCCAGCATGATCGAAACGCGGGGCGAAGCATGAGGGCTTTCCCATGGGGCTGAGCGATCTCAAGCGTCCGCTGCTGATGATCGGTTGCGGAACTATGGCAGGAGCGATCCTGGTGCGCTGGCTGGCTGCGGGGTTGGACCCTGCCGTCGTCAGCGTGGTGGACCCGGGCCGCTTAAGCCCACCCGCGCCCGGCGTGACGCTGCTCCCTGCTCTGCCGGATGCTTTGCCCGAGGAGACAATCGTTCTTTTGGGGGTGAAGCCTCAGTCCTTGCCCGAGGTTGCGCCCAAGATCGCTCCGCTGCTGAATGGCGGGCATCTGGTCATCTCCATGCTCGCGGGCGTGACGCTGGCCAATCTGTCCACCGCTTTGGGCGAAGTGGCCCAGATCGTGCGCATCATGCCCAATACGCCAGTAGCACTGGGCAAGGGCGTTTGCGCCTATTATGCGGACCCTGAGGGGGATGGCGACGCGGTGGCAGTAGTTATGCGCCTGCTCAGCCCGTTGGGGCTGCTCGAGCGGATAGCAGACGAAACGCAGTTCAATCTCGTGACCGCCCTAACCGGCTGCGGCCCGGCCTTTGTGTTCCGTTTTATCGACGCGCTGGCGCAAGGGGCATCAGCGCTAGGATTGGAACGGAACCAAGCCTTACGCCTTGCGCTGGCAACGGTCGAAGGGGCAAGCGCACTGGCCGCTCAGGCGGGCGAACACCCCGCTATCCTTGCCGACAAGGTGGCGAGCAAAGGCGGCATGACGCGCGAAGGCTTGGATGTGCTTGACGAAGGCGGGCGTTTTAACTCTCTCATCGCTGCCATGATGTATGCGGCGCGGGACCGGGGCGAAGAGCTAGAGCGGCTGTCTGCGGGCTGATTTATCTGCGCAAGCCTAATATCATGCTGCGGTCCTCGGGTGGAATCAACCCTTCCAGAACTTGCCAGAAGCCGCTGACGGACCCTTGTCCCGCCTGAACATAGGCTGCCGCCACCTTGGTGCGCAGCGCTTCGAACAGGCTGGCCTCCAGCTTCGCGCCTTCCGCCGTAAGCCGGAGCTGTTTTTGGCGCCGATCACGGCTGCCGGGCCGGGACTCCACTAAGCCCCGCTCGATAAGATCATTGAGCACGCGCCCCAATGATTGCTTGGTAATGGCCAACAGAGCCAGCAGATCGCTGACGATCAGATCCGGCTGTCGGGCAATAAAGTAGAGCGCGCGATGGTGGGCGCGGCCTAGCCCCTGGGCCGCCAGCTCTTCGTCCGCCGCGCGGGTCATGCGGGTATAACCGAAATAGAGCAGCTCTATGCCCCGGCGAATCTCGTCTTCGCGAAGGAACAGGGGCGATGCGGTCGATCCGGGTGATGCCATGGCCCATCTCTGTTGGCGGTTTTGCGTCACAATGGCAAGTGAAGGATAGGCTGCTGAGATTGCGCAAAACAGATATTCCCTTTCGCGCATCAGCCGCTATATGCCGCACTCTCTGGTCGGATTTATCCGGCATGATGGGGCGTAGCCAAGCGGTAAGGCAGCGGTTTTTGGTACCGCCATGCGGAGGTTCGAATCCTCCCGCCCCAGCCAGTCAGATAGTCGGTATCCGGCACCAGCTTCAGTGCGTCTGACACCCTTATTTTTCAGAGATCAGACCTGCGAGATCATGCCTCGCAGGAAATCGCAACGCGTTAACTGGTCGCAAAAGTGGCAAATAGCTGTGCAGGCAGTGTAGCATCAGCCAGGCTTGTGGCGCCAGCAGTAAGATCCCGTAAATCCATGTCTCGACTGTCCCGATGATCACGAAATCGAGCCAGAAGATAATGACGCTGAGCGGCGTCATTACCAGCAGTGACAAGGGCACGAAACGGTTGCAGAGCAGCAGCAGGCCAGTTGTGATTTCCACGGTTTTCACCACCTCGAAAAGGTCGGACGCGACCAGCGCGGCCATCAGTTGATTGGCGAGGTCATTGGGTGGGACAGACAGCGGCAGGAAACCGAACCAGAAGTTCAGGCCGTTAGCGAGCAGGAACAGGCCAAGAAATATCCGGACGCCGTGCGTGGCCTTGCCCATCATCAACAAATCTCGATCCGGACCGCGAATTTACTGCGCATATTGGGTGCTTTCCAGTCCTCGTTTGCGGCAAGAACGCGATCATAAGCGACGATTTGCGACATATCCGGCTGGTTGACTGCGGGGGCGGGTGCCCCTGATTCCGCGCCGTCCAGCGCTTTCAGAAGCACCTGACGCAGGCGCATGACTGCGATGTCGGCGGCCACCAGATTCTCGTTGCTGCGGTCCCACTCAAAATCGCCTAGCGTAACCGCCATAGCGACATCCTCGAATTCGATCGCGGGCAGACCGCTCCAGTTGAAATCCATGGCGGAGCGGTCCTGACCCAGCCCACCAGGGAAATGCATGTTCACCGTGCACTTTTCCTCATCGTAAAGCGGCGGCTTGAACCCGAGGAAGTTCGCCGCCCATTGCCGGGTGAGCGGTTCGTTAAAGCTGTAGGCGATCTGGTAGGTGGCAGTCTGGGTGTCGGTCATCGGCACTTCGATAATCATGATGGAAAAATCGGCATGGCCGGGGATGATGCGCATTGAGGGAAGGATGGCCGGCACATGCCGCGCATGACGATCCCCGCCGGAGTCAGACACTTCACGAAAAGCGACGTAGCGAAAGCCATAGTCGGTATCTTCTACCTCATAGGAGGGGGACAGCTTGTCCCATGACGAGCTGTCCACCTGCTCGCCGCGGCGGCCCTTGCCCCAGTTTGGCCTTGCGTCATTGGTGTGCAGTATTCCGACATGCGAACTGTCTACGCCCCCTTCCCACAGATGGAGATAATTCGCGGGGCTGTTGGCGCGGAAGGCGTGGCGGCTTTCGGCCGGCGCGGCATCAAAATCGAAGGTGCGAAAGGGAGGCGGGTCGCCTTCGCCGATGTAGGTCCAGACCAGCCCCGACTGCTCGCGCACCGGGAAGGCTCGCGCCCGCTTGCGTTCCCTGTAGGCGGCGCTGTCGTGGTTGGGGGTTTCCATGATGCGCCCGTCCACCGCAAACTTCCAGCCATGATAAAGGCAGCGCAAGCCGCATTCCTCGTTGCGCCCCAGACTCAGCGATACGCCACGATGCGGGCAATGATCGTCCAGCACGCCGACATCCCCGTTGGTATCGCGAAAGACAACCAGCCTTTCGCCCAGCAGCCAGGTCAAAAGCGGCGCGCCATCGGGCTGCGCGACCTGCGAAGATAGCGCAACAGGGTGCCAGTAACGGCGCATGAACTCGCCCATACGCGTTCCTTTGCCGACCCGGATCAGGCGTTCATGTTGTTCCTTGTTCATGGTGATGGTCCTTTGGTTCGTACGGCAGCTCGTGGGTTCGGCCCTGCGGCCCTAGAGCTGTCCGTCAAGGAAAGAGGTGGCGATGGCGGCAAACACGCCGGGATGCTCGATCATGGCCCAGTGCCCGCAATGCGGCAGCAGGACCCCGGTGGAATTCTCAAGAAGCTCGAGATAGCGGATCGCCTGCGAAACCGGCACGACCTTGTCGTTCTTGCCGTTGACAACCAGAACGCGATGCTTGACCTTCGCGATGCGCGCTTCCTCAAGCCACAGGCCGCCGCGCTCCTTGATCTGCATCATCGTCTGCTTGAAGGCTTCGCGGTTGGCGTCGCGGCAGGACAGGTCGAGCCGGTATTGCACCATCGCCGGCTCTGGCGTGAAGCCGTCATGCGTCAGCGCGGCAACGATCCGCTCCATGCCGACCAGCGTAAAATCATAATGAACGAGCGCCTGCAATGCGCCGCCCATGCCATGATCCAGCCCCGCACTGCCCATGAGGACCAGTCGGTCCACCAGTTCCGGCCTGTCGCTGGCGAGCGCGACTGAGGTGCGCCCTCCCATCGAATTACCGATGATGTCGACCGGGCCGATGTTCAGGGCTTCGATGAAGGCGGCCAGTTGCTCGACCCGTGATTCGGGCGAATAATCGAACGTTTCGTGATGTTCGGGCAGCGAATCGCCAAAGCCGACCATGTCCATCGCGATCACCCGCCGAGACTGGGCGAACAAGGGCATGGCCAGGCTCTCCCAATTGCCCCGCGCATCCGCGCCGGCGCCACCGCCATGAACCAGGATCAGCGGCTTCCCGCTCCCCATCTCGATATAATGTGTGCGGTATCCGCATGTTTCAACGAATTTGCTCGGCTCAGACATGATCCCTCCTGGCCTTCAATCATGGACAATGGGCTGCCATGTGTCAGACAATTTTCAAATGCGTTACTATCTAATGCATCTATAGGGTGTCAATAATCAATGGAAGCTAAGGCAGGTTTTGCCGAATTTACGGGAAAAAATGGCCCATTTCAAATCCTGCTTGACAGGAGGGATGAGAGAAAAATAGATTGTAGGACAACAAGCATAAGGGCGATTCACGCTTTTACGCGAAAACAGATGTCTGGCAGAGGGATAAGCTCATGAAGGTGCAGCGATCGGAACGGCAGGCCGCGGCAGATGGGGGGGCAGCGGTGCGGCCACGGGTGCTGAAGTCGACCGATGCGGCCGTTGCCGCTGTGCGGGCGCTACTTCCCGCCATCGCGGAGCGCGCGGCCGAGGTTGATGGCGCCTGCGCCGTCTCGCAAGCGACCATTCGTGAACTGGAGCAAGCCGGCCTGTTCGGAACTCTTACCCCGCGGGCGCTAGGTGGCTCAGCACTGGGGTGGGAAGCCTTTGTGCGGGTGGTGATCGAAATCGGCTCGGTCTGCGGTTCGACCGCGTGGGTCTATGGCGTGCTCAACGGCCACAATCATCTTCTCACCCGCTTTCCTGAGCAAATGCAGCGCCGTATCCTGTCCGACCCCACGGCGCATATCGCGGTTGTGTTTCGCCTGACCGATGCCTGGAATGCGACGCCGGTTGCGGGAGGATATAGCCTGTCGGGAGGGCAGGGCCGTTTTTGCAGCGGGATAGATCATAGCAAATGGGTCGCGATCAACGCGGTAATCGCGGAGGGACCGAATGCAGGGCAATTGGCTTTCGCGATGATCGAGCAGGAGCGCGTGCCGACCTTGTCCGACTGGGATGTGCTGGGCATGCGCGGCACCCAAAGCCGGTCTATCATGATTGATGCCGTCGATGTGCCTGAGGAAAACCTGATCCTGGCGATGGACCTTGCCGGTCCGCCGGTCGGCCCGGCGGCGGATGAGCTGGCGGAGGGCGCAGGGTTCTTCGACTGGCCCTATTTCGCATTGGCGCCCTTCGCGATCGTTGGCGCGCCATTAGGCGTGGCGCGCGGCATGATCGACGAGGCCGCAAAGGGATTGAAAGGCCGGATTGCCAGGTTCGACGACGAGATGATCGCTGGTCAGGCGGCCAGCTTTTATCGTCTTTCTCATGCCGCGCAGGACATTGAAATGGCGATCGAGCTGATATTGGCGGATGCCCGACGGATTGATGCGGGGCAGTTTGCCGACTCTTCGATGCTGGAACAGGCGCGCTTCCGGCGCAATCTGGCGGGGTCGCCGCAACAGGCCCGCACCGCGGCTAACCGGCTGTTCGAGGCGGCGGGAGGCAGCGGTATTTATGCCGCCCACCCGATCCAGCGCATGATGCGTGATATCAACGCCGGTGCGGCTCATTACGCCTTCACGGACGATACGGCCGCAGCCAATTATGGCCGGGCGCTGCTCGAGCTGCCGCCCGCGCGAACCCTCGCTTTCGTCTGAGCCGCAAGATCGGAGAATTCTATGTCCATAGCCTGCTTGTCCACCAACGCGTCGAACGACTTTCACCTCGAAGGGCCAGTGCAGACGCTGTATGTGGCGACTACACAAGGTGTTGTCCGCCTTGAGCGGAACGCCACCGGCTGGCGGGAGACGGCGCGCGCGCTTGAAGGACAGCACATCGCCTCGCTGGCCTATGATGCCGCGTCCGGCTCGCTGTTCGCCGCGCGCCTGCCCGGCTCGTTGGTGGTCAGCACCGATGGCGGCGCGAGCTGGCAGGAAAGCTCTCCCGGCGTGCTGGAGGCTGGCACTTATTCAACCCGGCTCGTCAACCAGGGCGGAAGGACGGCACTGTATCTGGGCACCCAGCCGCCCGCCCTGTATCGCAGCGATGATCTGGGGAAAAGCTGGACCGATCTTGCCGCGCTACGCGATGCGCCGATGCATGAGCGGTGGCAGTTCCCGGCGCCCGGCCACGAGCCGCATGTCAAAACGCTGGCGGTCGATCCACGCGATTCCAAGGTGATTTATGCGGGCATTGAACAGGGGGCGTTGCTCAAATCCAGCGATGGCGGCGCGCACTGGGAGGATGTTGACGAGTTCGTCGATTATGAGCATTTCGTCTACAAGGATCTGCATCAGATCAAGCTTCGGCCCACCGATCCTGATACCGTCTACATAACCACGGGCCTCGGTATTTTCGTCAGCGTCAATGCCGGCCGCACCTGGCGTCAGCTTACCGGGTCGGATTTCCGCATCGGCTATCCCGATCAGTTGCTGTTCTCGCCTGATGATGACCGCCGCCTCTATGTGTCAGGCGGGTTTGCGACGCCCAATTTCTGGATCGAGCAAAAATCTGCCAAGGGCACGGTGATGATCAGCGAGGATGGCGGCGAAACATGGCGTGCGCCCCTTTCCGGATTCCCGGAAAGCCGGGCGAATGTGGAGGCGATGACCCTGGTGTCCTGGCCCGGCGGCTATGAATTGTTTGCCGGGACCACCGAAGGCGCGGTGTTCAGCAGTCTCGACAGGGGAGAAAGCTGGCAGCGGATAATCGAAGGGCTTCCACCAGTCAGCAAGCCTACACACGAGGAGCTGATCGAGGGTCTGGGTTACTAGGGGCGCCATTCTGACGAGTTTCCTGGCAGGTGGCCGCAGAGTGCGCGTAATCGAAATAATGACAATTTGTTGGAGAGGCGAGTCTTATGACAACGCAGAGTCCTGATACGGGTGGCAATATTGCGGGCGCGGCCATGGAGGTGCGCCCGCCTAATGGCGCGGAATATCTCGAAAGCCTGCGGGATGACCGGGAGGTGTGGATTTACGGCAAGAAGGTGAAGAATGTCACCACCCATCCGGCCTTCCGCAATGCCGCCCAAAGCATTGCCCGGCTCTATGACTCGCTGCATGACCCTGCCGTCAAGGATGCGATCACCCTGCCGACCGATACCGGTAATGGCGGCTATACCCATGCCTTTTTCAAGGCGCCGCGGAGCACCGACGATCTTGCCAAATCGCGCGCCGCGATCGAGCACTGGCAGCGGCTGGTCTATGGCTGGATGGGCCGGACGCCCGATTATAAGGCGGCTTTTACCGGCGTATTCGGCGCTATTCCCGAACATTTCGCACCGCATGAGGACACCGCCCGCAGATGGTATAACAAGGCGCAGAACGATGTGCTTTTCCTGAACCATGCCATTGTCAATCCGCCGGTGGACCGCAACCGTCCGGTGGACGAGGTGGAGGATGTTTTTGTTCACGCGATCAAGGAAACCGACGCAGGCATCTATATCCGCGGGGCCAAGGTGGTCGCTACTGGCTCGGCCCTGACACAGGCCAATTTTTGCGCCAGCAACCGCGGCGTGCTCCGCAAGCGTGAGTATGCGCTGGCCTTTTTCGCGCCAATGACCACGCCAGGCGTGAAACTGATCTGCCGCCACAGTTACGAGCTTCAGGCGGCGGCGACCGGCTCGCCCTTCGATTATCCCCTGTCCGGCAGGATGGATGAAAACGACGCCATATTGGTGTTCGATAACGCCTTCATCCCTTGGGAAAACGTGTTCCTCTATGGCGATGTCGAGAAATCCGATGGACTGATGCAAGGCTCGCGCACCAATGGGCGGGTATGCATGCAGGCCTTCACCCGGTTGGCGGTGAAGCTGGAGTTTATCATCGGTTTGACCCTGAAAGCAGCCCGCATTGCCGGCACCAACACGATCCGCACCACCCAGGTGCTGATCGGTGAACTGATCATGCTGCGCAATACTGTGCGCGCGCTGCTGGATGCGATGGAAGCGCACCCGGAGAACCTACCCAACGGCTTTCTGACATTCAATGAAACCTATGCGTTGACGCTGCGGGCAATCGGTCCGCATGTCTATACCCGCATGCGCGACATCGTGCAGAAAGTGTGCAGCTCAAGCCTCATATACCTCAACAGCAACGCGGTCGATTTCCAGACGGAAGAGCTGCGCCCCTATCTGGAAACCTATTTGCGCGGTTCCGATGGCATCGGCGCGGAAGAGCGGGTCAAGACGATGAAGCTGTTGTGGGATTCGATCAGCAGCGAATTCGGTGCGCGCCACGAGCTTTACGAGCGCAATTACCTCGGCGGGCATGAGGATGTGCTGATCGGGCCGATGTTCCGCGCGGTGGCGACCGGCGATGCCAAGCTGTTTACGGGTTTTGCAGAGCAATGCATGGAAGAATATGATCTGGACGGCTGGAAGCTGCCCGGCTTTCACAATGGCGATGACGTTAGCATCATTCGCTGAGACGGAAATTCGCCGGGGCGGCAGTGAAGTCGGATGGCAGTGCAGTCGGCTTTAGTCCAGCGGCAGCACGCAACATGCGCTGGGAATGGACAAGCCCGGCCCGTGCTGCGTCAGGGTGCCGCTCTCCCGGCACACCGCAAAGGCGAGCATCTCGCCGCTCATCTGATTAGCGAGGAACAGCATGTCTCCCTGAGGGGAAAAGGCGATGTGGCGTGGCTCCTGGCCAAGGCAGGCGGGAAAACCGACCGGCGTGATCCGGCCTGTGTCAGGATCGATGGCGAAGATACCGATGCTGTCATGCCCACGGTTGGTGACATAGAGAAAGCGGCCATCCGGCGAGATCTTGATTTCCGCCGGCTTGTTTGCGCCTGAAAAGCCGTCTGGCACGGAAGGGCGGCACTGGACGATGGCGAGGCTGGAGCGGTCGCTGTCGAACGTAAAGACGCAGAGCGAGCTGTCCAGCTCGTTGGCGACATAGAGGAAGCGGTTGTCGTTTGCCACGGCAAGGTGACGAGCGCCCGCGCCGCTGTTGACCTGAGCGAAGGGCAGCTTTCCGGAGCGCAGTGTGCCGCTCTGTTCATCGCAGGAGAAAATCTGGATGCGGTCCAGCCCCAGATCGCAACTGAACAAATGGGTGCCGGGGCGATCCCAATAACTGCTGTGCGGCCAGGGAGCCTCTTGGCGCGGGAGGCTGCCTGTGCCTTCGGGCTGGAATCTGTCACGCTCGCCATCGGGCACACCATCCGGGTCCAAGCCAAAAACGCAGACCGACGGCCCGAGCGGATTGGCGATGCTCAGCAGACTTCCGTGCGGATGACAGTCGACATGCGCGGTGAAGGCACCGCCGGAGGGCAGGCGCGCGATCAGCTCGGGCGCTGAGGCATCAAGGCGCCATGCGGAAAGAGCGCCCTGGGTTGCATCCTCCGCGCTCCATCGCCGCTCCGCAGCATAGACGATGGGCTTGTTCGGATGGCGGCACAGAAACGAGGGGCTATGCAGCCCTTCGATGATCCCTGCCACCTCCGCCTTGCCCGAGGCAGCGTCGAATTCGGCGAGGTAAATACCCTTCGCCGGCTCACTGCCCATCGAGCCATCGGTAAATGTTCCGACCGCCAGCCGCATGATCAGGCCGAGGGAGCTTCGGCGATGACCGGGCTTTCCAGTGTGCCTATGCCCTCGATCTCGATCCGCACCGTGTCGCCATCCTTGAGGAAGCAGGGCTTGCCACCCAGTGGGAAAGGCGATCCGCACATGATGATGTCGCCCGGCTCCAGCATGAAAAAGCCGGAAAGATAGCTGATGAGCGTGGGCAGGCGATAGATCATGCTTGCGCTTCGCTCATCGGTTTGCAGCTCTTCGCTGGTCCATTGGCGGATGCGCACGTTGTGCGGATCGCCAAAGCCTTCCGCCAGCGCGATCACCGGGCCCATCGGAGCAAAGCTGTCGAAGCTCTTGGCAAGACCATAGGGGCCTTGGGAGCCAAGCAGTTCCTGAAGCCGGTGGCTGAATGCGGTGACATCGTTGACGATGGTATATCCCATCACCAGATCCATCGCCTGCTCGGGGGTGACATGCTTGCCGCGCGTGCCGATCACGGCGGTCAGCTCCGGCTCCACAACGATATTATTGGCTATTATGGGCAGCACGATCGGGTCGCCGGGGTTGGTGATCGCGCTCGCATATTTGGAAAAGACGATCGGCACTTCCGGCATTTTCGCCATCGCCGGGTTGGGAAAATTGACCCATGCACAAATGATCTTGCCCGGATTGGCGAGCGGTGCGAGCAGGCGCACTCGCTCAGCCGGCATGGTATCGACTTGGCCCTTGGCCAGCGCTTCACGGGCCAGCGCATCGGCTTTGCCATTAGCGGCGGCAATCAGCCCACACATATCTCCTGCCATGGCGACAGCGCCGATGAGCGGGGCTTCTTTCGTGAAGAGATGAACCGAGCCATTTTCCATTATGCCACAACGCGGCTGGCCATCCACAAGGGCGCGTATCAGATGCATATGTAATTCTCCGTGAGAGCTGCAGAATGTCGAAACCCGCTCAGGCGCCGTGCTTAGGCGCTGGCAAACTGCGGGGGATGAAACTCGTGCCCCCAACTGCTGGGAGCATCGAATACCTGATAGGCGCAGGTGCGCGCATCGCGACCGCCATGGCCGAACTCGATTCTGAACGGCGCGGGCGCATAGACGTAAAAGCTATACATGCCATCATTGGTATGTTCGCCCAATGTCATGGACACCTGGAAGCCGGCTGCCTCCAGCCGGGCATATACCCGGTCGACCTCGGCGCGGTCACGCACCTCGATCATGAAATGATCAATGCCGCCTGCCTGAAGGCCGAGCACCTCACCTGCTATCGCCAGGCTATGATGCCGATTGTTGCAATGGAAGAACATCAGATCGGCATCCGGCCAGACGATACGGTCCGTGATGTCCAGGCCCAGGATGGTCGAATAAAAGCGGATCGCGGAATCCTTGTCCGCGCTGCATTGAACGAGATGCCCTATGCCGAATGATTTATCCTCCACGCGCCCGCAGATAAACCGGGCGTCAAGTTCCGGCGCCGGGGCGAAGGGGGCATCGACAAAGACTTCAACAGGGAAGCCATCTGCGTCGATAAAGGTGAAACCGTCTGCAACCGAGCGAAGGGCGCATTGTGCCCTGTTTAGATCGGTGCATGCATATCCCGCTTCCGTAACCCTGCGCTTCAGGTCCGCCAGCGCGGCGCTATCCAGCGTTTCCCAGCCCACGGCAGCGAGGCAGTAATGGTCCGCGCGGTTGAAGCGCAGCCGAAAAGGGCGGCCATCCATGCGGGCATCGAACCCGCCAGCGGCGATCGGCGCGATCTCCAGGCCGAACAGCTCCCCCAACAGCGTTTGCATGGCGCCAAGAGAGCCTTCCGGCATATCAAAGACCAAATATCCCAATTGTTCGACCGCCATGATGCCGCTCCTCCCTATTTGGTAGGGCCGCCCTGTGCTGCCATGGCTTTGATGCCACCAGTCAGGCTACAAGATCGACCACGTCTCCGCTTGTCTGCGAATTGAAAATCCGTTCGAATGTCTGGTTGTCGAGCCGCTGGATCCGGCTGTTGACAAGGCGCACATTTTTGCCCGCCAAGGCTGCGGCCAGGTCCGCGTCGCCCTCCTGGATCGCCTCGAAAATTTCCCGGTGGTGACGCACAGTTTCCAGCACCTGGTCGGAATCCAGCGAAAGCAGGAAACCGAGGCGATAGCGCGAACGATGCATGCGCCGCCATTCTGCCGCCATCAGGGCATTGCCGGAAAGGTCCATCAGGGCATCGTGATAGATCGTGTCATTGTCTACCATCGTTGCGTTGCTCGGCGTTTTCTCGAGCTTGCGGCAGTGTTCCAGCACTTCTTGCGCGACCTCGCGCGCACCAGGTTCGTTTATGCGCTCGGCGGCGCGGCGGGCGGCGAAGGATTCGAACAGCGCCCGCACTTGCAGGAAATCCGCCAGATCCTGACGGCTGATAGCCCGGACGATTGCCCCTTTGTTCAACTCTATGTCCAGCAAGCCGTCAGCCGCGAGCCGGCTGATCGCCTCGCGCACCGCGCCTCGGCTGACATTAAGTTCCCGCATGAGCTGGGCTTCGGTCAGCCGCTGCCTGGCACCGAAGTCGCCGGACGTGATTCGCTCGGTGATTTCGTCATAGGCGATGCTGGCGACCGACTGGCGGACCCGGCTATTCTTCTTTCGCTCACTCGTGGACAAGGGATTTTCCTTCCAAGGTTTAATATTGTAGGACAGTGTTGCGCTCTGTGCAACCGGCTTTTGCAAAGATGGCAGTGACATCTGGATCGCTGAAATCCTTATATTCTCTAGTTTGCCGCTGTTTTCGGGATGAGGGAGATAGAAGAGATCGGCAAAAAAATTGTTTGACAATGATTAGGCCTCTGCGCATCAGGCAGGGGTGCAAGAGGGAAAAGATATGATATTTGATAGTCATGCTCATCTCGTGTCGGACGATGTGGTGACATATCCCCCAAGCCCGCTCACTGGCAAGCTGACACCGGGCGAATATGACGATCCCATGACTGCCGGCAAGCTGCTGGATGCTATGGATGGAGCCGGGGTCGGAAGTGCCTGCGCGGTGCAGCGTGTGTGCAGGGCGGTGACAAAACCAGCCACTGGAACGCCGGCGATTTGCTGAGCGTGGCGGCGTAAAAGCCAGCCAGTGGTTAGGCTGCTTCTTTTGGGGGGCGGTCGGGGATGTATGCTGTGGAGA
>JAGNYO010000008.1 GCA_017984895.1 Sphingobium sp. | reverse complement strand
CCGGCGAGATCGCGTTGGCGGCGGCGGATATATCGACCGGGCGCTTCGAGGCGATGAGCGTCGATAGCGGCGCACTTTCCGCCGAGCTGGCGCGGGTGGGAGCATCCGAGATCGTGGTGGCGGAAGGATCTGTGCTGGACGTGCCGGGCGCGCATATGTTCGAGAAGGGGGCCTTCTCGTCCGCGCGGGCGGAAGCGCGTCTGAAAGAGATGTTCGGCGTGGCGACGCTCGATGGCTTCGGCAGATTCAGCCGGGCGGAGTTGTCTGCCATCGGCGGGTTGCTCGGCTATCTTGATCATGCCGGGCAGGGGCGGCAGCCGCATCTGGCGCCGCCGGTGCACATCGCGCCGGGCAGCCATATGGCGATCGATGCCGCTACGCGCGAAAGCCTGGAGATTGTCTGCACCATGAACGGCAGCCGGGCGGGTAGCCTGCTGCACAGCATCGACCGGACCGTGACGGGCGCGGGGGCGCGCTTGCTGGCGGCTGATCTTGCCGCGCCGTTGCTTGATGAGGGCGGGATACTGGCGCGGCTGGACCTTGTGCAGTGGCTGCATGACGACAGCGGGCGGCGCGAGAGCTTGCGCGCGGCTTTGCGGGCGCTACCCGATATTGGCCGCGCGCTGGGCAGGCTGGCGCTGGGGCGAGGCAGCCCGCGCGATCTTGGCCAGTTGCGGGACGGGTTGGCGGGTGCGCGTTCATTGCGCGAACGGCTCGGTAAGGCAAAATGTGAGGGGTGGCCCGCGTTGCTTGAGCGGTTGCTCCCCGCGATTGATGGGCATGGTGCGCTGGTGGACGAACTCACTCAGGCGCTGGTCCCCACACCACCTACCGAGGCGGCGAGCGGCGGCTATATCGCGGAAGGGTTTGACGCAGCGTTGGATGAGCTGCGCCGTCTGGCTAGCGACGGACGGCGGGCTATCGCGCAGCTTGAGGCGCGCTATCGCGAGGAAACCGGCATTTCGGCGCTCAAGATCCGCCATAACGCGGTGTTGGGCTATCATGTCGAGGTGCCGGGCAAGCATGGGGATGCGCTGATGCGCGAGGGATCGGGCTTCACACACCGGCAGACGCTGGCCGGCGTGGTGCGCTTCAACTCGGTCGATCTGCACGAGGAGGCGAACCGGGTGAGCCAGGCGGGCGGCCATGCGCTTGCCGCCGAGGCCGCGCATCTCGAAAGCCTGATCGAGATGACACTCGCCCGCAAGGAAGCGATCACGCGGGCAGCGCAGGCGCTGGCGCGCCTGGATGTGGCCGCCAGCATGGCCGAGCGCGCAGCGGAGGGTGGCTGGGCAAGGCCTGCCTTCGTGGTGGAGCTGCGGCTGGAGATTGTCGCTGGGCGGCATCCGGTGGTGGAGGATGCGCTAAGGCGCGAGGGGCAGGCGTTCGTCGCCAATGACTGCGCGCTGCTTCAGGCGAACCGGCTGTGGCTCGTCACTGGTCCCAATATGGGCGGCAAATCGACGTTTCTGCGCCAGAATGCGCTGATCGTGTTGCTGGCGCAGGCGGGGAGCTATGTTCCTGCCCAGTCTGCCACGCTCAGCCTCGTCGACCGCCTGTTCAGCCGGGTGGGCGCGTCGGACAATCTTGCGCGCGGGCGCTCAACCTTCATGGTCGAGATGGTGGAGACGGCGGCGATCCTCTCTCAGGCCACGGAACGCAGCTTCGTGATCCTCGATGAGGTCGGGCGCGGCACATCGACTTATGATGGGCTTGCGCTCGCGTGGGCGGTGGTGGAGGCAGTGCACGAGGTCAACCGCTGCCGCTGCCTGTTCGCGACGCATTATCATGAGTTGACCCGGCTGGCGGAGAGCTTGCCCGCCCTCTCGCTCCATAATGTTCGCGCGCGCGAGTGGAAGGGCGATCTGGTATTGCTGCATGAAGTGGCGGCTGGCCCCGCCGACCGCAGCTATGGTATCGCGGTGGCGCGGCTGGCGGGCCTGCCTGCGCCGGTGCTGGCGCGGGCCAAGGCGGTGCTGGCGAAGCTCGAAGCGGGACGGGCCAAGACAGGCGGCATTGCGGCGGGGCTGGATGATCTGCCGTTGTTCGCGGCCGTACCCACAGAGAAGGACAATAGTAACCCCGATCCGCTACAAGAACTGCTGAACGCCACGGATGCGGACGCATTGACCCCGCGCGAGGCGCTGGAGCTGATATATAAGCTCAAGGCGCTAGTGACCCGAACCTGAAGTCCGCCCTATCATTCGGATAGCGCAGAGCGGACATCCGGTTCATAAGGGTCATTAGCATTTACAGGATTCTAGTGTGGTTTATGGATTGGAAATTCGCTCTCGCACGCGCCTCTTGAGGTGGCGAATTTCAATTCCATCACACTGGCGGATGCTGCGAGGAAACCCTAGATAAGACTATGACCGATTTTTTCTCCGCCCTGCCTAATCGCCGCGCGATCATAGACCGCCGCGCTGTCGCCGATCAGCTCGAGCAGGTCATCGCCGCCGCCGATACGGCAGACACCGCCCTGTTGCGCGGCAAGATCGTCGCCTTGCTGGCCGAAGTTCTCGCCGCCGGAAGGGCGGAAGCGATGCGCAGGCTCGAAGCTCATCCCACCAATGGGCGGGAAACGGTGCAGGCTTTCGCCTTTCTCACCGATCAGGTGCTGCGCATTCTTTATGACGCGACGGTGCGTCACCTATACAAACCCGGCAATCGCAGCACAGCGGAGCAGATGGTGCTGCTCGCCGTGGGTGGCTATGGCCGGGGCGAGATGGCGCCGGGCAGCGATGTCGATATCGCCTTCGTCACTCCTTATAAACCGACGGGCTGGACCGAGCAGGTCATTGAGTCCATGCTCTATTCTCTCTGGGATCTGGGGCTGAGGGTAGGCCATTCCAGCCGTTCCATCGACGAGATGATTCGCATGACAAAGGCGGATCTGACCGTGCGCACCGCCATGCTCGAGGCGCGCTATGTCTGGGGCGACCGCGAAGTTTATGACGCGGCGCGCGTGCGCTTTGGCACAGAAGTGGTGAAGGACGGCGCGCGCAGTTTTGTCGCGGAAAAGCTCGCGGAGCGCGAGCAGCGGCACAAGCGCATGGGCGACAGCCGCTATGTCGTCGAACCCAATGTGAAGGAAGGCAAGGGCGCTCTGCGTGATCTCCAGACCCTGTTCTGGATCGGCAAATATGTGAACCGGGCGGACAATGTTTCAGGGCTGGTCGACGCGGGACTGCTGACGCCGCAGGAACTGAAGCAGTTTCAGAAGGCGGAAAACTTTCTCTGGGCGGTGCGCTGCCACCTGCATGATATCACAGGCCGCGAAGAGGACCGCCTCACCTTCGACCTTCAGCTCGAGGTCGCCAAGCGCATGCACTTTACCGCGCGCGAGGGGCGTTCGAGCGTGGAGCGGTTCATGCGCTATTACTTCCTGATGGTGAAGATGGTCGGCGACCTGACCGGCGTGTTCCTCGCCCACCTTGATGACCAGTGGGCCGTGCGCGGGCGCCGCTTCATGCCGACCCTGTTCCGTCGCCCCCGCAAGCTCGATGGCTTTGTGATGGAGCGGGGGCGCATCGCGCTGCCCAGTGATGATTTTTTCCAGAAAGATCCGGTGCGCCTGCTGGAGATTTTCGCTTTAGCAGATCGGCACGGCCTCGCTATCCATCCCAGCTCGCTCATCGCCGCGCGGCGGGACGCCCCGTTGATCGACAACACGGTGCGCAAGGATGCGCGCGCCAACGCTTTTTTCATGGAAGTGCTGACCTCTGCGAGGGAGCCGGAAACCGTGCTGCGCTGGATGAACGAGGCAAGCGTGTTTGGCCGTTTCATGCCGGATTTTGGCCGTGTCGTCGCGCAGATGCAATTCGACATGTATCATCATTATACGGTGGATGAACATACGATCCGCGCCGTAGGCCTGCTGTCACAAATCGAACGCGGCGAACTGGCGGAAGATCACCCGCTGTCCAGCGATCTGATGGGCAAGCTGGTGTCACGCCGGGCGCTCTATGTCGCGGTATTGCTGCACGATATTGCCAAGGGGCGGGGCGGGGATCACAGCATACTCGGCGCGGAAGTTGCCGAAAAACTCTGCCCGCGCCTCGGTATGACCGCCGCGGAGACTGAGACGGTGGCCTGGCTGGTACGGCATCACCTGTTGATGAGCGCGACCGCCTTCAAGCGCGACCTTAGCGATTACAAGACGATCATGGACTTTGTGGAAGTGGTGCAGAGCGCCGAGCGCCTGCGCCTGCTGCTGATGCTTACCACGGTCGATATCCGCGCGGTAGGGCCGGGGGTATGGAACAGCTGGAAGCGGCAGTTGCTAAGCGATCTGTATAATTCTGCCGAAGAAGTGCTGCGTCTCGGGCACAAATCGAGCGGGCGCAAGGAGAAGGTTGCGGTCAAGCAACAGGCCTTGAAGCAGCACCTAGCAGTCAGCGACACGGAATTCGCCCGTCTCGCCAAGCGGCTGCCTGAAAGTTACTGGATTGCCGAACCGGACGACATTCTGGCGCATAACGCGCGCCACATCCTGGCGGCGGGCAAGGCGCCGCTCTCGATTACGGCGCAGGTTTACCCCGAACGCGGGGCGAGCCTCGTCACCATCTACGCCGCCGATCACCCTGGCATATTTTATCGTATCGCGGGGGCGATTCACCTTGCGGGCGGCAGTATTATCGACGCGCGCATCCATACCACGCGTGACGGCATGGCGATCGACAATTTCCTGGTGCAGGATCCGCTTGGTCGCCCGTTCGACGAGCCAAGCCAGCTCGCCCGTATCGAGCGGGCGATCGAGGATGCGCTTGCCAACAGGCAAAAGCTCCAGCCCCGGCTTGAGGCGCGCCCGCTCCCGCGCGCCCGCGCCGAGGCGTTCGATATCGCGCCCAATGTGCTGATCGACAACAAGGCGTCCAACCGCTTTACCGTGATCGAGATTCACGCGCGGGACAAGCCGGCCTTGCTGTTCAATCTCGCTTATGCGTTGTTCCAATCCAAAGTGACGGTGCACAGCGCGCATATTTCCACCTATGGCGAACGGGCGGTCGACACCTTCTATCTTACCGATCTTCTAGGTGGAAAGATCGAGAGCAAGATCCGGTTGCAGACGCTGGAGCGCCGGTTGCTCGACGCTTCGGAAGTGCGGGCGGTGGAGCAGATGGCGGCCTAAAAGACCTCCATCGCCGTTCCCGGCAGCAGGTGGGGGAGGATACGGTCCATATCCTTACGCGCGATGGCTATGCAGCCTTCGGTGGGCTTGGGCGCGCCGTCATCCTTCGGCACCCAGATATGCCAAAATATGGCGCTGCCCATGCCCCGCCGTGGTGGCGCGTCGTTATAACCGAGCACGATGACGATATCATACGCGGCGTCCTCTCGCTGGAGGCGTTCGTGCGAGAAGGGGTGGGGGAGGATCACCGGGCGGTTATAGGCGGGGTCATCCGCACCATCTGACCAGCCGTCATTCTCCCGCGTCCACCGCCACGGGATTAGTGGTGCTTGACGCAACTCGACCCGCCCCGGACGCAGCAGCGCACCCCGGATCGGCCATGTCCCGAGCGGTGTGCAGCCATCGCCCTCGCGTTTCGCCTCCGACCGGCAGGCGCCGCCCTTGCCCATGGCGCAGGGGAAGGTCCGCCCATCGAAGTGCAGCGTTTGCGCGGCGCTATCCACGCGGACCGCGATGTTCATGCTATTATGTTCGCATCGCGCGATGCGGAAAACCGGGTCCCACTTTTCCGCGCAATGTTCATAGCTGATGCCCGGTGCGATCCCGCTTGGTATCGAGATAGCGGGCATTATGCGGATTAGGTTCAATCGCGAGGGGCACTCGCTCCTTCACCTTCACGCCTTCCGCCTCCAGCCCCGCAACCTTGGCGGGATTGTTGGTAAGCAGCCGCACTTCCTCAACCGCCAGCAGCCGCAGCATCTGCGCCGCCACCGAAAAATCGCGCGCGTCGATCGCGAAGCCGAGGCGCACATTCGCATCGACCGTGTCAAACCCCTGATCCTGAAGCGCATAGGCACGCAGCTTGTTGATGAGGCCAATGCCGCGCCCCTCCTGCCGGAGGTAGAGCAGCACGCCCCAGCGCGCGTTCGCTATTTGATGCAGGGCGGCGTGGAGCTGCGGCCCGCAATCGCACTTGAGGCTGCCCAGCACATCGCCGGTCAGGCATTCGCTGTGCAGCCTTACCACCGGCACACTGTCATCGCGTGCGCCGACCACGAGCGCGACATGCTCACGTGGGTCACCAAGAGTGCGGAATGCCCAAATTTCCGCGCTTTCCGCTACAGATACCGGCAGGCGCGCGCGCGTCGCTATATGGAGCTGCGGCCCGCCGCCATATACGAGGATCGCATCCGCCTCTGCGCTTGCCTCGGTAGAGACAGGCGCGGGCGCCACGAAAAAAGCGGGCAATATTCCCGCCAAGCGGGCAAGGCGCAGCGCCCCAGCAGCAGCATCCGGTTGGCTAAGCGGCAGGGCGCGATAGGGGCCTTTCAGAGGCGTCGCGAGATCGCGCACCGGGTCCGCCAGCGCCATCGCCCCGCCCAGATCGATCCAGCTTTCCCGCTGCACCAGCACCGGCGCCTCAGGGTCCGCGGCCTCGCGCTGGTTGGCAAGGTGCAGCGTGTGCGCCCGCGCGGCTGAGATGAGGATAGGAGCTGCGTTGGTGGGATCGAACGCGGGAAGATTTTGTTCATCCGCACTTTCAACCGCCAGCAGATGTAGGCATTGCCCAGCCGCCATCACCTCAACCGCCCAGCCACGCCGCAGCGCGTCTATGGCCTTGGCGACAGCCCGCGCGGCCGCCTCGGCGCTCATCAGAAGGCGAACTCGGTGATCAGCGGCGCATGATCGGACGGTCTGGCCCAACTGCGGCAGGATTCGATCACCCGGTGGCGAATGGCCTTCTCCGCGAGTTCGGGGCTGACCCACATATGATCAAGCCTGCGCCCACGATCAGAGGCCAGCCAGTCCTTCGCGCGATAGCTCCACCAGGTGTAGAGGCGTTGCGGCTCAGGGTAAAACTGTCGACCGATGTCCACCCAGCCATGCGCGGCCTGCATTCGGGCCAGTATTTCACATTCCACCGCAGTATGGCTAACCACATCGACAAGCTGTTTGTGGCTCCACACATCGCATTCGAGCGGCGCGATGTTGAAATCTCCGGTAAGGATAGTCGGCACGGACAGCTTGGCGGACCATTCAACCATCCGCTCCAGAAAGGCGAGTTTTTGCCCGAATTTGGGGTTCTCTACGAGATCAGGCACCTCGCCTCCCGCCGGCACATAGACATTCTCCAGCCGCACGCCGTTGTCGAGCCGCACACCAACATGGCGCGCCTCGCGATTGGCCTGCCAGTCCAGACGGTCGTCCTCGCGCATCGGCACCTTGCTGATGATCGCGACGCCGTGGTGCATCGGCTGACCGTGGAGGATATGATGGTTGTAGCCCATCTGACGAAACACGCCGCCGGGGAAAATATCGTCCGTCACCTTGGTTTCCTGAAGGCACAGGATATCCGGCCCTTCCTCGCTCAGGAAGCGGGTGACGAGATCGATACGGGCGCGGACGCTGTTGATATTCCACGATGCAATCTTGAGAGTCTGAGACATGGATTTTCCCCTAGGGGGCTTGGGATAGCGACGCAAGCGAAGTGTGCGCGCGAACGAGGGTGCGTGTGTCTTGAAGCGGGCCGTTCCGCGCAGGGATGGCATTGCCCATGAAGAACCCCCGCTCCGGGGGCATGGAGCGGGGGTTCCAGTATGCGCTATTGGGCGCAATCACAAAGGTGGCTAGCCGGATAACAGGGGGGAATTCCGGCCGCTTCCTCTGCGGTTGACCCCTTATAACCCGCTGTGGCTGTCGCCAGCATTAACGAATGGAAGCTGCGCACCGTTCATCGCTTGAACGCGTCGTTTAGCCGCCTGCGCGCGGTCCCTGTGGGCGTGGGTCTTTCCAACGAAATGCCGAATCCGCCACCGGAGCATTATACTGCTGTGCTGATAGGCGCACGGCGGTGCGGTTGCCCTGCGCGTCTCGCGCGACCCAGCCATAGAGGCTGAGGCCGGCAGGCGCGCCCTGCTGACGCTGAAACACCAGTGTAATCGTGCCGAACTCAGGCCGTTTCGGATCACGCGCTTCGACAGAGAGGGTCGAAGGATCGCCGGTCTGCACCACCTTGCTGAACTTCGTGAAATCCCGTGCCGGGTCGATGAGCGCACCCAAGGGCGAACTGCGGATCGGCCAACGCTGGACCTGGCGCACCTCATAGTCGATCACCGTTAGCGCCTTGCCATCGCCCACGATCAGCAGCGGCACGCCCTGCTGATATTGAAAGCGGATCTTGCCCGGCTGTTTGAGGGTGAGCTTGCCGGCCAGAGTCTGACCGTTGCGGTCGGTCTGGGAGAAGGTGGCGACGAGGCTTCTGGTCTGGCGAATATAGTCGGCCACGAGGGCCAGATCCGGGTTGGAGGGCCGGGCGGCGGGCGGCTGGGCCTGTGCCAGAGGGGTGGGCGCGATGCAGCACAGCATCAACAGGGCGGCACGAAAGGACTTCATCAAATTTCTCCTTGTCGTCCGGCGCGCTATTCCATGGGTTTTGAACTGGGCGTGAACTTTTCAACGCGCATGATAGCGCAGGCGGCCGACAAAACGCGCGAGGCTGGGGCGACGTTCCGCATTGGCTGAGAAGCGGGCTTTCGCCTTCTCGAAGCGCATTACTCCCTCGACCCTGCGCGCGAGAAAGGCGCGGGTATCGGCCTGCCCCTCGCTGTCGTCATCGAGAAACACCAGCAGTGTAGCGGCATAGATCCCAGCGACGAGACTGCGCTTGGTATAATGATTATAGTCTACCGCCGTATCGCCCGCCGCGCGCCACATCAGGTCCGCCGCGCGCCAGCACAGCTTGGCCGCATGCGTCATATTTTGTGGCATGGCGAGGATCGCGAGCGCCCGGCGCAGCGCCTCGCGCTCCGGCGCCAGAACATCGAGCCGCGCTTCGACGAGCGCTGTAATTTTCTCGCGCACCTTCATTGGCCCGAGGCGGTCTGGCGGGCAGGCAGCCAGCATCGCGCTATCGATATGCGCAAACCAGGCATCGATCATCGCGACCGCTCTCCCGCTGAAAGCCAGCGCGGCGATCTCGGGCGCGAGGCCCAGCTGTGCAGCCGCCATTTCTACTGCCGCCGGGCGCCAGCCATCGAACCCGGCGTTGCGCGCGATCAGCGGAGCCAGCGCGGCGCGCACCTCGTCAAGGGTCGGGTCTTGCGGAAGGATAGGGGCGGCGGCCATCACTCTCATGTAAGCCTGCACGCGGGACAGGCAAGGGGCAAAGCGCGACCGCTGAGGATCAGCCAGCAAATTTCGCGCGCAGTTCAAGCATGCGCATCGCTGCCTTGGCCGCTTCGCCGCCCTTGTCCTTCTCGGTGCGGCGGGCGCGGGTGAGGGCTTGTGCCTCGTTTTCGACCGTCAGGATGCCGTTGCCGATGGGCAGGCCATCCAGCGACAGGGCCATCAGGGCGCGGGCGCTTTCGTTCGATACCACCTCGAAGTGGTAGGTTTCGCCGCGAATGACGACACCGATGGCGATATAGCCGTCATAGCGTCCGCTCTCGCTCGCGAGGGCGACTGCGGCCGGAATCTCGAGCGCGCCAGGCACGCTGAGCACCTCGTGCGTGTGCCCGGCGGTCTCGAGCGCTGCCGCCGCCCCCTCAATCAGCAGGTCATTGAGATGGTCGTAGAACCGCGCCTCGACGATCAGGAAATGGGCCACCTCGGATACTCCTTAAATATCAATGGAGCGCTGGCCCACCACTGCGAGGCCATAGCCATCGAGCGCGACGAGGCTGTGCTGCGTGTTGGTGAGCAGCACCATGTCATGCACCCCCATATCGGCGAGGATCTGCGCGCCGACCCCATAATCCCGCAATTCATCCATGTCACGCGGTGTCTCGCCGGATCGTTGCCGCAGCATGCGCGTGAAATCATCCGGCGCGCGGCGGTTGATAGCGACAATCAGGCCCGCGCCCTCCTCGCCAATGATCTCCATGGCGCGCGCCAGCACGCCCGATCGCGGGCTTTCCTCACCGAGCGCGTCGACCAGCGGGTTCATCTGGTGCATGCGGACGAGGGTAGGGGCGTCAGGGTCGATATGGCCCTTCTGAAGGACAAGCTGTTCGTTTTGCGTGGCCCGGTTGAAGAAGGTGATGGCTTTCCATTCCCCGCCCCAGCGACTGGTGAATGTCACCTCGGCACGCTTTTCGAGCAGATGATCATGGCGGCGGCGATAGGCGATCAGGTCACGGATCGTGCCGATCTTCATGCTGTGGCGCTGGGCAAAGGGGATGAGATCATCCAGCCGCGCCATGGTGCCGTCGTCTTTCATGATCTCGCAGATTACGCCGGAAGGGTTCAAACCCGCCAGCCGCGACACATCGACCGCCGCCTCTGTATGGCCGGTGCGCACCAGCACGCCGCCATCGCGCGCCACCAGCGGGAATACATGGCCGGGGGTAACAATATCCTGCCGGCCTTTGGAGGAGTCGATTGCGACCGCGACGGTCCGCGCCCTGTCTGCCGCCGATATGCCGGTGGTCACGCCCTCGCGCGCTTCGATCGAGACGGTGAAGGCGGTTTCGTGCCGGGTGCCATTGGCTCGGCTCATCAGGTCCAGGCCAAGATGCTCTACCCGGCTCTTGGTGAGCGCGAGGCAGATGAGGCCGCGCCCGTGGGTCGCCATGAAGTTGATCGCATCCGGCGTCGCCATCTGGGCGGGAATCACGAGGTCGCCCTCATTTTCCCGGTCCTCGTCATCGACCAGGATGAACATGCGCCCGTTGCGTGCTTCGTTGATAATTTCTTCCGGGCTGGCAAGTGCGGTGCCGCTTTCGCGTTTTGCGAGATAGGCCTCGAGTCGGGACAGCGTCTCGGCGGTGGGGTTCCACTCTTCATCGCCGAGCTTGCGCAGGCTGTTGGCATGGAGGCCGGCGGCGCGGGCAAGGCCTGAACGCGACATTTCGCCCGAGTTGATCAGGCCGATGATGTGTTTGACGAGCGGTTGAGTCTGCATAAATGTGAATAATCACATTATAATGTGATCGTCAAGCACGGGATCACATCAGACGACGGTGATGCGTTCCTTGAGCCGGGCAAGGTAGCGCGCCAGCACGTCGATTTCGATGTTCACCGGCCGCCCGACGGTCAGTTCGCCCAAGGTCGTGACCGCCCATGTGTGGGGGATCAGATTGACGCTGAAATGCGTCTCGCTTTTGTGGTCCACCACCTCGTTCACGGTCAGCGATACGCCATCGACCGTGACAGACCCCTTGGATGCGATGAACGGCGCGATTTCCGGGGAGACTGTGAAACCGACGCGGCGTGATTCTCCCTCGTCGCAAACACCGACCACAGTCGCGATGCCATCGACATGGCCGGTAACGATATGACCGCCCAGTTCGTCGCCCAGCTTGAGCGCGCGTTCGAGGTTGAGGCGGCGTCCCGTTTCCCACATGCCCGGCGCGGTGCGGCGCACCGTTTCGGCCGAGGCGTCGACCGCGAACCAGCCGTTGCTCGTGGAATCTTCATCCGCGCCTGCGCCCTTGTCGACCACCGTGAGGCAAACGCCTGAACAAGCGATGGACGCGCCGAGCGCCACGCCGTCAATGTCGTAATCACAGGAAATGACGAGCCGCAGGTCGCCGCGCTGGTTTGCGGAGAGGATGGTGCCGATGTCGGAAACGATGCCGGTGAACATGGTTCCGCTCTAGCCCGCCCGGACGCGCGCGTAAACCTCCATCGCATCCACGCCCAGCATCCGCCGGTCGATCAGCCGCCAGCGGCCGTGGGCGGCGTCGAGCGAGGGCAGGCCGATGTCGCCGAGCGCGGGCCTGCCCCCGCCGATGAGGATCGGCGCTCGATAAAGCAGCAGACTATCGACCAGATCCTCACGCAGGAATGCCGCCGCCGCTTGCGCTCCGCCTTCCACCATCAGGCTGGCAACGCCCTCAAGGTCCGCGATGGCTGCGGGATCATCGATGATCGCCCAGCCATCGGGCGCGGTGCCGTGGCCCAGCAGGATGCGCTGCGGCGCGCGATCCTCCAGACCGGGTAATCGCACATCGAGGCGGGGCTTGTCTGCCCACCATGTGCCGCGCCCGACGAGGATCGCGTCATGCCGGGCGCGGATCATGTGCGCATGCGCACGCGCTGCGTTGCCGGTGATCCACTGGCTCGTGCCATCGGCGCAGGCGATGCAGCCATCCAGAGAAAGGCCGAGCTTCAGCGTCACCGCCGGGCGGCCCAGCACTTGGCGCGTAAAGAATCCCGCCATCGCGACGCGGGCTTCCGCCTCCAACACGCCAGTATCGACCTGCAAACCCTGGGTGCGCAGCCAGTCGATGCTCTGGCCGTTGGTGCGCGGGTCAGGGTCGGTTGCGGCAATGACGACGCGGGCTATGCCGGTGCGGTGCAGCAACTCGACACAACGCGGCCCACGTGGCGACAGGTGAAAACAGGGTTCGAGCGAAACATAGGCGGTCGCGCCGTCTGTCAGGCCATCCGCCTGGGTAAGTGCTTGCGCCTCGGCATGAGGCCGCCCGCCAGGCTGTGTCCATCCGCGCCCGATGACGACCCCGTCCTTGACGATCAGGCAGCCGACATTGGGGTTAGGCTGGGTGCGTCCCTGTCCACGCAGCGAGAGCGCAATCGCGGCACGCATGAAGCGCGCATCCGCCGGGCTGCCCGTCATTCCACCGTGCCGGAAGCGGGCGAGGGAGGCTGCGTGGTTAGCGGCGCGCCTGCTTCGAGCTTCGCCTGCGCCTCGGCCAGCCGCTTGTCGATCTGGGCGTTCAGGATACGCACTGCTTCGGCTTCGCGCGCGGCATTGCGTTTCGCATCCTCGCGCCATTCGATGCCGAATATGTCGGCGACCTTCTGCATTTCCTTCTGCTTGGCGTGGAGCGCCGTGACCCTCGCCGCCAGATCTTTCTTCTGTTGCAGGATGACGGTGATGTCCGAACGATCCGCCTGCCAGTTCTGGAAATAGGTGATCTGGTTTTGCTTCGGCTTGATATTGGTATTGGCATCGATCACGAACACCCAGATGATTACCCAGGTCAATGCCATCGAAACACCGAGCAGCGGCCAGCGATGCGCCCGTTTTTCGAGCAGATAGCCCCACAGGTCGCCGGCAGCATTTTTGGGAGAAACGGGGCGGGGGAAAATAGCCATGCGTGCCCTATAAGCGTTGCAAGGGATTCGCGCAAAATTTGCGTATTTTGACGCGAGTCACGGAATTTTAGCAGCAAATCTGTATGTTCATAATGCGACCAGTGGGAGGTCCTTGGTGGCTAACCCACCCCTGACCCGGCGCTCCTTGTGAGGAGTGTCGGGTTTTTCCTGCCCTATCAGCCGGATGACTCCTTTGCCGTGGCCCGCCTGAGTGCGACTCAGGCAGGCATCAGGCGCCGCTCGCCCGCGATCCGCATCATCGCCTTTTGCAGCTTCTCGAAAGCGCGCACCTCGATCTGTCGAACCCGCTCACGCGATACGCCATAGACCTGGCTCAGTTCCTCCAGCGTTTTCGGCTCCTCGGCGAGACGACGCTCGGCGAGGATATGCTTTTCGCGGTCGTTAAGGCTGTCCATGGCCTCCAGCAGCAGGCCGTGCCGGATGTCCTGCTCCTCGGCATTGGCGACGCGCTCGTCCTGCAATGGGCCATCATCGGCCAGCCAATCCTGCCATTGGCCCTCGCCATCCTCGCGCATCGGCACGTTGAGCGAAGTATCTCCGCCCATCGCCATCCGGCGGTTCATGCTGACGACATCCTCCTCGGACACGCCAAGATCGGTAGCAATCTTGGTCACGTCATCGGGGTGGAGATCGCCATCCTCAAACGCCTCGATATTGTTCTTCATGCGCCGCAGGTTGAAGAACAGCTTCTTCTGCGCCGCCGTGGTGCCCATTTTCACGAGCGACCACGAGCGCAGGATGAACTCCTGGATCGACGCCCTGATCCACCACATTGCGTAGGTGGCGAGGCGAAAGCCGCGATCCGGCTCGAATTTCTTAACGCCCTGCATCAGGCCGATATTGCCCTCCGAAATCAGCTCGCTGACCGGCAGTCCATAGCCGCGATAGCCCATCGCGATCTTGGCGACGAGACGGAGGTGGCTGGTGACAAGCTGGGCAGCGGCTTCAGGGTCCTGATGCTCCTGATAGCGCTTGGCCAGCATATATTCCTGCTCTGGCGTCAGAATCGGAAACTTGCGGATCTCCGCAAGATAGCGATTAAGGCTGGCATCCGTGCCAAGCACCGGCACAAGCGCGCTGGAAGTGTTCCCTTTGGCCATGTCGTCTTACCCTGGTCCTTTCCCTCTGCGTCCCCTTATGGGCGACGCCGCTTCGATTGCCAGCCCCCGTCTATACGCGGAGCTGGCTTAACAGTTCCTGCATATCGGCAGGCAGAGCGCTTTCAAAGACGAGCTTTTCCTCCGTTATAGGATGGATAAACCCCAGCGCGGCAGCATGCAACGCCTGGCGACGGAAGTTATTCTTTGCGCCACCATCGCCCGCCTTCATGCGCCCGGCTTGGCTGTAGGCTCGGCCATAGGCTGGATCGCCGATCAGCGCATGGCCGATATGCGCCATATGGACGCGCACCTGATGGGTGCGGCCAGTTTCCAGACGGCATTCCATCAATGCTGCGCCCTTCAGCGTTTCGAGCGTGCGATAATGGGTAATGGCATGCTTGCCGCGGCCCTCCTGTTGCACCGCCATCTTCTTGCGATCCCGCTCTGACCGGCCGATCCACGTCTCGATCGTGCCGCTCATTGGGCGGGGATGGCCGCTGGCAATCGCGAGATAGCGCCGGGCTATGCTGTGATCCTTGAACTGGCGGGCCAGCCCCTCATGTGCGGTGTCGGATTTGGCGACGACCAGAAGGCCGGAGGTTTCCTTGTCTATGCGGTGGACAATGCCGGGGCGCGCCACCCCGCCGATCCCTGAAAGCTGGCCCGAGCAATGATGGAGCAATGCGTTGACCAGCGTGCCATCAAGATTGCCCGCCGCCGGGTGGACGACCAGCCCGGCGGGCTTGTCTATCACGACGAGATGCGCATCCTCATAGATGATATCGAGCGGAATATCCTGTGCGATGGCCTCGGCGGGCGCAGGCGCGGGGAGGGTGATAAGGACGCACTGGCCAGCGGCGACCTTTGCGGAGGGATCACACAGCGCTCGTCCATCCGCACCGGCAACCTGCCCACCGAGGATGAGCGCTTTCACCCGCTCTCGGGAAAGCGCGGGGACAAGCACGGCCAGCGCCTTGTCCAGCCGCGCGCCGGAAAGAGCCTCGTCGACAATTGCCGTCACTCTGGAACTTCCATCCCCCATGGCGTAGGCATGTGGGGATGACGGTGCATATATCAAGGGCGCTGCTGGCGCGGATTAAGGCACATGCCGCCGCCAGCCCCAATGCCGAGATCTGCGGTTTGCTACTGGGCGGGGAGGGGCGGATCAGCGAGGCGCGCCCCGCCGCCAACGTCGCCGATGATCCAGCCCAACGCTTTGAGCTGGACCCTGCGGTGTTGTTTGCGGCGCATCGGGAAGCGCGCGCCGGCGGCCTTGCGGTGTTGGGCCATTATCATTCTCACCCCGGCGGAAATGCTGTGCCGTCTGCCTGCGATGCAGAGATGGCCCAGGAGGGTGGGATGCTATGGCTGATCTGTGCGCCGGGCGGAGCCTGTGCGCTCTGGCAGGTGGGAACGGGCGGACTCCATGACCGTTTTGTGCCTGTAAACCTGATTGTCTGCGAGGATTGACGCGATGTGGCTTGCGTCTGCGCCGCCATGACGGCAAAGACGGGAGAATATATGCTTTTGGGGAATGAAATGAGCAGTCAGGCATCAGCGCAGCAGACCGATCCGGTGCTGGATTTCGCGGCGCTGCTATGCTCGCGCCTGTGCCACGATCTGCTCAGCCCGGTCGGCGCATTCAACAACGGGCTGGAGTTGATGGCCGACGAGACGGACCCTGAGATGCGTGCCCGTTGCCTTGATCTGCTGGCCGAAAGCGCGCGCACATCGGCCGCCAAGCTCAAATTCTTCCGTCTCGCCTTCGGGTCTGCCGGTGGCTATGGCGATGCAGTGCCACCCGATGAAGCGCGGCAGGCGATCGAGGGCATGTTCGCCTCGTCCGGCCGGGTCAAGGTCGGCTGGCTGGTTCCCAACGAAGCGTTGAACAAGCGTGCGACGAAGGTGCTGCTCAATCTCGCGCTGATAGCAGGCGATGCGCTGGTGCGCGGTGGGCAGCTCGATATCGGCGTAGAGGTGCAGCCAGGGCGCATCGAACTCGCTGTGCGCGGGCAGGGGCAGAAGATCGTGCTGGACCCAGAATATCGCGCCGCGCTCTCCGGCGAGTTGCGCGACGACGCCGTGACATCCCGGTCCGCCGCCGCATGGATGACGCGGCAGATGGTAGATCGCGCGGGCGGGGATATGATGCTTTCCGCACCGGGCGAGCCTGCGCTGGTCTTTGGCGCAGTGCTGCCGGTCTAGCCCGAAACGGGTCACTGGGCCGGATGCGCGGGCGACGCCCAGCCGGAAATTCCAGCGCAGCTCAGCACAGTGAGCCAGATCATAAGTTCCGATTTTTCCACAGTTTTAACGCCGAATTAACCATGCCTGCCCAATCATGCCTGTGTGCAAGGCGTGCGGACAGGGTGATGGAAGAATTACTTTCCGATTTTGTTGCGGAAACTCAGGAAGGGTTGGAAGCGCTTGCCAATGTGGTGGTGGCGCTGGAGGCCGACCCGTCTGACCGCGGCCTGCTGGACGAATTGTTCCGCTTTTTTCATACGGTTAAAGGCAGTTCCGGCTTTCTGAACCTGCCGCGCTTCGAAAAATTGAGCCATGCCGCGGAGGATGTTCTCTCCGAAATGCGCGGGGGAGAAGGCATCCCTGATGCCGCCACGATTACTGCCGTGCTGGCCATCATGGATCGCATTGCCGAGCTGTGCATCGTCATCGAGTCGGGCGAAACGCTTGATCGTAAGGACGACGAGGTCATCATCGCCACTCTGAAGCAGTGTTTCGCGCGGACGCGCGGCACGGGCGACGATACGATCGAAGAGAGCGGCGCCCAGAGCATAGCGCAGGATCATGAAGAGGCGCAGGCCCGCATGCCTGGCGCGGCGCGGACCATCCGCCTGCCGCTGATGCTCATCGACCAGTTGATGAACGGCGTTTCAGACATGGTTCTCGCCCGCAACGAGGTTTCGCGCAAGCTGCGTGCGACCGACCCGGAGCCTGAACTGGAAGCGGCGTTCGAGCGCTTATCGAGCTGCATCGCGGACATGCGCGACACTATTTCCAAGACACGGATGCAGCGGGTAGACCGCCTGTTCATAGCGATCCCGCGGATGGTGCGCGATCTTTCGAGGGAACTCGGCAAACATATCGAGCTGCTGCTCGAGGGTGGCGATGTCGAGATGGACCGGGAAATGGTCGAGGCGGTCATTGATCCACTCACCCACATCGTGCGCAACTGCATCGACCATGGTATCGAAACGCCGGATCAGCGGCGCGCCGTCGGCAAGCCCGAAACCGGCAGGTTGCGCGTCTCCGCGCACCAGTCTGGCAGCCAGATCGTCATCGAGGTGGCGGACGACGGGCGCGGCATCAACACCGAGGCGGTGGTGGCCAAAGTCGTCGCTGTCGGGCTGATGAGCGCGCAGGACGCCGCTCTGCTCAGCGAGCAGGCGAAGTTGGAGCTGATTTTCACCCCAGGCCTATCCACCGCGCAGGAAGTGACGGCGATTTCCGGACGTGGCGTGGGCATGGATATCGTGCGCGCCAATATCGAGCGGATCGGCGGGGTCATTTCGCTGACGAGCGAGCCAGGCCGTGGCCTTACCATCACCATGCGCGTGCCGCTCACGCTCACCATCATTCCCGGCCTGATACTGAGCGCGGGTGGCATTCATTTCGCCATTCCGCGCTCTGCCGTGGTCGAAATATTGCATGATAACAACCCTACCGTGTCGATTGCGCGGCTGGGCGGCGGCCTCACCGCGACCATCCGCAACACCCGGTATTCGATGATCGACCTTGAGGACGTGATCGGCATGCCCCTGTTGGAACGGCAGGGGCCAAGGTCGCTGATGCTGGTTCGCTCCACCGGCGGCAAGCCCTATATTCTCGGCGTATCCCACGTGGAAAACCATGAGGAACTGGTGATCCGCCCCGCCGCGCCAATGGTGATGGCGGCAGGCATCTATGCGGGCATGACCCTGCCGGACAACGGCCAGCCAATGCTATTGCTTGATGCCGGGGGAATTGCGCAAGTGGCGCAGCTTCCCCTCATTTCCGAAACGGTTGAGCAGGCAGTACCCGCGCGGGGCGCTGCTGGTTCCGCCGCATCAGGCGAGCGCGCCGGAGGCGTCTACACCGGCCTCCGCTTTATCGAGCTGTCAGGCGAGGAACGGATCATCCGTCTTTCGCTGGTAGAGCGGGTGGAGGACATAGCTTTCGAGAGGTTCGGCGTTTCTGCGGGCCATCCCTATGCCACCATAGGCGGTCGGATCGTCGCGTGCAGCCGCGCCGTCAGCGGGGCGGACATGCAACCCAGCACCAACGAAATCACCTGCCTTCGGGTCCGTGATGATCGGCACGAACTCTGTTACCCGATCCGGATGGTGCTGGACATCGAGGATATTCCCGCCGAGCTGGACATGAGCGCTCGTCACGGCCTTGTCGCCGGGTTGGTGCTGGTCAACGGTCGGCAGGTGGAGGTGCTGGACAGCATGGCCCTACTGGCGCTTGCCGGCGAGCCGCGCATACCGGCTGATCGGGCCGAGTTATCCGCACGCTGCCTGATTCCCGATGCCGACGATCCGTGGAATCGGGAAATATTGGCGCCGCTGCTGGGTCAGGCCGGTTATGAAGTGGTCTGGGGCGATGAAGGCGCGGAACGGCATCCATGTGATGTGATCCTGGTGACGTCTGATGCCGCCTCCGTCACTATGCCCGCGGAGACAAATGCCGCGATAGTGCGCCTGCGCAGCGTCAGCCAGCCGCTCGGACCAGACGATGCGAGCATCTACCGCTACGATCAGGATGCACTCATCGGGGCAATCGCAGCGCTAGGAAAAAGGAATGTCGCCGCATGAACGGCCTGTATCTTTTAGCGCATGTCGCGGGCACGGCGATCGCCATCAGCACAGGCGAGGTCGACGCCGTGGTGCGTCTGCACGAACTCTCGCCGGTGCCGAGTGTGCCGGGTCATGTTGCGGGTTTGGCCGCGCTGCGCAGCCGGGTGCTGACGATCATCGACGTGGCAGCTTTGGTGCGCGGCGCCACAAAACCGGGCGCGCAGATCAAGCGGGATCATGATGCCGAATCCCATGCCATCGTCTGCGAAATCGGCGGGCATGGCTATGGCATATTGGTGGACAGGGTGGATGACATCCAGACGATCGAGTCCGCACCTCTGCCTATCTGCGGGCGGATTGAACCCGCCTGGCAGACCTTTGCCAAAGGGGTGGTCGAAGTAGACGGGCAGGCCTATTTTGTGGTGACGCTCGCCAGCTTCCTCGAATCATGCCTGTTTGCGCAAGCCGCCTGATTAGCGCGTTTACCTTTCGCTCAGCTTTGCGCCCTATAATGATGAAGTTAGGCAAAACTTTTCAGGAAAAGCCGCTATGAAGAACTGCTTGGTGGTAGATGACTCCAAAGTCATTCGTAAGGTCGCTCGCCATATTCTCGAGTCACTCGATATCAGCGTCAGCGAAGCCTGCGATGGCCGCGATGCGCTGAGCCAGTGTCAGAATGGCGATCATGATGTCGTGTTACTCGACTGGAATATGCCAGTGATGAGCGGGATGGAGTTCCTCCAACAGCTCAACGCCACCCGCTCCAGCCGCCCGAAAGTGATCTTTTGCACCACCGAGAATGGGCTGGGCCACATCAAGGCCGCGCTCGATGCCGGGGCGGACGAGTATGTAATGAAGCCGTTCGACCGGGACACGCTGGAAAGCAAACTTCAGCTCGTAGGCGTGCTTTAGCCTCTGTAGCAGATTTTCACGTACAGGACCGGCGATGATTGCCACCTCGCCTGCAAGATCACCGGCCAGCGCGCCGGCACTGACCGTCAAAGTAATGATGGTCGATGATTCGCTCGTCACGCGCACGGCGATTGGCCGGATTTTCGATGGGGCTGCGGATATAGAGCTGGTATGTCAGGCGGGCAGCCTAGATGAAGCCTTCGCATATCTGTCCGCTCAGCGCACGGATATCATCCTGCTCGATCATGAAATGCCGGGCCGGAAGGGGTTGGACGCCTTGCCGCATATGCTTGATGCCGCGCGCGACGCCCATGTCATCATGCTGTCCTCTTATTGTCAGCGCGGCAGCAGCACTGCGGTAACCGCGCTCTCGCTCGGCGCCAGCGACGCTCTCGCCAAGCCGACGAGCGGCGAAGAGACGCACGACTTCGCCGAACAACTGCTGTGGCGTGTCCGCCGTCTTGCGGCAGCACGACAGTCACGCCGGGCTGAAGAGGCACCCGTAACGCTGCGCCTCGTGCCGCCAGATTTCGCGGTTGAGTGTATCGGCATTGGTGCATCGACAGGTGGCATACACGCGCTCGCCGGCCTGTTGCAGGCAATGCCCCCCAGGCCGGATGTCCCGATTCTCGTTACCCAGCATTTGCCGTCCTCGTTCATCCCTTATTATGCGCGGCAGGTGGCGCGGATGTGCACCCTGCCTGTCAGTATAGCGCGGGAAGGGCAGGCGCTCTGCCCTAACCACATCTATATCGCGCCAGGCGAGGTCAGCCTCTCTTGCCTGAGAGAGGGGGGCACGGCCCGGATCAGCTTGATCGAAAGGCGTGACCCGCTCACCTCGGCTCGCCCCTCTGTGAACCACATGTTTGCAGGGATGGCGCACTGCTTCGGCGCGGGCGCGATGGGTGTGGTTCTTACCGGCATTGGGCGGGATGGCACGGCGGGCGGGCGCGCCATTGCGAGTGCCGGCGGTGTGCTGATCGCGCAGGATCAGGCGAGCAGCACCGTGTGGGGCATGCCCGGCTCGCTGGCGCGAGAAGGATTAGCCTCCGCCTGCCTCGCACCCGCAGATATCCCGCGCTATATGGCCACCTATTGCGGAGTAGCGGTATGAAGGAAATCGCGCGCACCCCGGCAATGCGGATGCTGGCTGATCTGCTCGAAGAGAAAACGGGGCAGGCTCTTTCGGACAGCCGGATCTGGCGGATCGAAGCATCGCTTGGACCCGTGCTGCGCGCCCATGGGCTGCCGACGATAGACGCGCTGGTGGCTGCGATCCATGCAGATCGCAGCGGCGCGCTTGCCACTCAGTCTGTCGATGCTCTGCTCAACAACGAAACCAGCTTCTTTCGCGATGCACATATCTTCACGATGATCGGCAAGGAATTAATTCCCGCCGCAATGGAGCGCGCGCAAACGCAAGGACGAGAGCAGAAGCTGCGCCTATGGTGTGCCGGTTGTTCCACCGGGCAGGAGGCCTGGTCGCTGGCCATACTGTTCGAGAACAGCCGCGCCCAGTGGCCGGACTGGAGCCTGGAAATCCTCGCAACCGACATCTCCCATGCCGCAATCGCTAGGGCGTGCTCGGGCGTGGTGCCGCAAATGGAGGCGCAACGCGGTCTGCCTGTGTCCGATATGCTGCGCTGGATGGAGCAGGACGGAGACGACTGGCGCCTCAATCCGCTACTGCTCCAGATGATCGACTTTCAGGTGGATAATCTGATGGCGCCCAACGCACCTTCCGGGGTTTATGATTTGATCCTGTGCCGCAATGTGCTGCTCTATTTCACACCCGCGCGCAAACAGGCCCTGTTTTCATTGATGGCGCGGCACAGCAGGCCGGGCGGCTGGCTCTTGCTCGGCGCAGGTGAGACAAGCATCGGGCTTACCACGCAATTCGCCGCCTGCCCGGATAATCGTGGCGCCTATCGGAGAGTGGAAGCCGCTTGATCCTCTGCGGCTTGTCCGCCATTGTCCACGCAGAGCAAGGCAAGAGGGCTTCAGGGCAGAGCATAGGGTGAAAGAACGGCCGTCCCCCAATCATGACGCGCGCAAGCTGCCGGTTTCCATGCTGGTGCTGCACTATACCGGCATGCCCGATGCGCAAAGCGCGATAGACTGGCTCGCCAACCCGGAGTCGCGGGTTTCCGCGCATTATGTGGTGACGGAGGATGGCGAGGTCGTCCGTATGGTAGCCGAGGAGCATCGCGCCTGGCACGCGGGGCAGAGCTGGTGGCGCGGCACATCGGATATCAACTCCGCCAGCATCGGCATAGAGATCGTCAACCCCGGCCATGAATGGGGTTATCGCGGCTTCCCAGAGGCGCAGATCGATGCGCTTATCCCTTTAATGCACGATATCGTGACGCGCCACGGCATCACGCGCGGCAATATCGTCGGGCATTCGGATGTCGCGCCGGGGCGTAAGCAAGACCCCGGCGAGCTGTTTCCGTGGGGCCGCCTCGCGCGCCTGCGCCTCGCCCTGCCGCGCCCGACCAAGCACCTGATGGACCCGCTCTGGTCAGACAGCGCCTTTATGCTGGCGCTGGAGCGCTTCGGCTATGACATCAAGGAGCCGGAAGCGGCGGTGCGCGCGTTCCAGCGGCGGTTTCGCCCGGAGCTGATCGACGGCATCATCTGCGGCGAGTGCCGGGCGATCCTGCTGGCGCTGCTGCTCCCCAAGCCGACGGGGGATTGAGGAGGCGGTTATCGTCATTCCTGCGAACGCGGGAATCTAGTCTGAGCCGACGCCTGCAAAACTCTGGATACCCACTTCTGCGGGGATGACGATGAGTTTTTTAGGCCGCGGCCAGCGCCGCAGCGCGCTTCCCCCGCCGCCGCATCGCTGCACCAATGCCGCCAAAGCCGAGGATAAGGAGCGACCATGTCGCGGGTTCGGGGATTGCCGCGCTGGTCACGGAGAGGACCACTGCGCTGAAGCTAGTCCCTTTGAGATCATTGTAAAAAAACTCGCCTGCTGGAACCATAATGCCATCTCCGTCGCGTGGATCCGGAAAATGGCCCTGTGTGAGGGCGAAGGGAAAGGACGAGGGCAGGTTTGCGTTGGCCAACCAGTTTTCATTCGGCCCATAAATTGAAACGCCTAATAGAGGTCCAGAAACATCACCTATGAAGAAACCATCCTCGTCAGCGGGTGTATTCAGGGAATAGGGGGTGTGAGAGTTAAAAACCGTTGCAGTACCGCCGCCGGATATTTTGCTGCCGTTGATCCGGGCGCTCAATAGAATTGTTGGACTCTGATATACTGCGATGTCACCATACGTGCCTGGATACGACGTTTGGGGTTGCAAGTTATCGTCGTAGGAAAAACTGCCAGCGATCAGCGTGCCCACCGGGGCACCCTGTGCCGACTGATCCACTCTCGCACTATAATTGAAAACAAGAATCTTGGCATTCCCCGGCACTGCCATCATCATCGCGCCAGTCAATGCTACGCCAGCCCATTTTGCCAGTTTCATCTTATTCCCCGGTAAAGTAATCACGCATCGCTCATCACAAATGCCATGCGCCCTGACAAGTCAAAATTCGCGCCGGAAAGCTAGCGATCCAAAATCGTTTCAGGATGGGACTATTTTTTCTTGAGAGTAAAAGCGCCAGAGGGTCTGTAAGCCGGGTTTTGTCCACCGCGCCGCTGTTTCCCGTGAGGGACATACGGGCGGATGGGCGGCCATTCCTCTAGGAGGCGGATTACTCCGCCCCTCAAGCAACCAACCCGGACGGTCTGGGGCGAAACACCCTGCTTACCCTTGCAGATAAGCGCGCCGTCCCTATTCGGTCTTGCTCCCGGTGGGGTTTACCGTGCCGCCCGCCGTTGCCGGGGGCGCGGTGCGCTCTTACCGCACCCTTTCACCTTCGCGCGGCCGAAGCCTTAAGTCTTGCGACTGACGCGACCTGCTCTCTGTTGCACTGTCCCTGGGGTCGCCCCCGCCGGCAGTTAACCGGCACCGTTGTTTCGTGGAGCCCGGACTTTCCTCGCCGGAGTTTCCCCCGCCGCGGCCGCCCGACCCTCTGGCCGCACCGCAATAGCAAAAGCATCGGCCAGAGCGAAGAGAAAAACTTGGGTTAGCGTCTTTCTTCTGCGACGACGCGCGGTTACACTGTGCGGCTTATGGCAAGAGCAGGACGCAAAAACGATTGGGGCTTTCCCCGCTGGGGCAGCTATGGCGCAGACCGCGCGGCGCAGCAGGTGCGCCTGTGCGATCGGCATGGCTGCGAAGAGCGGGGGGATTGCCCGGCACCCAAATCGCCCAACAGCAAGGAGCGCTGGTATTTCTGCCAGGCACACGCCGGTGAGTATAACCGGGGCTGGGATTATTTTCAGGGGCTGGACGAGGAGGAACGCGCGCGCCGTGAGGCGGACGAAGCGCGGGATGCGTCGGGCTTTCATGGCTCGACCTTTTTCGGCTGGGGCGCGGCGGGCGATGGATCGAGAAGCCGCGACGAGATGCGCGCGCTGGAGATACTGGAGCTGGAAGTGGATGCGGACTTCGAGGCGGTGCGCAAGAGCTGGCGGCGGCTCGCCAAGGCCAACCATCCCGACGTTAAACCCGATGACAAGGACGCCGCCCTTCGCTTTCAGGCGATTCAGGCGGCCTATGATGTGCTGAAAGCCGCAGAGGAACGCCGCACCTGGAAGCCATAGGGCTGAGCAGCGACGCCCTTCAGGCGGCGGCAGGCTGCGTGATTGCCTTCGCCGCTGCCATCCCGATCTCCAGCGAGCGTTTGCGCGCGTCCTGAGCGTATATCATCCCACTGACGATCACTTCATCGACACGGGTGCGGCGGAGGAAGGCTGCAAGATCGCGCTCTACATCCGCTTGTGTGCCGATGCTCGATGCTGCGAAGAAATTGGCGAGCATGGCCTGCGCGGGAGGAGACAGGTTCTCGCGATAACCGCGCAACGGCGGCTTGATGCGACCGGGGTTGCCCGTGCGCAGAGCCACGACGGACTGCATCGCGGACGTGGCAATCAGCTCCGCCTCCTCGGCGCTGTCTGCGGCGAAGATGTTGAAGCCCGCCATCGCATAAGGCTGCTGCAACTGGGCGGAGGGTTTGAAATCCCGCCGATAGATATGCAGCGCGTCGTCGAGCATGTCAGGCGCAAAATGCGAAGCAAAGGCATAAGGCAGGCCGAGATGGGCGGCGAGCTGAGCGCCATAAAGGCTAGACCCCAGTATCCAGATCGGCACATTTGCCCCCACACCTGGCGTAGCCTCAAAGCCCAGCCGCGCGTCTCCTGCAAAATAGGCCTGTAGCTCCATTACATCTTGCGGAAAGCTCTCTGCCCCGCTCATCAGCGCGCGCCGCATTGCCTGCGCGACACGCTGGTCCGATCCCGGTGCGCGGCCCAATCCCAAATCGACGCGGCCGGGAAACAGCGCATCCAATGTGCCGAACTGCTCGGCGATGGCGAGCGGCGCGTGGTTCGGCAACATGATGCCGCCAGCGCCGATGCGGATGGTGCTGGTCGCCGCGCCGACATGCGCGAGCACCACTGATGTCGCGGCAGAAGCGATGCCGGGCATGCCATGATGTTCGGCGGTCCAATAGCGGGCATAACCCAGCGCTTCGGCGTGGGCTGCAAGGTCTGCGGCACGCATCAACGCCACGCGCACGCTGCCGCCTTCGGTAACGGGCACAAGATCGAGAAGGGAGAGCTTTGTCATGATCGCGTATATGGGTTGGCGGTGCGCCCGGCGCCAGAGGTGATTATACCCAGATCCGATTACACATAGCGCGCCGCCGTTTCACGAATCAGCGCAATCATGTTGGGGATGCCCTGCGTTCGGTTAGAGGAGAGCTGGCTCTTGAGGTCGAACGGCGCCAGCGCGCCTTCGATGTCTGCGGCGGCTACTTCCGCTGCTGTCCGGTCCTGCACCGTTTTCAGCACCAGTGCGATGATGCCCTTGGTGATCGCGGCGTTGCTGTCTGCCAGAAAATGCAGCCGCCCGTCCTCGCTGCGCTGGGGATAGACCCATACGGCGGCGGAGCAGCCGCGCACGAGCGTGGCATCGGTCTTGAGCGCATCGGGCATTGGCTCCAATGCCCTGCCGAGATCGATAAGCAGACGGTAGCGGTCGTCGGCGTCGAGGAATTCATATTCCTCATATATTTCGGTGAGCGCGGTCATGCCGTCGCTATAATGCGAAAATGGGGAGAAGGAAGCGTCTGCCGCCCTCTCCCCGCATTTTCCCCTGTTCGTCTATGTGCAAGTCAGCCGTGGTTGGCATTGACCATGCAATAGAGCATCGCGAGCGAAAGCAGCGTATTGGTGCGCGAGAACATCATCGCGCGGGTTGCTGCTGCCGCCTTGGTAGCATCATCCGCCGCAACCAGCCCAAGCGCCTTTTGCTGCGCCGGCCAGATCACGAACCACACGTTGAACGCCATGATGAGCGCCAGCCACATACCGATGCCAATCAAACGGAATGGCTCCTGAAGGCTCAGCGCCTCGACCAGATAGCCGGTCAGATGGGCAACAATGAGGCCGGTCAGCACCGTAAACGCCGCGCCCCAGCGGAAAAAGAACAGCGCAGAGGGCGCGATATGCTTCGAGACACCGGGTTTCAGTTCTGCCGGTATCTTGGGCATGGTCGGGATCTGCACGAAATTGAAATAATAGAGCAGGCCGATCCAGACGATGCCAAAAAACAGATGGAGCCAGCGGAACACGCCGTTCACTGTAATCATATCCGCATGCGCGCCGAAAATGACTGCGATCGTCAGCAGCAGGCCCACGAGCAGTACCATATGAAGATTGCCGAAAAATTTTACCATGGCTTCCCCCAGGAGAGATAAGAATTGAAAAGGCGAGCCGTTGCTCTGCCAAGACCAATCTAAGCCAACAGGACCGAATTGTCACATCCTTAATGACTGGGATGTTTCAGGGCGATTCGCGATGTTGCGTTACCGCATATATTTCCCGCATCGGGTAGAACCTTCCTGCGCTGTCATACGTTTGCACGACTGTCCGTAATATCTGTCAACACTGGAACGGGAATCCTGTCATGGTTTTGAAACTCCCTGATTTACCATACGCCAAAGATGCTTTCGGCGATCTCATTTCGGCGGAAACCTTCGATTATCATCATGGCAAACATCATAAAGCCTATGTCGAGAAGGCGAACGAGCTGATCGCTGGAGATGCTGCGTTGCAAGGCAAGTCTCTGGTCGAACTGGTGCGTTCCACCAGCGGAACATTGTTCAATCAGGTCGGGCAGATGTGGAATCACAGCTTTTACTGGCTGTGCCTAAGCCCTGAAAAGACTCAGCCGAGCGCCGATCTTCAATCACGGATCGATCAGGCGTTCGGATCGACCGACGCCCTGCTCGACAAGCTCAAGGCAGAGGCGGTTGGCCATTTTGCTTCCGGCTGGGCGGCACTGGTGATGAAGAACGGCGCGCTGGCGGTGACATCCTATCATGATGCGGATAGCCCGGTGGCGCATGAGGGTGTGCAGCCGCTGTTCATCCTCGATGTATGGGAACACGCCTATTATATCGACTATCGCAACGCCCGCCCGAACTATGTCGAGGCGCTACTCAAGAACGCGATCAACTGGAACTTCGTTTCGCAGAACCTGGATGGTAACGGCGCCGCCCGCGCGGATCAGAAGGCCGAGGAACTGGCCTGAGCCAGCACTTCCACGCACCGCCGCAGTGAATGATCATCCCTGCGGCGGGTCGCCCCGCGCCACCGCTTCCTCCGCCTCGTTCGCCTTGCGTTTGTCCAGCACCAGCCCGTGCTTAAGCAGCATAGGCACATTGGCGGCAGCGAACAGGAAGGACAGGATCGTCACCCCCCATACTTTTACCGACAACCATGTATCGAAGCTGAGACTTGCGCGCATCGCTTCATTGGTTGCCGCCATTACGATGAAGAACAGTGCCCAGTTGCGCGAGAGCTTGGCCCAGCCTTCTTCGGAAAGGCCATCATAGGCCGCCTGGAGCAGATATTTGAGCAGAGACTTGCCCCGCGCCAGCCCGCCCAGCAGCATCAACGCGAAGAAACTATAGATGATCGTCGGCTTGATCTGGATAAAGCGCTGGTCGTTGAACCAGATGGTCAGCCCGCCGAAAAACACCACCAGCACGGCCGATAGCCATAGCATCGGCGAGACTTTGCCCAGCTTCACCTTCGAAATCAGCACCGCGAGGCTGATGGCCACCATGAAGGCGGCCGTGCCAATAATCATCCCCGCGAACTTGAAGCCGAGGAAAAACACTAGCAGCGGGCCGAAATCCAGCGCGAGGGAAAGATTGGGATTATGCGCGGCTGCGGGTTTGGCAGAGGTTCCAGTATTGGTAGTTGCTTCAGGCATAAGCGCTTCCTGCTATGGCTTTCGCCATGTCCGCCGCGTCAAACGGACGCAGGTCATCAATTGTTTCACCAACGCCGATCGCGTGGATAGGCAAGCCATATTTTTCTGCCGCCGCCACCAGCATCCCGCCGCGCGCAGTGCCATCGAGCTTGGTCATTACCAACCCCGTAACCTGCGCGACATCGCGGAACACCTCGATCTGGGAAAGGACATTGTTGCCCGATGTCGCATCCAGCACCAGCACCACATCATGCGGCGAGGCGGGATCGAGCCGCCCAAGCACACGGCGGATCTTCGCTAGCTCGTCCATCAACTCAGTGCGGTTTTGCAGGCGGCCCGCGGTATCGACGATCAATATGTCGATGCCCTGCTCGGTCGCCTGCTGCACGGCGGTGAAGGCGAGGCCGGCCGCATCGCCGCCTTCCTTGCCCGACACGATCGGCACACCGATGCGCTCTGCCCACACCTTCAGTTGCCCGATGGCGGCGGCGCGGAATGTGTCTCCCGCGGCCAGCATCACGCTGCGCCCCTGTTCCTGAAACCGCTTGGCGAGCTTGGCGATGGTCGTCGTCTTGCCCGATCCGTTGACGCCGATCACGAGGATCACCTGCGGGCGGGAGGCCTTGAACTCCAGCGGCTTGGCTACCGGCTTCAAAACCTTCTCAACCTCCTCGGCAATCACCTCGCGCACATATTCCTCGGTGATCGCGCGGCTGTGGCGGCTGTCTGCAAGGCGGTCGCGGATGCGCATCGCCATCGTCGGGCCAAGGTCGGAGACGATCAGCGCCTCCTCGATCTCGTCCAGCGTTTGCGCGTCCAGCGGCTTGGCGAACAGGCCGCCAAGATTTTCGCCCAACTTTTCGGAGGTGCGCTTGAGGCCGCCGAACAGCTTCTCGCGCCAGCTTTTGGGTGCTGTATCAGTCATTACTTCGCCTCTTGCGCGATCAGCATGCCATTCTCAACCCCGATGACGCGCTTTGTTACGATTTTGCCGCGCTTTTGCGGGGAGGGAAGCCGCACGGGCGCGAAGTTTTCGGCATGGCCGGTGGTGCCATCGCCCTCCGTAAGCACTTTCTGACGAGAGCCGACCAGCGAGGCGAGCCAGCGCGCGCGGTTGTCTGCGCTGGCCTCCCTGAGCTGAGCGGCACGGGCTTTGATAACGGCGCGGTCGACCTGCGGCATCCGCGCGGCGGGGGTGCCGGTGCGCGGGCTATAGGGGAAGATATGCCCGTGGACGATGTGGCACTCGCGCACCAAGGCGAGGCTGTTGGCGAACATCGCGTCCGTCTCTGTCGGGAAGCCCGCGATGATGTCCGCGCCGATGCTGATCTCTGGCCGGGCGGATAGCAACCGTTCGACGATGTGGATCGCCTCCGCGCGATTGTGGCGGCGCTTCATGCGCTTCAGGATCATGTTATCGCCGGATTGGAGCGAGAGATGCACATGCGGCATCACGCGCGGCTCCTGGGCCAGCAGCGCGAACAGGCGCTCGTCTATCTCCACGCTGTCAATCGAGGAAAGGCGTAGCCGGGGCAGGGCAGGGACATGGGCGAGTATCCGCTCGATCAGGCTGCCCAAGCTCGGTGCGCCAGGCAAATCCGCGCCATAGCTCGTCACATCGACGCCGGTAAGCACGACCTCTTCATATCCCTCGTCCACCAGCCCCTGTATCCGCTCGATCACTGCGCCTGCGGGGACGGAGCGGCTGTTGCCCCGGCCAAACGGGATGATGCAGAAGGTGCAGCGATGGTCGCAGCCATTCTGCACCTCGATGAAGGCGCGGGCATGATCGGCGAAGGCGGACGCTTTTGGTTGCAGGGTTTGCGGACGGAAAACCGGTTCCCACTTTTCCTGCAAACCCTGTGTGGAGGGCGCCGTCTCGCGCACCGCCATGATGTCCGATACGCGGACCTTTTCTTGCGCGAACGGGAGGCTGAAAGATCGGGCGTCCATCTTTTCGCCATTGCCGATGACGGTATCGACCTCTGGCATCGCGGCAAACAGGGCCGGATCGGTTTGCGCCGCGCAGCCGGTGACGATGATGCGCGCGTCCGGGCGGGCGCGCTTGGCCCGGCGTATCGCCTGCCGCGCCTGCCGCACCGCTTCACTTGTCACGGCGCAACTGTTGACGATGACGAGGTTCGGGTCATCGCCCGCGAGCGCGCGCATCCCCTCGCTTTCGGCGATGTTGAGACGGCAGCCGAAGGTGATAACCTCTGGCCCGGACATTAAAACCTTTCCCAGTCCGTCTCGCCGGAAAAGACGAATGTCGCCGGGCCAGTCATCTGGATATGCCCTCCCGCCCGCCAGTCAATCATGAGATCACCACCGGGCAGCGAGACTGTGACCGGGCCGGTTACCAGCCCCTGCCTGATCGCGGCGACGGCGGTGGCGCACGCGCCCGTGCCGCAGGCCTGCGTCAGCCCCGCGCCGCGCTCCCACACAACGAGGCGGATATGTCGGTCGCTCAGCACCTGCGCGAAGTTGACGTTAACGCGCGCCGGGAACAGCGGATCATGCTCGATCAAGGAACCGAGGCGGTCTGTCTCCACCGCCGCCAGATCATCGACGAAGAAGATCACATGCGGGTTGCCGACATTGATGACGGCAGGGGCGGGCAGATCCTCCCAGCTCACCGGCATGGCATATGTATCCATCGCGTAGGCCAGCGGTATCGCGTCCCACTCGAAGCGGGGCGCGCCCATATCGACACTGGCACCGTCGCCCGCGAGCCGCGCGTCGAGCAGGACCGCGCCGGTTTCTATCGTCACATCGCGGCCCAAAAACAGTGGGATACAGCGCGTCGCGTTGCCGCAGGCTTCCACTTCCGAGCCGTCGGCGTTGAAGATCCGCATGTCGACATCGGCCTTGTCGGACAAGCCCACCACTATGAGCTGATCGCAGCCGATGCCAGTGTGCCGATCCGCAATGGCGCGGACGCGCGCGGGCGGCATTTCGACCGGGCTTTCGCGCGCGTCGATCACCACGAAATCATTGCCAAGGCCGTGCATTTTGGCGAAGCTGCTCATAGGTTGCGCATGTAGGGGCGGGCGCGGTAAAAGTCTATTATCTCATATAAACGGGTCATAAGACCATTGCAGCAGCCCTTGCCGCTGGCGCGGGCGGCAGAAGATGTCTCCCGGTGCGCAGTTGGCGCGAATTTGCCCGGCATGGCGCGAAAACGCGCGCCATCGCTTGATCTGCATCGCGTCGATGTCCGGCAGGCGGCGGCCCAGATAATAGCGGCAATACCACTGGAACCAGCCGCGCACGTCCGGGCCATAAATCCAGCCCTTTTCGCGCCATACGCTCAATGGTTGGCGACTTTTGACGCCAAAATAATTGCAGGAGACATCCGGCTTGTCTGAAATCCGCGCCTTCTTGAACCAAGAGGCGGGCAATTCATCCCGGCAATCGTTGCAATATTTGCCCTCGAACACGCCCATTTCCAGCATCTCGCGCGGGGTGAAATGCGGGGTGAAGCCGGGGTCGAAATTCTTCCCCTCCAGCGCGGTGAGGGCATAGCTATAGCCGGTCTGCATGCTGTCGTTGACGGTGATGATGGGGCGCTTGGTCATGACAGCTAAGCATAAGGCGCTGGCATACCCAAGGAAAGGGCATAGCTGCACTTGCCATTTCCCGCGCTTTCCCCTATGCGCGGCTTCAGTCAGCGGGCCTTGAGCCTGTCTGGCGCCCTGATGACATCCCTGGCTTGGGCCGTTTGCCCGATGATCCAAGGATCGACGCTGGTCGGCGAGTTTTCGTCCACCGGCGTGTTTGTCGTTTCGGGGAATGAGGTTTTACGCAGTTCCGCTGCGCACAAGAGGTGTTGATGTTTGAGTCATTGAGCGATCGCCTTACCGGGGTGTTCGACAAGCTGCGCGGGCGCGGTGCGCTGAGCGAGGATGATGTCCGCACCGCAATGCGCGAGGTGCGAATCGCGCTGCTGGAGGCGGACGTTGCGCTCCCCGTAGTGCGCGAGTTCGTCGACCGCGCGACTGATCGCGCCGTGGGTGGCGATGTGCTGCGCTCGGTCACGCCGGGTCAGATGGTCGTCAAGATCGTCTCGGATACGCTGACCGAGTTTCTGGGGGCCGAAAGCGCCGAGCTGATGCTTGATGTCACCCCGCCCGCCGTCATCATGATGGTCGGTTTGCAGGGTTCGGGCAAGACCACCACCACCGCCAAGATCGCCAAGCGCCTCAAGGAGAAAGAGCGCAAGAAGGTGTTGATGGCGTCGCTCGACGTCAATCGTCCGGCAGCGCAGGAGCAGCTTGCCGTACTGGGCCAGCAGTGCGACGTGGCGACATTGCCTATCGTTGCTGGCCAGCGCCCGGTCGAGATTGCGCGCCGCGCGCTGCAATCCGCGAAGCTGCAGGGCTATGACGTGGTGATGCTCGATACCGCGGGCCGCCTGCATGTCGATCAGGCGCTGATGGACGAGATGAAGGCGGTGGCGGATGTGTCCGCCCCGCAGGAAATCTTGCTGGTGGTCGATAGCCTCACCGGCCAGGATGCCGTCAACGTCGCGAAGAACTTCACCGAGCAGGTGCCGCTCACGGGCGTGGTGCTGACGCGGATGGATGGCGATGCGCGCGGCGGCGCGGCGCTCTCGATGCGCTTCGTCACTGGTGCGCCGATCAAGTTCGCGGGAACGGGCGAAAAGCTCGACGCGATCGAGCCGTTTTATCCCGCGCGCGTAGCCCAGCGTATCCTTGGCATGGGCGATGTCGTCTCGCTCGTCGAGAAAGCCGCCGAAGCGATTGACGCCGAGGAGGCGGACAAGCTCGCCAAGAAGATGGCGAAGGGCCAGTTCGATTTGAACGACATGCGTATGCAGCTCAAACAGGTGCAGCAGATGGGTGGGCTGGGCGCGATGGCGGGCATGATCCCCGGCCTCAAAAAGGCGCAGGCCGCAATGGCGCAGAGCGGCGCGAACGACAAGGCGCTGGTGCATCTCGATGCCATCATCGGCTCGATGACCCCAAAGGAGCGCGAGCGCCCGGCGATCATCAACGCCAAGCGCAAGATCCGCATCGCCAAGGGCGCGGGTCGCACGGTGCAGGAGGTCAATAAGCTCCTCAAGATGCATCAGGAAATGGAAACGACGATGAAGAAAATCCGCAAGATGGGCGGATTTGGCGCGCTCGCGAAGATGTTTATGGGCGGCAAAGGCGGACTTGGGGGCGGCGGAATGGGTGATATGCTCGGCGGCCTTGGCGGCGGTGCGGGCGGATTGTCCGGCTTTGGCGGCGGCGCACCGGGCGGGCTTCCCCCCGGTTTCGAGAAATTCATGAAGAAGTAGAATTGCATTTATTTTCAAGGTTTAAGAAAGGTAAGGTTAGGTTACATGGCAACATCAATTCGTCTCTCGCGTGCTGGCTCCAAAAAGCGTCCTTATTATCGCATCGTCGTGGCTGATGTCCGCGCGCCGCGCGACGGCAAGTTCATCGAGCGTATCGGCAGCTATAACCCGTTGCTCGCCAAGACCGATGAAAAGCGCGTGGTGCTGGATGCCGAGCGCGCGAAATACTGGGTGTCGAACGGCGCGCAGCCGACCGACCGCGTCGCCCGCTTTCTCGACGCCGCTGGGGTGAAAGAGCGCGCAGCGCGCAACAACCCGAACAAGGCTGTGCCTGGCGAGAAGGCCAAGGACCGCGCCGAGGAGAAGGCTGCAAAGGTAGCCGAGGCCGAGGAAGCCGCCAAGACCGCTGCTGAAGAAGCCGCCGTTGCCGCCGCTGCTCCCGCGCCGGTTGAAGAAGCACCGGTAGCGGAAGAAGCCGCGCCTGCCGAAGCTCCGGCCGAGGAAGCGCCGGCTGAGGAAGCGCCTGTGGCTGAGGAAGCTGCACCTGCCGAATTCCCGGCTGAGGAATCACCTGTGGCGGAGGAAGCTGCCGAGGAAGCTCCCGCCGCTGAAGTGAGCGCAGAGGAGGCTCCCGCCGTTGACACCAGCGAAGAGCAGGCTCAGGGCTGACCCTTGACCGCCGACCTCCCTGCCGCGCCAGCTGAAGAGAGGCAAGTCACCCTTGCCGCGATCGTCGGCGCGCATGGCGTGGCGGGCGAGGTGCGATTGAAGCTCTTCAGCGACGATGCCGAGAGCCTGAAACGCTACAAAACCTTTGATGGGGGTGGGCGGACGCTCACCCTTTCATCCATCCGGGCGGGATCGAATGGCGCAGTCGCCCGCTTTGCCGAGGTGAAGGACCGCACGACGGCGGAAGCCCTGCGCGGCGTTGCGCTCACCGTGCCGCGCTCCGCCTTGCCGTCTTTGGGCGAGGGCGAGTTTTATCATCATGATGTCATCGGCTTGCCGTGCGTTGCCGACACCGGCGATGCGCTGGGCCACATCGTTGCGGTCGAGAATTTCGGCGCGGGCGACATCATCGAGATCGAACGGCCTGCTGTGCCGGGCGCCAAGCCGGTGCGCTTCATGGTCCCCATTCACGCCGCCCAGATCGAGGCGACCCGCGCGGTGATTGACGCAGGCTTTGTGGTATAGTATATACATGATGTATATACGGAGTTTGCCATGAGCGAGGAATATAAGGCCAAGGTGTTCAAATCGGGCAACTCGGTTGCTTTGCGCCTGCCCAAAGCGCTGGGCATCGCGGAAGGTGACGACATCGTGATTGCGCCTCATGCCGACGGCAGTTTCACCTTCTGGAAAGAAGACGATGGGTTGAAAGTGCTGATGGGGCTCTATGGCTCCTTTTCGCCCGGCTTTATGTCCGAGGGGCGTGGGGACATCGAGCAAGCGGAGCGGGACTGGTCCCCACGAAAGCCTGACGGCAAGGCTTCCTGAGTTTGTTCCTGCTGGACACAAATGTCTGTATCGATTTTGCGCTGGGCAGAAGCGATCTGGTGCGGGATCGCATTTACACCGCCTATGCGCGGGGTCTCGGTATTTCTGCGATAACATTGGCGGAATTGAGGGTAGGAGCGCGGCACCAGCGAACGGAACCCGCTGACGAGCAAAAGCTCGACACCTTGGTTCGCACCTTGAAACTTCACCCATTCGATGAAGCGGCCGCGACAACTTATGGCGCCCTCGTGCGCCAGATTGGCATTAAGCGTCAGAGCTTCGACCGGCTGATCGCGGCGCATGCACTTTCGCTTGGATTGACGCTGGTGACACGCAACGAAGCGGATTTCGCCGATGTGCCGGGGCTGAAAACAGAGAATTGGGCGGGATGATGGCAGGCTTGATCGGATTCACTGTCCTATTCAGTTTGCTGCCGTTGGTTTTTGTCTCCGTGGTATCGTGTGGTTTGGCGCTGTTATTGAAGCGCTTTCGGCCAAGCATGGTAAATCGAGATGTCGTCAACTGGTCTGCCGCGCCGTTGCCACTGATCTGCGTTCTTTTGCTTATGTATGCGTTTGCTGTGCCTTTGGAAGTTGATGAGAATCCCCAAGGGCGCGTATTTACTGGCTTGATGCTTTTGCTAATCGCAACCGTCGGCTGGTGGTCCGGCTGGCTTTCCGCGAACTTGCTGGTTAAGCGAAAATCACAATGACCTTCGCCGCCCAAATCCTCACTCTCTACCCGGAGATGTTCCCCGGCCCGCTGGGCGTGTCGCTCGCTGGCCGCGCGCTGGAGCAGGGCTTATGGTCTTGCGATCCCATCCAGATCCGCGATTTCGCGACCGACAAGCACCGCACGGTGGACGATACCCCTGCAGGCGGCGGGGCGGGGATGGTGTTGCGCTGCGATGTGCTGAGCGCGGCGGTGGATGAGGCCGAGCGGCGGATGGTGGAAAGGTTGATGCCCCACCCCCCGGCCCCCTCCCCTGAAGGGGAGAGGGAGGTAGGCCTCGCAGCCCCCATCCTCGCTATGACGCCGCGCGGCACACCCATCACCCAGCAAAGGATAAGGGAGCTGGCTGCCGGGCCGGGGCTGACGCTCCTTTGCGGACGGTTCGAGGGGTTTGACGAGCGCCTGTTCGAGGTAAGGCCGCAGATCGAGCAAGTCTCGCTGACGGACATCATCCTCTCCGGCGGAGAAATGGCGGCGTTGAGCCTGCTTGATGCTTGCATTCGGCTGCTTCCCGGGGTAATGGGCGCCCCTTCAAGCGGAGTCGAGGAAAGCTTCGAAAGCGGCCTCCTCGAATATCCGCATTATACCCGACCACCCGAGTGGGAGGGGCGCAGTATCCCCGAAGTGTTGCGATCGGGGGATCATGCGAAGATCGCCACCTGGCGGAAACAACGGGCGGAGGATGACACACGGTTACGCAGGCCGGACCTTTGGGAGCGCCACAGGGGCGTTCGGGACTGATCTGCCTCTGGCGCGCGACACGAGACGAAGGAATAGAGGCATGAACCTCATACAGCAGATCGAAGCCGAGGAAATCGCCAAGGCATCCAAGGCTATCCCGGAATTCCGCGCTGGTGACACACTGCGCGTCGGCGTGAAGGTCGTCGAAGGCGAACGCACCCGTATTCAGAACTACGAAGGCGTCTGCATCGCCCGCTCCAATAAGGGCATGGGCAGCAACTTCACCGTGCGCAAGATGAGCTTTGGCGAGGGCGTCGAGCGCGTATTCCCGCTTTATTCACCCAATGTCGAGAGCATCACCGTGGTGCGCAAGGGCGTGGTGCGTCGTGCCAAGCTCTATTATCTGCGCGGCCTCACCGGCAAGCGCGCCCGCATCGCCGAGCGTCGCGACAATCGCCCGACCGAGGGCTGATTTCACCCTTCGTTTGATGAGGGGTAAGGCGGCTGATGCAGCTTTCCCCCCATAACGAACAAACAGGCGCGCTGGCTTGGCCAGGGCGCCTGTTGTGTATGGATAAGCGCTGGTGGTAGCCGGTCGCCTGTTCAGCGCAGCCGAGCGATGGTCAAGCCATCCGCTCTGGCGCGCTCCTTCACGGACTCTTCGCTGCGGACCAATGCTTTGGCGATAGCCTTGAGCGCCATACCCTTCTTCGCAAGGGTGTGGAGCTTCTGCACCTCGTCAGCGGTCCATGCCTGTTTGTGCCGTTCAAACCGTTCTGCCATTTGCCCCGCTCCTCAAAACCTGCGTCGTCATCCGACAGGCGGCCTGCTTCACAAAAACATCAGCGCTATCGGGTGCGACCCGGCTTTCTGCGCGGTGGCTTGGCGCTTTTTCTTTCTGCTCCCGCGAAATCCGGCTTGGCCTGGCTGAGCGTCGGCCGCGCGGTCTTGCCGCGATACGGCTTGGGTGCGTGGACCGGGCGGGCATTATCCCGCCGCTGACGCCGGGCCTCCTCGCGCGGCTTGCCATCGACCGGCTGAATCTCCACCTCGTCCTCGCCATTGGCAGTTCGGTTCACAGCTTCGAGGAAGCGCGCGGCAAGCGCGCCCGGCACCTCGAACAGGGTTTCATGCGCGGCGATACGGATTGCGCCGATCTCGCTGCGGCTGACATGCCCCCTGCGGCATAGCAGCGGCAGAATCCAGCGCGCGTCCGCATTGTGGTTACGCCCGACATTGACGCGGAACCATGCGCTGCTTTCGAAGCCGGGGCGCGGCCCGCGTGGCTCCTGCGGTGCGTCGCTACCGAGCAAATCCTCAGGCGCGGGGAGGCGGGCGCGGTGGGCATGGACCAGGGCTGCGGCAATCTCCTGCGGGTTGCGCTCCGTCAGCAGGCGCTCTGCCAGCGCAAGATCCTGTTCGCTAAACTCGACCGGGGCCAGCAGCGTTGCCAGCAGGCGCTCGCTGTCCGCATTGCGGATATCCTCGGCGCTCGGCGGCGCGATCCACTGCGCTGTAATACGGGCGCCGCGCAACATCGATTCGACACGCTTGCGGCGCGGATAAGGCACGATCAGCACGGCCGTGCCTTTCTTGCCAGCGCGGCCTGTCCGCCCAGAGCGGTGCTGGAGCGTTTCGGCATCGCGCGGAATTTCGACATGAACCACTAGGCTGAGGCTGGGCAGATCGATGCCGCGCGCCGCGACATCGGTCGCCACGCAGACGCGCGCGCGCTGGTCCCGCAACGCTTGCAGTGCCTGATTGCGCTCGTTCTGGCTATGCTCGCCCGATAGCGCGACAACCGCGAAGCCGCGCTCGGTCAGGCTGGCATGAAGGTGCCGCACATTGTCCCTGGTGGCGCAAAACAGCATGGCCGTCTCCGCCTCGTGAAAGCGCAGCAGGTTGACGACAGCGTTCTCGATGTCGGAAGGGGCGATGGTCATCGCCTGATAGCTGATGTCGCCATGCCCCCGATCCTGAGTAACGGTCGAGATACGCAGGGCATCGCGCTGATACCGGCGGGCAAGCGCCACGATCGGCGCAGGCATCGTCGCGGAAAAGAGCAGGGTGCGCCGCTCCCCTGGCGTACCATCGAGTATCTCCTCCAGATCCTCGCGAAAGCCCATGTCGAGCATCTCGTCCGCCTCATCGAGCACCGCAGCCTTAAGAGAGGAGAGGTCCAGCGCTCCGCGCTCCAGATGGTCGCGCAGCCGCCCCGGCGTGCCCACCACGATATGCGCCCCATGCGCGAGGGCGCGCCGCTCTTTCGCCGCATCCATGCCACCGACACAGGTGGCGATGCGTGCGCCTGCCTTGCTGTAGAGCCAGATGAGTTCTCGGCTGACCTGAAGCGCCAGCTCTCGTGTGGGCGCGATCACGAGCGCGAGCGGAGAGCCGGCTGTGGGCATGCGGTCGTCATCGCCCAACAGATCAGACGCCAGAGCAAGGCCGAAGGCGACCGTTTTGCCGGACCCGGTCTGCGCGGAAACGACAAGATCCCGGCCATAAGCCTCCTCTTCGAGAACAGCGGCCTGAACCGGGGTAGGGGCGGCATAACCGCGTTCGGACAAGGCATCGCCCAGTATCTTGGGAAGTCGGGAAAAAGGCATGGATCTCACATATCAAACTGGGGCCGCACAATGCGGCGAAAACAGGCTGACAGGCCGTTTACAGACGTGTCAGGGCTATGCGGCACAGGAATAATCGAGGAGCCAGATCGGCCCCTCGCCTTGCCGCAGTCGGCCTCTTACAGGAACACGGCGCGTTTGGCTTCCGCTGTTTTCCCATTTATGACACTATTTTTTGCGTTGCCCTGTGCCGGAATGGCGCTTCATCCCTCTTTCGGCGCGGCATAAGGCCAGACAAGGGTGCCATCGGGCGCGGCGGTGAAGGTCGTTTGCGTGGGATAGGCGAATTCCAGCCGCTCCGCCGCAAAATGGCGCAATATCGCCATGCCGACCTTGTGTCGCATCGCGTCCGCCTGCGTGATGTCATGGCCGTGGACGAAGAAATGCACCTCGAAATCGAGGCTGCTCGGTCCGAAGGCGGTGAAGCTGGCCCGCTGAAACTCGGCGCCTGCTTCCTCGATGGCGCGTTGCAGGATTTCCGGCACCCGTTCCGCTTTATCCGGCGGCGTCTGATATATGAGGCCGACCGCCATACGATAACGCCGTGTCGCTATATCGCTGAAGTTGGTGATTTCCTGCTCCAGCAGCTTGGCATTGGCGATGATTTTCTGCTCACCATCTACCGAGCGCAGCCGCGTGCTCTTGAGGCCGATATGCTCGACACTGGCAGTGGTGGTGCCAAACTGGATGGTGTCGCCCTTGCGGAAGGGTTTGTCGAAAATGATCGACAGCGCCGAAAACAGGTCAGAAAATATGCCCTGCGCCGCCAGACCAATGGCGATGCCGCCTATCCCCAACCCTGCCACCAGCCCGGTGACATTGACGCCGAGATTGTCGAGCACCATGATCGTCGCGATAGCGAACAGTGCAAAGGTCACGAGAACGCGGATCAGCCCCATCGCGTTGGCCAGCGTCTCGCCGCGGCCATCCTCTTCGGCGCGGCGTGCGATCAGGCCGATAATGAATTCGCGCGCCCAGATCGCTCCCTGAAATACCCCTGCAACCGTAAACAGAAAGCGCACCGTCATGAAGATCGGTTCGGGGGGATAGGCATAGCCTACCACCAGCCGCGCCGCCGCTGTCGCCATGAAGATATGGGTGGTTCGAGCAAAGGTGCGGCGCAGGATTGCCGGAATGTCCGCCTGGCTTTGTGGCTCCTCCTGCGCGCAGGCGAGCCTGCTGCGGATGAACGCCATGCCGAGATAGAGGAGCAATCCCGCGAGTGCCGCGATCAGGATTGGCGCGGCATGGGTGGAGAGCCAGTCGAGTGACAGACGGATCATATGGCGCAGTTCGGTCAGCTCCCACCTGGCCCCGGAGAGGCTGAAAGAGGATGGGGATGAGTGGGGAGAGGGAGAAGAAGTGGAGTAAAATGAGAAATTCATGATGCCTGCCTGATACAATCCGCACAGTCTGAAACATGCGCCATCGCTGTCAAACCCCCGATGACAGCACGCGGTTCCGCGCCATCAGTGCGGCAAGGCTTAGCGCGGCAGCGACCGACATATAGAGTCCGGCAGCGCCCACTCCGTGCCAACCGACCAGGGCCGTCGCGACAATGGGTGCCAGCGCCCCGCCGAAAATGCCACCCATGTTGAACGCGAAGGATATGCCCGAATACCGCAGCCGCACCGGAAAAAGCGACGGCAAAAATGCTCCTAGCGGACCATAGACGAAGCCCATGACGAACAGTCCGCTGGAAAGGGCGAGCAGGATCGTGCCATCGCTCGCTATCCCCAGAAGTGGGCCGAAGGCGATTCCCATCGGTATCGTCATCACGCATCCGGCGATCAGCACCGTGCGTGGGCTGCCCTTGTCTGCCCACCAGCCCGAAAGGATAATCCCCAGCGCCATGAACAGGATCGCCACCAGCTGGAGCAGCAGGAAATGCTCCCGCGCTATGTGCAATGTCGCGGTGCCATAGCCCAGCGCGAAGGCGGTGGTGATATAGAAAATCGCAAAGCAGGCGACGGTGGCGAAGGTGCCCGTCAGTATCGCGCGCACATGGCCGCGCATCACCTCGATTAGGGGGGCGTGAGCTTCCTCCTGACGCTCCAATATAGTAGCGAATTCGGGCGTTTCATTAATCTTCAGGCGTATCCACAGGCCGAGAAGAACGAGCAGCGCGCTGGCGAGGAATGGGATACGCCAGCCCCACGCCATAAACTCCGTCTCACCCAGAAAACGCCCCAGCACGAGAAAAAGCCCGTTGGCGAAGATGAATCCCACCGGCGCACCCAGTTGCGGCACCATGCCAAAACGCGCGCGCCAGCCCGGCGGGGCGTTTTCCGTCGCCAGCAGAGCCGCGCCGCCCCATTCGCCGCCCAGCCCGAAGCCCTGACCGAACCGCATGACGCACAGCAGCAAAGGCGCCCAGAACCCGATTGCCTGATAGGTCGGCAGGAAAGCGACAGCGAGGGTCGAGAGGCCCATCAGCATCAGCGAGACGACAAGCGTGGATTTGCGCCCGATCCGGTCGCCATAATGGCCAAACACCGCCGCGCCCAGAGGCCGTGCGAAAAACGCCACGGCAAAGCTGGCATAAGAGGCCATGAGCTGCGTTGCGGGTGAGCTGGAGGGGAAAAACAATGGCCCGAACACCAGCGAGGCCGCCGTGGCGTATATGTAGAAATCATAAAACTCGACGGCTGTGCCGACCAGGCTTGCCATCAATACCCGCCTGTGCGCCCACATCATGCTCATGGCCTTCGCCTGAACTGGCTGCGCACTTCATAGGCCATCACCGCCGCCGCGACCGCCGCATTAAGGCTGTCCGCCTTGCCCAGCATCGGAATCTTGACCAGAATATCGCACTCCGCCTCATATTCCGCCGGCAGTCCGCGTGCTTCATTGCCGATGAGGAGGAAGGCGGGAGCAGCATAACTCGGTTGCTGATAATCCTGATCGGTATTCAGGCTGGTGCCGACCAGCGCACCGGGGCCAGAGCGCAGCCAGCCGATAAACGCCTCCCACCGGCACTGCACGATCTTTTGCGTAAACAGCGCGCCCATGCTCGCGCGGACTGCCTCGACCGAGAAGGGATCAACGCAGTCATCGATCAATATCAGCCCGCCTGCACCCACCGCATCTCCGGTGCGTAATATCGTGCCGAGGTTGCCAGGATCGCGCAGGGCCTGCGCCACCATCCAGATGTCTGCCGACGCGCGGTCCAGCGCCTCCAGCGGGGTTAGGCGGTCGGCATAGATGCCCACCACAGTCTGTGCGTTGTCCTTGCCGGAGATCTTGGAAAGAATATCCGCCGAAGTGGCGATCACCTCGCCGCCTGCTTCGTCCACTGCATCCATCAGCGCGGTGGCAAGGGGGTGCGGTGCGGCATCCAGCGCATGGAACAGCATTTCAGGCAAGGCTCCTGCGTCGCGCGCCTCGGCCATGATGCGCAGCCCTTCCGCCAGGAACAGCCCCTCGCGTTTGCGGTGCTTCTTGTCACGCAGCGCGCGCACGCGCTTCACCAGCGGGTTCGAAAATCCGGTTATTTCCCTACGCACGGCGGCTCAGTCCTCGCCGAACTTGCCCTCGACCAGCGCGACAAGCTGCTCCAGCGCTTGCGTATGCCCATCGCCCGATGCCGCGATCGTGATCGAATCGCCCATCGCCGCGCCCAGCATCATCAGACCCATGATCGAGGTGCCGGTGACGCTGGAGCCATCCTTGGAAACGGTGATCTGGGCAGGCAGCTCGCTTGCCATCGTGACGAATTTGGCGCTGGCACGGGCATGAAGGCCACGCCGGTTGGTAATCAGCACCTCGCGGCTCACTTCCTCGGTCATTTGGCACTCCCCCCCAGCAGTTCGGAGGCGACGCTGATATATTTCTGGCCCGCCTCCCGCGCCGCCGCGACCGCCGCCGTTACTTTCAGGGATTTGCGCGCGCTTTCGAGGCGGATCAACATCGGTAAATTGACACCCGCGATCACTTCGATTTCCCCGGCCTCGAGCAGCGAAATGGCGAGATTGGAGGGTGTTCCACCGAACAGATCCGTCAGCAGGATCACGCCCGATCCGCTGTTCACCGTCTCCACCGCGCGAGCGATATCGGCGCGGCGCGTCTCCATGTCGTCATCAGGGCCGATGCAGATCGTCTCGATCGCCTGCTGAGGACCAACCACATGCTCCATCGCTACGAGAAACTCGCTCGCAAGCCTGCCATGCGTAACCAGAACCAAGCCAATCATGCCGAATATTCGCCCCGAAAACCTTGTTTTTGGGCGCTGCCTGCCTGTTCGATGGCATTGTGCGGCGCCGATTCCATGTTGCGGTGCAGGACCGTGGGCGAAAAACCCGCCTGACGCAAGTATCTGCCGACACGTTCGGCAACGTGTACCGATCTGTGACGACCTCCGGTGCATCCAAACGCGATGGTGACATAGGATTTGCCCTGCTCTTGATAGCGGGGGAGGAGAGTGACGAGCAGATGCTCGATCTGACACACCGCATCCTCGTAGGCCGGATCTTGCGCGATATATGCCGCCACTTCTGGCGCCTGGCCGGTGAGCGGGCGCAGTGCATCGTCCCAGTGCGGGTTACGCAGAAAGCGCATGTCGAACATCAGGTCCGCATTGCGAGGCACCCCGCGCGAAAAGCCGAAGGAGAGGATCGTGAGCACCGTCCGCTCATGCGGATCACGGCTGTAGCGGGTGCGGATTTCCTGTTGCAGCTCATTCACGGACATGGCTGTGGTGTCGATCACTTGCCCCGCCCAGCGGCGCAACGGCTCGGTCAGCTCGCGCTCCCGCGCGATGCCATCCGCCGCCGGACGATCCTCGGCCAGCGGGTGGCGCCTGCGTGTCTCGGCATAACGGCGCTCAAGCTCCGCGCCGGAGCAATCGAGGTAGAGCGTCTCGATATCCCAGCTCTCATGAGTGCGCAGGGTCTTGATGCGCTGCACCAGCGCGGCGGCGTCAAAGCCACGCGTGCGGCTGTCTATGCCAATGGCGAGCGGGCGGTCGCGGTTACGGGTGTCAGACGCGGGCGGCGCATCCATCAGCCGTTCGAGCAACATCAGCGGCAGATTATCCACCACCTCCCAGCCCAGATCCTCCAGCGTTTTGAGCGCGGTGGATTTGCCGGCGCCGGACATGCCTGACACCAGCACTATCGACTTCGCTTGCCCCTCGGTCATCGCATCGCGTCTCCGCGTTCATTCTGGCGGTTTAAGTGACGCAGCGCCAGTTCAATCTTGATCGGCGCACTCGCTTCGAACCCGCGCAGCGAGAGGAAGGGCAGCTCCTGTCCACACAGTCTGTGCGTGGGCAGGGGAGAGGGATGCCGCTCTGGCGTGGGTTCGTCGTTACCATGCAGTATCACGATCAACGCCAGAGGTGCCCGCGGTATATGCGCGAGCGGCACTATGCCCAGCCCGCGCACCTCGATCAGGCCAGCGATATGCTCCGGCGCAGCGCAGATCACCGCCTCACCCTCACGGCTCACCTGGGTGTAATCATCGCTCAGCAGCACCGCGCCCCGGTCAATGAGCCTTAGCGCAAGGTCGGATTTACCCGCGCCACTCGGCCCGCGGATCAGCACGCCCTGGCCGCCTATCGCCACGCTGGTGCCATGCACTGCGCCCGCGAAGGCGGTTTCCGACTCCTGTGCTGGCGCATCGCTGGTCATTCCGAGGCGATCCCTGGATCATTGAGATGCGCGAGCGGCAGATAGACATCGAACCGTGCGCCGCGCAGCGCGTCCTCCCGGTCGGCAATGACGATACGCCCCTGATGGCCTTCGACAATGCTGCGCGCGATAGCAAGTCCCAGACCGCTATGCTTACCGAATGCCTCCTGTTCGGGCCGCACGCTGTGAAAACGCCGGAATACCGTTTCCCGCTCCTCCTCCGGCACGCCCGGCCCCTCGTCCTCTACGCTCAGCAACACTTCATCGTTCGCGACCGTCGCTGTGATCTGGACCAGCCCGCCATCAGGCGAGAAGGAAACAGCGTTGTCGAGCAGGTTGTCGATTACCAGCATCAGGCGCGCTTCCTCGCCCATCACCACCGCTACATCGCGGCGTGGGCGGGCGAAGGCGAGGCGCACTTGCCGCTCTATACCGCGCGCCTCGCGGGCAAGAATCATCTGTTCGATCAACTGGCCAAGGTCGACCGGCTCGAAGCGGGTGTGCGAGAGCTGCGCGTCGATGCGCGAGGCTTCGGCAATGTCCGTAACCAGACGATCGAGCCGCCGCACGTCATCCTGCGCGATATCGAGGAGCTGTCGCTTCAGGCCAGGGTCGGCGATCGTCTCCAGCCCGTCCAGCGCGGAACGCAGGGATGCGATCGGATTCTTGAGTTCGTGGCTGACGTCGGCGGCGAAGCTATCCGTCGCGTCGATCCGGTAGCGGAGCGCCTCGGTCATGTCCGCCACAGAGCGTGCCAGCGCGCCGATCTCGTCTCGGCGCGTCGGCAAACGTGGAATGCTGACCTGGCGCGACCGCCCCAGCCGCACGCGCGCCGTCGCCCGCGCCAGTTTGCGCAGCGGCAGCACAATGGTGCGCGCAAGGAACAGCGACAGCCAGATCGAACTGAGCAGTGCAAGGGTGAGAACCAGTGTCAGACGCAGACGCTCGGCCCGCACCGCGCGGGTGATGTCCCTTGCGTTGGTAATGCTGAGCAGCGCGTTTCCATCCGCCAGCCGGACCGCGGCACTGATCATCGGCGTGCGATCCGGCGCGAAGCGGGCCACGGCAACGGCATGGCCGCTGCGCGCCGCCTCTACCATCTCCGGCCAGGCCATCGCGGTATCGTGAGGAGGTTCGGCGAAGGGAGGTAGCGGATCGGCGCCGACCACCGCATCCACCGCTTCATCGAGGAAGCGCGCGACATGCCGCTTTAATGGCTCTTCCACCGGATCGATCAGCAAATAGGTCGCGCCGCCATCGCGCGCACTATCAAAAAGCATCGCCCCTGAGGCCGCATAAAGCCGCACCCGCTCCATATTGTCGGTGGAAAATTTGCGTAGAACGTCGGTCCGCTGGGCCGGAGCGATATAGGCCACCATATCGCGGATCATCTCCATGCGTCTGGCGGATTGCGCCAGTCGTTCGTCGATCACGCGTGTGCGATAGCTGTCTATATAAAAGAAGCCACCCGCCAGCAAAGCCAGCGCAATGACGTTCACCGCCAATATACGCCAGGTCAGGCTGAACCCGCCGCGCCATGAAACGGGCGGGATGCGCACAGGCCTATTCTTCTGAGAAACGGTAACCGGCGCCATACAGTGTGTCTATAGCGTTGAAATCGGGATCGGCCTCACGAAATTTGCGGCGCAGGCGTTTGATATGGCTGTCGATGGTGCGGTCGTCGACATAGACATCGTCCTGATAGGCGATATCCATAAGCTGGTTGCGGGTTTTTACCACGCCCGGCCGGTGCGCCAATGCTTCGAGGATCATAAACTCCGTCACGGTGAGGGTGATGGGCTGTTCCTTCCATTTGACCAGATGCTTATCCGGGTCCATCATCAGCCGGCCGCGCATCATGGGTTCGGCGGCGGGCGCCTCATCGTCTGCGAGGGCGGCCTGGGCCATCTCGGTGCGCCGCAGGATCGCCCTGATCCGTGCAATCAGCAGGCGTTGGGAGAAGGGCTTGGCGATATAATCATCCGCCCCCATCGCGAGGCCCAGCGCTTCATCCAGCTCATCGGTCTTGGAGGTGAGGAAGATAAACGGCATCGCACTTTTTTCGCGCAGGCGGCGGAGCAGTTCGATCCCGTCGAGCCGGGGCATCTTGATGTCGCACACCGCAATGTCGGCAGGGTTGTCCGCCAGAGCTTTAAGGGCAAGCTCCGGGTCCGTGTAAACGCGCGTGGCGAAGCCCTCGCTTTGTAGGGCGATCGCCAACGAGGCGATGATGTTGCTGTCGTCGTCTATGAGCGCGACGGTAGGGGCGGAAATATCGGTCATCGTGGGGACGGGTTAACGCAATGATGGCGCAGCGGCAACTTTGTCCTTGCAGGCAGAATTCTAAAATTGCCGCGGTTAACCACCTGATTGTTTGACGTGGAGAGTGTCAGGCCTTATGCGCGCCTGAGTCTGGTCCCGGACGAGAGCGCCTGTATGCGGCCAAGGCATGCGGTTGTAGCAATCCAACAAGGGGCTGGCCCAGCGCGCCTTCCGGGGCGATCATGATGGCTATAAAGGGAGAAGCGCGTGCAGGCGTATTCCTCGATTTCCCTGTCCGATCAGGGCATAATTACCGGTTCGATCGTTCACTGGAACCTCGGCACAGGGCCACTGGTGGAAGCCGCCGTCAGAAACGGTGAGGGCATATTGGCGAAGGACGGCCCGTTTGTGGTCGCCACGGGCAAGCATACCGGCCGCTCCGCTTCCGACAAGTTCATCGTGCGCGATGCCGAAACCGAAAACACCGTGTGGTGGGGCAAGACCAATGTCGCCATGACGCCGGAACAATTCGCGACGCTGAAGGCCGATTTTCTCGCGGCGCTGAAGGAAAAGGGTCAGCTCTATGTCGCTGACCTGTTCGGCGGTTCGCAGCCGGAGCATCGCGTCAATGTCCGTGTGGTCAACGAATACGCATGGCACAACCTGTTCATCCGCACCCTGCTGGTGCGTCCGAAGGCGGAGGAGCTTGCAGGCTTTGCGCCAGAATATACCATCATCGATCTGCCGAGCTTCCGTGCAGATCCTGCCCGTCATGGCTGCCGTAGCGAGACGGTGATCGCCGTCAATTTCGCGGAAAAGCTGATCTTGATCGGCGGCACCGAATATGCGGGCGAGATGAAGAAATCCGTGTTCAGCATTCTCAACTATCTGCTGCCGGTGAAGGGCGTGATGCCGATGCACTGTTCGGCCAATATCGGCCCGGACGGCGACACCGCGATCTTCTTTGGCCTCTCTGGCACCGGCAAGACCACCTTGTCAGCCGATGCCAGCCGCACCCTTATCGGTGATGATGAACATGGCTGGTCAGACACCGCCGTTTTCAACTTCGAGGGCGGCTGCTACGCCAAGATGATCCGCCTTTCCGCAGAGGCCGAGCCGGAGATCTATGCCACCACCAAACGGTTCGGCACGGTGCTGGAGAATGTGGTGATCGACCCCGTGACCCGCGAGATCGACCTTGACGACGCCACGCTCGCCGAGAACAGCCGTGGCTCCTACCCGATCGACTTCATTCCCAATGCGAGCGCGGACAATCTCGGCCCGGTGCCGAAGAACATCATCTTCCTCACCGCCGACGCCTATGGCGTGCTGCCGCCGATCGCGCGCCTCACGCCCGATCAGGCGATGTATCACTTCCTCTCAGGCTACACCGCGCGCGTGGCGGGCACGGAAATCGGCGTGACTGAGCCGTCCGCTACCTTCTCCACCTGCTTTGGCGCGCCGTTCATGCCGCGCCACCCGGCGGTCTATGGCAATCTGCTGAAGGAGCGGATCGCCAAGGGCGGCGTTACCTGCTGGCTGGTCAACACTGGCTGGACCGGCGGTAAATATGGCACCGGGAGCCGCATGCCGATCAAGGTAACGCGCGCGCTGCTCAATGCCGCGCTTGATGGCAGTCTCAATTCCGCCGAATTCCGCACCGATCCCAACTTCGGGTTCGAGGTGCCGGTGGCCGTCACGGGGGTCGAGAGCCAGATCCTCGATCCGCGCGCCACATGGGCGGACAAGGACGCTTATGACGCAACCGCCGCCAAACTGGTTCAACAGTTCGTCGACAATTTCGAACAGTTTGCCGATCATGTCGATGCCTCTGTGCGCGATGCGGCGCCAGCCGTGGCCATTGCGGCAGAATAAGGCGCATTAAATCAATGCTGACGGGGCGCGGGGGCACAGGCTTTCGCGCCCTTTTTGCGGCTAGACACGCCGCATCGCCAGCGGACAGCGTATCTGCTATACCCCCACTTCCTATCACGATACAAAAGGGCGGGCCATGTTTGACAAATTGCTGGAAAATCTGAACCTTGATGAAATTGCAGGCAAACTCGGCCTGCCGGCAGATCAGATCAAATCCCTTACCGAGTCGTTGACCGCAAATCTGGGTGAGGGCGGCGACACGATGGCCGCGTTGATGCAGACGGCGGAGCGTCATGGCTTGCCGGTCGATAAACTTCAGGAAATGCTAGGTAATCTCGGTGGTAACGGCGCTGATGACCTGCTGGGCAAGGTTGGCGGGTTGCTGGGCAGCGAGGGCGGACTGGGTGGCCTTGCCGATGCGGCCAAGGGCATGTTCGGTAAGAACTGAGCCAGCTTCCACAGGCGCGTAAAAATCGCTTTCCCCGGTGCTTGAAATCGGGGAAGGGGTGGCCCTTGCATTGTTTGTAAGAGGCCTTGCCCATGTTGCTCGCTCACGCCCGCTCGCTTCTCTTCCTGCCCTCTTCCAATGCGCGGGCGATGGAGAAGGCGCGCGGTCTGCCGTGCGATATGGTGATTCTCGATCTGGAGGATGCCGTCGCGCATGAGAACAAGGAAGCGGCGCGCGCGGCGCTCGGCCCCGCAATGGCGCAGGGCTTTGGCCGAAGGCTGGCGGCGGTGCGGGTCAACGCGGTGGACTCTGCGGATCACAGTGCGGATATGGCCGCGTTGAGCGGCCTCGCGCCCGATTATGTCGTGCTGCCCAAGGTCGAGGCGGCAGAGCAGGCGGCAAGCGTCCATGCCGCCTGCCAACGGCCCGTCATCGCGATGATCGAATCACCACGCGGAGTCGTAAACGCACAAGCGATCGCCGCAGAGCCGGGCGTCGCCGGGCTTTTCATGGGCAACAACGATCTGCGGCATGATTTGCGTATCCCTCTTGATGCGGACCGCTCCGGTTTGATGCTCGCGATGCAAGGCGTGATCCTTGCTGCCCGTCTTGGCGGCAAGGCAGTGTTCGACGGGGTCTATAACAGGTTCGACGACGCGCAAGGATTTGCCGCCGAATGCCGCGCAGGCCGCGCGCTCGGCTTTGACGGCAAGACGCTGATCCACCCCGGCCAGATCGAGTCCGCCAACGCGACATTCGGCCCGTCGGAGCAGGAGCTGGCCAACGCCCATGCGCTGATCGCGGCTTTCACCGGCGGAGCGCAGCGGCATAACGGCGCGATGATCGAGGATATGCACATCGCGCAGGCCCGCAGCCTGCTGGAGCGAGCCGGGCAAGCCTGAAATTTCTTTTCGTCGCTCTAGCCCTGCGCAGGCGAAATGGTTACATGGGCGGCCACACGATCAGACAGCACAAGAAAGTGGCACTTCATGGACATCCGCCTCGGCCTCACCTTTGATGACGTGCTGTTGCAGCCGGGCGAGTCAGAGGTTCTGCCCAGCCAGGCGGACACCGGCACTTATGTGACCAAGGCGATCCGCCTCACTATCCCGATCCTGTCTTCCGCCATGGACACCGTTACGGAAGCCGACATGGCAATCGTGATGGCGCAACTGGGCGGCATGGGCGTGCTGCACCGCAATCTCTCGGTGGACGAGCAGGCCGCGGCGGTGCGGGCGGTAAAACGTTTTGAAAGCGGCATGGTGGTAAACCCCATCACCATCACGCCAGACGCTACCCTCGCCGATGCGCAGATGCTGATGCAGCGCCACCGGATCAGCGGTATTCCTGTGGTGGAGGCGGGTGGCAAGCTCGTCGGCATTCTGACGCATCGGGATACGCGCTTTGCCGAAAACCCCGCCCAGCCCGTTGCCGAGCTGATGACCAAGGACAATCTTGCCGTGGTTCCCGCTGGAGTGAGCCAGGAAGAAGCGCGGCGAATGCTGCATCAGCGGCGGATCGAAAAGCTGCTGGTGGTCGATGACGCCTATCGCTGCGTCGGCCTTATTACGGTGAAGGACATGGAAAAGGCCGTGACCTACCCGCAGGCGACCAAAGATGGCGCCGGGCGCCTGCGCGTTGCCGCTGCCACTACGGTTGGCGACAAGGGGCTTGAGCGCACCGAGGCGCTGATTGACGCCGAGTGTGATCTTATCGTGATCGACACCGCGCATGGGCACAGCAAAATGGTGTCGGCTGCGGTTTCCGCGGTCAAGAAACTCTCCAACAGCGTGCAGGTGGTGGCAGGCAATGTCGCGACGGCAGAGGCCGCGCGCGCGCTGATCGATGCAGGCGCCGATTGCGTGAAAGTCGGTATCGGGCCGGGGTCGATCTGCACCACCCGCGTGGTGGCAGGGGTCGGTGTGCCCCAATTGACGGCGGTGATGGATGCGGCTGAGGAAGCCGCTAAATCCGGCATTCCGGTGATCGCCGATGGTGGCTTGCGGACCAGCGGCGATGTTGCGAAGGCGCTGGCGGCGGGCGCAGGTGCGGTGATGATCGGCTCGCTGCTCGCGGGCACGGAGGAAGCGCCGGGCGACACCTTCCTGTATCAGGGACGCGCCTATAAAAGCTATCGCGGCATGGGCAGCGTCGGCGCAATGGCGCGGGGCAGCGCGGACCGCTACTTCCAGCAGGATATCAAGGATCAGATGAAGCTGGTGCCTGAAGGGATCGAGGGGCAGGTGCCGTTCAAAGGCCCGGCGCGTGATGTGATCCACCAGCTCGTCGGCGGCGTGAAGGCGGCGATGGGGTATACCGGCAGCCGCACCATCCCCGATCTGCAAGCGCGCGCGCGCTTTGTGCAGATCACCAACGCCGGCCTGTCCGAAAGCCATGTGCACGATGTGACGATCACGCGGGAAGCACCCAATTATCCGACGCGGTGAACTGGCCCGCTCGCGCGGACGTGGTGCACCGGCCCTCTCACAGGAAGCCATCTTATGACCCCCTCCGCCCGTGTGCAGGCGGCGATAGAGCTGCTCGATGGCATCATCCTTGCCGCACGTGATGGCGGGGCGGCGGCGGATACGCTGATCGCGCGCTATTTCAAGGACCGGCGCTATGCTGGCTCCAAAGACCGGCGCGCGGTGCGGGAGCATGTCTATGCCGCGATCCGCTTGTGCGCGGAGCGCCCCGCGAGTGGCCGCGCGGCAATGCTGGCGCTGACGGAACCACAGCCTGAGCTTGTGGAACTGTTCGATGGCTCGCCCCATGCGCCTGCGCCGATCAGCGCGGAGGAGGAGCGCGCAACACCGGGCGCCATGCCATATTGGCTGCCCCCGCATCTGGCTGAACCCCTGAAAAATGCTGCTGAGCAGGCCGCGCTGCTGGAGCGCGCGCCGCTCGATTTGCGCGTCAACGCTCTCAAGGCACGCACGGAGCAGGTGCGGGCGCACTACTGTGACGCGCTAACGATAGCAGGTCTGCCTCACGCATTGCGCCTCACGGAGAATGCGCCGGTGGAGCAGGCCGCGCTCTGGCAGGATGGGTTGATCGAAATACAGGATGCAGGCAGCCAGATGATCGCGCTCGCCTGCGCCGCCGCGCCGGGGATGACCATCATAGACCTGTGCGCCGGTGCGGGTGGCAAGACATTGGCGCTCGGTGCCGATATGGCGGGGCAGGGCAAGCTCATTGCCGCTGATACCAACCGGGATCGCCTCTCCCGGTTGCCGAATCGCGCGGCGCGAGCGGGCGCGGGTTTTATTGAGACGCGGCTGCTTGATGCGGGCAGGGAAGATACGGTGCTAGGCCAGTTAGCGGGGTCGGCCGATGTCGTGCTGGTCGATGCGCCCTGTTCCGGCACAGGCACCTGGCGCCGCAACCCGGAGGCGCGCTGGCGTCTCAACAAGGATCGGCTGACGCGCTTGGTGGCGGAACAGGCGCGGATTCTCGATCTCGCCGCACCATTGGTCAAGCCCGGCGGTAGGCTGGTCTATGCCGTTTGCGCTCTCACCCAAGCGGAAGGCGCAGGGCAGATCGAGGCGTTTCTCGCCCGTCATTCCGGCTGGCGCGCTGCGGACCTCGCCATACCCGCCGGACGCAAATATGGTGAAGGCCGCTTGCTAACGCCCGCACATGATGGCACGGATGGGTTCTTCATCGCCGCACTGGTAAGGATATGAGGCGAAGTCCGGGTGATCATGCTGCACTGCCGAGACTCAAGCCCGCTCCAAGCGGCATATGGGAGATTGTCATGCGTTTAACGCCGCCTACACTTGCCCTTGCCAGTCTCGCTCTCGTGGTGTCGAGCGTGGGCGTGGCGAAGCGGCCCGACAACCAGATTGACCCGCTCTCGCTCGCCTGGGCGGCAAAGGGCGATGCAGCGCGCGCAGCAGGGGATCTCGAAGCCGCCAATGACGCTTACGAAAGCGCGCTCGCTATCGATCCCCGCAACCGGGCGGTGTTCGTGACGCTCGGCGATGTAGCGCGCGGGCAGGGACTTCAGGGCAAGGCAGTGCGGTTTTACAATGCGGCATTGAGCCTTGAACCGACCGACATGGCCGCGCTGTCAGGCACCGTGCGCGCGCTGGCGGAGCGTGGCGCCATCGCCAATGCGCGCGAAAACCTGTCGCGCATACAGACGCTATGCCGCGGGAGCTGCCCCCAGATTGCGGAGCTGGGCGCGCTGATTGACAAGCAGGTGGCCAGCCAATCCGTGCAGAAGGCGAAGGATCTTGCGGTCGTGACGGGCCTGCCTGCCACGCCTCCTGTCGTCACCGCGCCCGCCGCCGCGCCTTCAGCCCAGTAACCGCGCGATCGCGATGTAATCCGCGACGGTCAGGGTTTCCGCGCGGCGCTGCGTATCTATGCCTAGCTCCGTCAATGCTTCCAGCGCACCAGGCACAGCTTTGAGGCTCTGGCGCAGCATCTTGCGGCGCTGGCCGAAAGCGGCGGCGGTGACGCGCTCCAGCACGGCGAGCTTTACCCCCGCTGGCTCGTCGGCCGGCGTAATATGCACCACGGCGGACATCACCTTGGGCGGCGGCGTGAAGGCGCTGCGGTGCACCTTCAACGCGATCCGTGCGTGGGAGCGCCACTGCGCCAACACGGCGAGGCGGCCATAAGCGGAGGTATCTGGCTGCGCGACGATCCGCTCCGCCACCTCCTGCTGAAACATCAAGGTGAGCGACGCCCACCATGGCGCCCACGGCCCTGATAGCCAGCTCACCAGCAATGGCGTGCCGACATTATAGGGCAGGTTGGCGAGGATATGCGCGCCATCGCCCGCCAGCGCGCGCGCATCGACCGCCATGGCATCGCCCTCGACGATCTGTAGCTGGCCCGGAAAAGCGGCGCCCAGTTCTTCCAGCGCGGGGATGCAGCGCCGATCCATCTCTACTGCGCTCACCCGCGCGCCAGCCTTCAGCGCGGCGCGGGTCAGGCCACCGGGGCCGGGGCCGACCTCAAACACGCTTGCGCCTTCCATGCAGCCCGGAATGGCGGCAATACGGGCGAGAAGCTGTTCATCCAGCAGGAAATTCTGTCCCAGAGCCTTGCTGGCGCGCAGGCCGTGGCGGGCAATGACATCGCGCAGCGGCGGCAGGTCAGGCACAGGCGCTGTCAGTAACCGTCAGTCTCGCGCGTGCCGCCTTTTCCGCCATGCGGATCGCGGCGATCATCGCGCCGGGGCTGGCGACATTATGTCCGGCGATGCCGAAGGCGGTGCCGTGATCCGGCGATGTGCGAACTATCGGCAGGCCCAGCGTCATGTTGACGCCTTCGTCGAAATGCAGGGTCTTGAGCGGAATGAGCGCCTGATCGTGATACATGCAAAGCGCGGCGTCATAGGTTTCGCGCATGCTCTCGTGGAACAGTGCATCGGGCGCATAAGGGCCGCTGATCTCCATACCGTCCGCGCGCAACGACTCGATGGCGGGGAGGATGATGTCGATTTCCTCCCGCCCCAGATTGCCGCTTTCGCCCGCATGGGGGTTAAGCCCGGCAACCACCAGACGTGGTTTCAATATGCCGAAATTGCGGCATAACCCCTTGGCGGTGACGACAGCACGGGTGCGGATAAGATCGATGCTCAGCGCGTCCGCCACGGCGCGCAGCGGCATATGGACCGTCACGGGGATAACGCGCAGCGACGGCCCGGCAAGCATCATCACCGCATTGTCCCGCGCGACGCCGCAGCGCTCGGCAATGAATTCCGTCTGGCCCGGATGGGTAAAGCCGATGGCGTATAGCTGGGTCTTGCCGACTGGCCCGGTCACGAGTGCGCCCGCCGCGCCGGATTTGGCGAGGCCGATGCCCATTTCCAACGCCTGCAATGCGCATTGCGCGCCGTCCGCATCGGGCTGGCCGGGGATAACACTGCCCGCAAGCTCCGTCTCGAGGCAGGGCAGGGCGGTGGGATAGATACTGGCGGCTTCGTCCGGTGTGCTGATCGGCATCACCGGCCCGCGCCAAACCGCCGAAATTGCCCGGCTGCACCCCACGACGAAGAAGGGCGCCAGCCCCTGCGCCTCGCGCACGGCCCACGCCTTGCCGATGATCTCCGGCCCGATCCCCGCCGGATCACCCAGAGTCACGGCCAGCGGCGGCATCGCTACGGGGGGGCTGGCGGGCACGGTCATCGCCTCAGTTATAATCTATGATCGCATCCCGCCGCAGATCGCGCAGATAGATGCGCGCACGCTTGTTGACGCGCTCATCCTCGATCTGGGACATGATCTGATCAAAGGAGGGCGCGCCGGCATCCTGCGGATCATCACGCCCGCATATCACCAGCGAGCGGACACCGCTTTCGCGCGAGCCGAACGGCGGCGTCGCCTGCCCAACCTGAAGATCGAGCATCATGGGTTGCAGCGCGGCGGGCAGATCGCGGATGCGGACATTATCGTTGTCAATTACCTCTGCCTTCAGCTTGGCGGCAATGTCGGCAACGCTGCCGCAGCCTTGCAGCGCCTTCATCTGCTCGCCGAAATTCTTGACAACGCTATTCGCCTGCGCCTCGCTCATCCCCTGCGGGAAGGCGAGAGAAATCTGTTTGAGGCTCAGCATCGCATCGCGCGGGTCCGCGGTCAGCACCTTGCGCTTGTCCATCAGGTAAAGGATCGAATAGCCGCCCGGAATGGCGACCGGCCCCGCGATCTGCCCGACCTGGATTTCCAGCATCGCCTTGTTGAGTTCTTCGGGCATCTGACCGGCGCGGATCCACCCCAGATCGCCGCCCACCGCCGCCGTGGACGCCTCGGAAAACTGGCGCGCATACGCGGCGAACGAGCCGCCTTGCTTAATCTGTTCGATGATGTTGCGGCCATTGGCGAAAATCTGGTCGGCATTTTCCGGCGTGGCGGAGAGATAGATCTCACCGACGCGATATTCGTCCGCGCCTTTGGAGGCGTTGAGCTTGTCGATGACCGATTTCACCTCTTCCTGGCTCACATTGACGAAGGGCTGCACCTTGCGACGAAGCAGGCGGCTCCAAGCCGTTTCCGCCTCTATCTGGCGAGATATGCTGGCGGCGGAGCTACCCTTGGAGGAGAGATATTTGACGAAATCCTTGGGAGCCTGGCGGAAATTGGCGGCCACGCGGGCAAAGCTCTGCTCCAGCTCGGCCTTGTCTACGCGGATGTCGTTCGCTGAGGCTTCCTGGATTTGCAGCGTCTCGTCGATCAGATTGCGCAGCACCTGAAGGCGCAGGCGGGCCAGCTCATCGTCCGCCATCTTACCGCCATTGGCCAGCACGATCAGCGCAAGCCGCTGGTCCACATCCGTCTTGGTGATGATCTGGCCATTGACCACGGCGGTGGGCTTGTGCAGATTCGGGTCCCGATCCTGGAAGATCGTCAGATCCTCGGGCAGCTTGAGCGAATCGCTGGCATCCTGCGCAATGAGCGGAGCGCTCATGCCGAACGCGAGAAACGACGCCGCTGCCAGCAGGGTCGAGAAAGCCGGGCTGACGCGCCGGAGTGCGCCAATTTTCGATTTGACCATCTAGAACACTACTCTCCGCACAATGCTGTTTCGGCCGAGCTGTTTACCGCCATGATCATGAACCATGGCTGAGTGAACTTTGCCCCCGTCGCGCAACCTTTATATGCCCAGATTGCGAAATGCCAGCCGAAGCTGAAAGCTGTTGTTAATGCGCGCGTCACCGGCGGCCTGATAGCTGCGCCGCCAAATGATCGACGCGTTGAGGCAGTCGTCGCGATAATCTATGCCGAACCGGTGGCGCACGGGGTCGAAGCCGTCGGTGGTCACGCCGGGCGCTTCCTTGCTGTCCGTGAGGTCAACGACGGTGGAGCCGAAGATCGACCAATAACGAGCGATCGCCACCCGCGCCCCGAGCCGAACCTCCTCGCGATCAGCCAGATCCTCGAGCTGCTGCGTCACATTTCTGTTCAGCCTCAGATAACTGATAACCGCATAGGTGCGCCGTGTGCCGAAGGTCGCGTCGATCTCGTTGCGACGCACGGCGAAATTGCGCCGGTCGAGCCGGAAGCGGTGGGTCAGCCCCAGAAAATCGCGATAGCGCACGGTGGTCCTGCCGACATAATCGGAGGCACGATCGGTAAGCCCGGTGCCGTCGGGCAGCAGGGTGGGGCGTCTGTTCAGCCTGAAACTCTGGCCAAGCACGCTCTCCAGCGAGAAGTCCTTGAGCGAAAGCGCATATTCCACTCCCCAGGTAAAGCGGCTCGAATCCTCGAAGCGGTCATAACCGGGAAAACGATTGAGCGCGAACAGGTTGCTATCCTCAAGGTCGACGCTGCGCGCATCCTCATTGGGCAGTTTGAGATTGGCGAGATGAGGCGCCGCGACGAACTGAACGCGCGGCGTGATGCGCTGCGTGCCACCGAGAAATTCGCCGATAAAGGGCCAGCGCGCCTCTGCGGCGAGGGCGCCGATGGCGCGGGTCTGCCAGCCGGCCTGCCCCCGATAGGCGACGATGCTGTTTTCCAGCGTATCGCTGCTGTGATAGACATCGCCGCGCGTATACGCGGTCAGCGCGAGTTCCTGGCCCATGCTTGTCAGCGTGCGCAGCTTCCATTCGGCGGACACGAAGGCGCGCTGGGTGTTCTGGCCGCTATCCCGCGTGATGGCGAGGGTGTTTGCCTGCACCTGCACCTGCCCGCCGATCAGCGGCGCAGGCAACCGTCGACGATAGTCGATCACCGGCAGGGCGACGGGCATCTGGCGCTGGCTGTCCCCGAGCCGCATGGTCTGGACCGACCAGCCGGCGAGCGAGAAATAGCTGTCCTTGTCGATCCGCTCCACCCGCACGGTGGAACGCAGACGGTCATCGCTGTTGATGCTGTAGCGCCGCAGGAAGGTGCGGTCGCTTGCCCGGCGCAGCGAGCCGTAAAGCCGCCATTCGGGGCTGAATCGATAGGAGCCATTGGCCTCGATATAGCCGCGAAACTGCCGGTTGCGAGCCTGCCCGCCACCTCCGCCATCGCTCTGCACGCTGTTGGTCACATAGCCCAGCACATTATAGGCGCCGCGCCCTATCCATGCCCGGTAGTTGCCTTCGAGCAATGGCCCCTGATTGGTGAATAGATGCGGGGTGATCGTCATGTCCCGGTTAGGGGCGAGCTTGAGATAATAGGGCAGGGCCAGTTCGAACCCGTTGAGGCCATTGAGGCGGAAATCGGGCAGCAGAAAGCCTGAGCCGCCCTTGTCGCCGACCGGATGGGAGAAACCCGGCCATACACCCAGCGGGATGCCGAACAATTCGAGGCTGGCGGTCTTGTAATAAACCCGCCCGACGGCGGGATCATAGCGCACCCGCACCGCCTTCAGTTGCCAGCTCGGCTCTTTCGGGCAGCCCTTGGCTCCTTCGACCGAGCAAGGCGAATAGGCCGCCTGTTCGAGAATATACACGCCATTGCGCCGTTCGCCCCGCCGCGCGACCAGCCTGCCGCCCTGCGCCATTACCAGCAGCAGGTTGTTGACCACGCCGTCTTTCAGGGTATCGGTCACTTCGAGCCGGTCGCCATAGGCGACATTGCCTTCCACATCGACGGTCGAGACGTTGCCGGTCGCCTCGACCTGGCCCGTAGTGCGGTTCCATACGACCTTGTCCGCGCGCAGGCGGTTGCCTTCCCGCATCACCTGCACATTGCCGGTGGCGGTGACGATGTCCGTCTCGTCGTCATGCTCCAGCAGATCGGCGGAGAAGGCGATTTCCTGTTCGCTGGCGGGCGCAGCAGCCGGGGCAGGGTCAGGGGCCGCAAGGACGACGGGCGGCGGTGCGGCGGCGCTTTCCTGTTCGCTCGCCGATGCGGCCTCTATCGGTATGAGCGCCACCATGACGGCGCCCGCCAACAACGGGCTGGCCACATACCGGATGCTGCGGCGCAGGCGCTGCTCTGGTGAGGGGGGCGGTAAAGGCGGGGTGCTGTGCTGGGTCATGACTATGTGGCTCTGCCAGACCGCCTATTGCATCACGGGCGATCCCGCAATCCCATATGCCACGGATCGTGCGGCTTTACCTGTGCGCCATGGCTGGTGTAACGCGAAACGGACGCACCCATTTCCGCTGAAAGAAACATGATGGATATTCGCTTTGCCTCGTCCCGTTCCGCGCAAGCCGATACGCAGGTCTTTGTCGTAAAAACCGGCGGGCTGGAACAGATCCCCGCCACCTCCTCAACCACCACGCTTGCCGGGGCCGTTGCGCTGGCGCGCTTTGCGGGTGAATGCGGCGCGGTGGTCGAGAGCTTTGCGCACATCGACGGTCAGGCCAGGCGTGTTCTGCTGCTCGGGGTCGGCGGCGCAAGCGAGGCGGATATGGAAAAGGCCGGCGCAGCACTCACTGCCAGGCTGCTGACATCGGGGGCGACCCACGCGTCGGTGAGCTTCGAGGCGGCCGGGCCGGTGACGGCGGCCGGCATCGCGCGATTTGCCCTGGGGGCGGAGCTGCGCGGCTGGCGGATCGACAAATATCGCACCAAGCTCCCTGAAAAGCAGAAACCGACTCTGGCCATAGTTGAACTGGTGAGCGGGGCGGATTGCGCGGGCGAGTGGGCGCATCTTTCCGCCGTGGCAGAGGGCGTGCGCTTCACCCGCGAGCTGGTGGCGGAGCCTGCGAACATTCTTTACCCCGAAAGTTTCGTGGAGCGGTGCCGGATACTGGAGACGCTGGGCGTCACGCTCACGGTGCTCGACGAAACCGAGATGGCGACGCTGGGCATGGGCGCGCTGCTGGGCGTGGCGCAAGGCTCGGTGCGCAAGCCGCGCGTGCTCGCCATGGAGTGGAACGGCACCGGCAATGATGCCGCCTCCCCGCTGGTGCTGGTCGGCAAGGGCGTGACGTTCGATACCGGCGGCATCTCGATCAAGCCCGCTGCGGGCATGGAGGATATGAAGTGGGACATGGGCGGCGCGGGCGCTGTCGCGGGGGTTATCCGCGCGCTCAGCCAACGCAAGGCGAAGGCCCGCGTCGTCGGCATCTGCGGCCTGGTGGAAAACATGCCCGATGGCAATGCCCAGCGCCCCGGCGATGTCGTCACCTCCATGTCCGGCCAGACCATCGAGGTCATCAATACCGATGCCGAAGGTCGCCTCGTGTTGTGCGATGTCATTACCTGGGCGCAACGCACCTACAAGCCCACGACGCTGATCGACCTCGCCACGCTGACCGGCGCGATGATCGTTTCGCTGGGGAGCGAGCATGGCGGCCTGTTCAGTAACGACGACACGCTGGCGGACGATCTGCTCAGCGCGGGCAAGGGCGCAGGCGACAAGCTCTGGCGCTTCCCGCTGGGCGATGCCTATGACAAGATGATCGACAGCCCGATTGCGGACATGAAGAATATCGGCGGGCGTTTCGCTGGCTCGATCACCGCCGCGCAGTTCATCAAGCGTTTCGTCGACGAAGGCGTCAAGTGGGCGCATCTCGACATCGCCGGTATGGTCTGGGCCGACAAGCCCGGTGGCACATGGGACAAGGGCGCCACCGGCTATGGCGTGCGCCTGCTCGACCGTCTGGTAGCAGACAAGTTCGAGAACTGATGGTCTGATGCGCGTCGATTTCTATCAGCTCAGCCACGATCAGGCGGAACAGGTGCTACCCGCCATCGCGCAGAAGCTGATGGACGAGGGCGGGCGCCTGCTGGTGGTGGATGGTCGCGAGGGTTCGCTTTCCCGCATCTCGCGCGCTCTGTGGGAAGCGCGGCCGGATAGTTTCCTCGCGCATGGGCTGGCGGGCGACGGCGACGAGGCGATGCAGCCGATCCTGCTGTGCGCCGATGCGCCCGATACCCCTGCCAACGCCGCCAGCTCCATTGCGCTGACGGACGGGGTATGGCGCGATGCCGCGCTCGGCTTCGAGCGCGCCTTCTATTTCTTTGACGCGGCGACGATAGCCGCCGCGCGCGATTGCTGGCGGGCGCTGAAAGGGCGGGACGCGGTAACGCCCCGCTTCTGGCGACAGGAAGGCCGCAAGTGGATCGAGGGGCCGTAAGCCTCCCATGATTAATCCCCTTGCCGCGCCGCAGCAACGCCGCTAAAGCGCCCGCCATTCCATACCGGATCAATCAGTGGAGCCTTTTCAAAATGGCCGTTACCCGCACATTTTCGATCATCAAACCCGACGCCACCCGCCGCAACCTCACCGGCGCGATCACCGCCAAGCTGGAGGAAGCGGGTCTGCGCGTGATTGCTTCGCGCCGTATCCGCATGAGCCGCGAGCAGGCCGAAGGGTTTTATGGCGTCCATAAGGAGCGCCCCTTTTTCGCCGATCTCGTCGCGTTCATGATCTCCGGCCCGGTCGTGGTGCAGGTGCTTGAGGGCGAGAACGCCGTCAAGCGCAACCGCGACATCATGGGCGCAACCAACCCCGAAAATGCCGACGAGGGCACGATCCGCAAGCTGTTCGCCGAGTCGATTGAGGCCAATTCGGTCCATGGCTCCGACAGCGAAGAAAACGCGGCGACCGAAATCGCCTATTTCTTCCGCAACGAAGATATCGTCGGCTGAACCAGCGAATCACCGGCACACAATCAGGGTCGCCCTTCAGGGGAGCGGCCCTTTTTGTTGGCGCAGAACGGGGGCGGGCGGTGCTTATTCGTCCGCCAGAAACTGCTCTATTTCCGTGACAAAATCGTCATGTCGGTCATGATGCACCCAGTGCCCGGCATTGTCATAGAGCGATACCTGAGCATTGCGGAAATGCCGCGCGCGCCCATCCTCGGCGGGGTTGGAGGCCCAGCTCTGCTTCCCGTATACCAGCAATGTTGGGCAGGTGATACGCTGCCATAGCTGCTCCAGCTCAGCCTGGGGCAGGTCGACAGGCGGAAACACCCGCACATAATTGTCGAACTTCCAGCTATAGCTGCCATCCTCGTTCTGGCTCATGCCATGCACGGTCAGATGCCGGGCGCGCTCGGGCGAAAGGTGCGGGTTTTCCTGCATCATCCGCTCAAAGGCCTCCTCGACGCAGGCATAGCGCCGCGGCTGGCGGCTGCTCATCGCGCGCTGCTCGTCGATCCACGTGCGCATTTTCTCGAACGCCGGAATCGCCGCCTGCTTTGCCAACTGCCTGGGTGAAGGACCAAGCCCTTCTATCGCAACCAGCCTGCGCACATTTTCCGGGTAAAGCCCCGTATAGCGCAACGCGATATTAC